>NZ_JAMXSE010000040.1:0-16615 GCF_024124685.1 Pseudoalteromonas sp. OANN1
TCATGTTTTTTCCTTATATGACTTCGCTAAAAATCAAGTAAGGAATTAACATGAGTATTTTTTCAGGCAAAGCCTAAATGATGATAACCACCTACTGAAGTAGGTGGTTTAGGGCCGAAAACAAAAAGCCCAGCGACGCTGGGCTTTTATAAATACCTCAAAGGTTTTATGCTGACACCGCTTCCGTTTGGTAATCAAAGGACAACTTGTTGTCTTTCACCGTAACTTTCACTGTCCCACCATCAGACAAATGACCAAACAAGATTTCATTGGCAAGTGGCTTTTTCAGGTTGTCCTGAATAACCCTCGCCATTGGACGAGCCCCCATTGCCTTATCATAACCCAGATCTGCCAGCCAATCTCGTGCTTGCGCCGTAAGTTCCAGATTAACCGATTTCTTATCAAGCTGCGCTTGCAGTTCAACAATGAATTTATCCACAACTTGCAAGATAACTTCTTTCTCTAGGTGGTTGAACCAAATGATGTTATCCAAGCGGTTTCTAAACTCGGGTGTGAACACCTTATTGATTTCTACCATGGCATCATGAGAATAGTCTTGCTGCTGGAATCCAATCGATTGACGAACAGTCTCTTGCACACCCGCATTTGTTGTCATCACCAACACAATGTTTCTAAAGTCTGCCTTACGACCATTGTTGTCTGTTAGCGTACCATGATCCATAACCTGCAATAGAATGTTGTAGATATCTGGGTGCGCTTTCTCTATTTCATCGAGCAACACCACTGCATGAGGATGCTTGATTGCAGCCTCGGTCAACAGACCACCCTGCTCAAAGCCAACGTATCCCGGAGGCGCACCAATTAGGCGACTAACGGCATGGCGCTCAGAGTACTCAGACATGTCGAAGCGAATAAATTCTATGCCCATGCACTTAGCAAGTTGCTTGGTTACTTCGGTTTTACCGACCCCTGTAGGACCTGCAAACAAGAATGAACCTACTGGCTTGTCTTCATTAGCAAGACCAGAGCGTGATAAGCGAATTGCTGATGTTAACGCGTCAATCGATTCATCTTGTCCAAACACCAGCATCTTCAAGTTACGATCAAGATTCTTAAGTGTTTCTTTATCACTAGATGATACGCTTTGCTGTGGAATACGCGCCATTTTAGACACAATCGCTTCAATGTCCGACACATTAATCGTTTTCTTACGTCTTGAAGTTGGTTGTAGCCTTTGACTGGCGCCCGCTTCGTCAATGACATCAATTGCTTTGTCAGGCAAGTGACGCTCATTGATATATTTAGCACTGAGTTCAGCAGCCGCTTTTAACGCTTTTTGCGTGTAACGAATACCATGGTGCTCTTCATAACGCTCTTTCAATCCATGTAAGATCTTAGTGGTATCTTCAACACTTGGTTCAACCACATCAATTTTCTGGAAGCGGCGCACTAACGCTCTGTCTTTCTCAAAAATATTTTTGAATTCAGAGTATGTTGTTGAGCCCATACAGCGAAGTTGTCCACTCGATAACAGTGGCTTAATTAGATTAGACGCATCCATTACACCACCTGAAGCAGCGCCAGCGCCTATAATGGTATGGATTTCGTCAATAAATAATATCGCATGAGGTTTCGATTGAAGTTCTTTTAGTAGCGCTTTAAAGCGCTTCTCAAAGTCACCGCGATATTTTGTACCCGCAAGTAATGCCCCCATATCCAGTGAGTAAACCACTGCATCGGCAATTACATCAGGTACCTGGTTATTGACTATTCGATACGCTAGACCTTCAGCAATCGCAGTTTTACCAACCCCCGCTTCACCAACGAGTAATGGGTTATTTTTCTTACGACGGCACAGTACCTGAACCGTACGCTCAACTTCCTCATCACGACCAACCAGCGGATCAATGCGGCCAGATTCCGCTTGAATATTTAGATTAGAAGTGAAATTTTCCAGCTTGGTTTTCTCTTCCTGTTGCATTTCACCGCTATCGTCTTGCATTTCTTCATGATCTTCTTGCTCGTGATCATCTTCAATCTTAGAGATACCATGACTAATGAAATTAACGATATCCAAGCGGCTCACGTCAGCCTTTTTCAGTAAATAAACAGCCTGGCTTTCTTGCTCAGAAAAAATAGCAACAAGTACATTTACTCCAGTCACTTCTGAGCGACCAGAAGATTGAACATGGAATACAGCGCGTTGTAGCACACGTTGAAAACCAAGTGTTGGTTGTGTTTCTCTGTCTTCCTCTAAATCTGGAATAACAGGCGTAGTTTCATCAATAAACTCTGATAACTCGCGCTTCAAGGTATCCATATCGACACCACAGGCATCTAGCGCCTCACTAGCAGAAGGGTTATCGATCAATGCAAGTAATAAATGCTCAACCGTCATAAATTCGTGACGGCGAGAACGAGCCTCGCGAAACGCGGCATTAAGAGTAAGTTCTAAGTCTTTGTTTAGCATTGGCAACCCCCAACAAGAAATTTATAGGTCATTCCTGCTCACAACTACAGAGCAGCGGGTGCTCGTTGTCACGAGCATATCGGTTTACCTGCTCAGCCTTAGTATGGGCTATGTCAGCAGGGTATACTCCACATACCGCTTTTCCCTTGTGATGCACTTCAAGCATCACCTCAGTTGCTCTCTCGCTATCCATATTGAAGAATGTCGTCAATACCTCGACAACAAAATCCATGGGCGTGTAATCATCATTATTCAAAATCACTTTATATTTTCGCGGCGGTTGAAGCTGCTGCTTCTGTTCCTCGCGAACGGCGTCCAATACACCAGAATCTTTTGTCCCACTCATAATAAATATAGTCTTGTCTTATATACTCAAGCAAATAGATTTGAGAAATAAATAAAATGTTAAAAAAAAGAGCAAAAAACTTGACTGCTTGCTCATATAAACTACAGTCTTACATGACTGTCTAATCTATGGGCAGTTTAGCAAAATTAAAAGAGTAGATTAACTTTAATTTAGTCAACTTATAGAAGGATGTAGAAGTATGGCTTGCGGAAAAGTCAAATGGTTCAATAACGCCAAAGGGTTTGGTTTCATCGTAGAAGACGGCAGTGACGAAGATATCTTTGCTCATTACTCAACGATTGTAATGGATGGATACAAGACGCTTAAAGCTGGTCAGGATGTATCATTCGAGCTACAACAAGGGCCCAAGGGTCTACACGCAACTAACATTGCTCCAATTACGGAAGATGTTGTTTAAGTGTTAAGTAGTTTTTGGCTAAAGCGGGTTACATGAGTGCTCGCTTATTCCTCTCTTTGAATCGCTCCTCCAAATCTAAAAGAAATTTTCAGCCTTTTCTTGTCTCGTTTGTTATAACTTTTCACTTTTACACTTTAAATTTAATAATTAGCCCCCATATGCAAACACTGTTAGACTAAAGCACGCTTGCAAAGTCAATTTCAGGTTGGTTAGATATTGCTACTTGATGCATTTCAATGCTGAATGAAAACCAGTTATTGTAATAAGCCAAAAGTATAAATACCTAACAAACTTGCTAATGCTGCGCTACCTAGACATCGATTCTAATGAGCATTGTCGAGGTTTTTTTGCATCTTTCACTAATCGCTTAGTGAACTGGTCCAGTTTAAACCAGCTACAACAACACGTTGTTGAGTGTGAAAATTGCGTCGCTTAGTCCTATTAGCAATTGTTGAACGGCGTAACAGCCCACAACTATCTAGGAATGATGATGACATCGAAAATTATCTATACCAAAACAGATGAAGCCCCGGCTCTCGCAACATACTCGCTATTGCCAATCATCCAAGCATTCACTAAGCCTGCAAATATCGAAGTTGAAACTCGCGATATTTCACTTGCAGGACGTATTATTGCGACTTTCCCTGAGTACTTAAAAGAAGAACAACGTATTGGTGATGCACTCGCTGAGCTAGGTGCACTTGCTAAAACGCCTGAAGCTAACATCATCAAGCTACCTAATATCAGTGCTTCAATTCCACAACTTCGTGCAGCGATTAAAGAATTGCAAGCTAAAGGTTACGCGCTCCCAGAGTATCCTTCTGAAGCCAAAACAGACGAAGAAGCAGATGTTAAAGCACGTTATGACAAAATCAAAGGTAGTGCAGTAAACCCAGTACTTCGTGAAGGTAACTCAGACCGCCGTGCTCCAACTTCAGTCAAAGGCTACGCTCGTAAAAACCCGCATTCAATGGGTGCTTGGTCGAAAGACTCACAGTCTTATGTTGCATCAATGTCTGACGGTGACTTCTTCGGTTCTGAACAATCGGTAACGGTTGCTGAAGCGACTGATGTTCGTATTGAACACGTAGCGATCAATGGTGACATCACCGTACTTAAACAAAGCACGCCACTACTTGCAGGTGAAATCATTGACGCCTCTCGTATGAGTGTACAGGCACTACGTGAATTCTTAGCAGCACAAGTACAAGAAGCAAAAGATAAAGGCGTTCTATTCTCGCTACACATGAAAGCAACCATGATGAAGGTGTCAGATCCAATCAT
This sequence comes from Pseudoalteromonas sp. OANN1, assembly GCF_024124685.1. Classification (NCBI taxonomy): domain Bacteria; kingdom Pseudomonadati; phylum Pseudomonadota; class Gammaproteobacteria; order Alteromonadales; family Pseudoalteromonadaceae; genus Pseudoalteromonas; species Pseudoalteromonas sp. OANN1. The sequence goes on from NZ_JAMXSE010000040.1 coordinate 4,480, forward strand.
CTTTGGTCACGCTGTAAAAGTATTCTACAAAGACGTATTCGAGAAACATGCAGCGACATTTGCTGAAATCGGTGTTGATGCAAGCAACGGTGTTGGCGACGTGTACTCAAAAATTGAGTCGTTGGACGACGCGAAGCGCAAAGAAATCGAAGCTGACCTTGCAGCAGTTTACGAGACAGCACCTGATATCGCGATGGTAGACTCAGACCGTGGTATTACAAACCTGCATGTACCTAGTGACGTGATCATCGATGCATCAATGCCTGCAGCAATTCGTTCAAGCGGCCAGATGTGGAATGCTGAAGGTAAACAACAAGATACTGCTTTTGTGATCCCAGATCGTTGTTACTCAGGTGTGTACGGCGCAACTATCGATTTCTGTAAAGAAAATGGTGCATTTGACCCACGTACTATGGGTACAATTCCTAACGTCGGTCTAATGGCACAAAAAGCGGAAGAGTACGGTTCACACGACAAAACGTTTGAAGCGCCATCAGCTGGCACAATCCGCGTTGTTGATGCTGCGGGCAACACTTTACTTGAGCATACCGTTGCTGAGGGCGACATCTGGCGTATGTGTCAGGTGAAAGATGCACCGATCAAAGACTGGGTAAAGCTAGCGGTTAACCGTGCTCGCGCAACGAATACACCTGCCGTTTTCTGGTTAGACGAAGCCCGTGCTCACGACGCTGAACTTATCAAAAAGGTAAACGCATATTTGCCTGAGCATGACACTGATGGCCTTGAAATCCTAATCAAAGCACCAGTGGATGCAACACTATACTCTCTAGAGCGCATGAAAAAAGGCGAAGATACTATTTCAGTAACGGGTAACGTATTACGTGATTACCTAACTGACCTATTCCCAATTTTAGAGCTTGGAACGAGTGCGAAAATGCTATCTATCGTTCCACTAATGAATGGCGGTGGCTTATTTGAAACTGGTGCGGGTGGTTCTGCGCCTAAACATGTACAACAGTTCGAAAAAGAAAACCACTTGCGTTGGGACTCGCTAGGCGAATTCCTTGCACTTGCTGCTTCTTTTGAGCATTTGAGCCAAACAACGGGTAATGCTAAGGCACAAGTACTTGCAGATACATTAGATGCAGCAACAGCTAAATTCTTAGATGAAAATAAGTCACCTTCACGTAAAGTGAAAGAGCTTGATAACCGTGGTAGCCATTTCTACCTTGCAATGTACTGGGCTCAAGAGCTTGCTGCACAAGACAAAGATGCAGAGCTTAAAGCTAAGTTTGAAAATGTTGCTGCGGAACTAACAGCAAAAGAAGCTGATATTGTTGCTGCACTGAATGAAGCACAAGGTCAAGCAATGGATGTTGGTGGTTATTACCAGCCAGAAGACGACAAAGCGTTCGCAGCTATGCGTCCTTCAGCGGTATTTAACGACGTACTAGCGTCACTGTAATCTTCGGATAACAGTCAAAAAGCGGCCCAAGGGTCGCTTTTTTGCTTTCAGGCGACACTCGTGAGCAATTGCGCTAAAATACCGTTTTTCGTGAACCTTAGGAATGTGGCAATGAGCACAAGTAGTAGAGCCAACACAAATAACAAAAGAAAATCACATGCTAATAAGCCCGCATTCTCTAGATACAACACAACACTGAAAAAGCCAATAACTAACCGGCAATCAAAACCCGCCCTACCGCCAGAGCAAGTAAAAGTCGTTCTATTCAATAAGCCTTTTGATGTTTTGTGTCAGTTTACTGATGATCAAAATCGTCAAACATTGGCTGATTTTATTGATATCAAAGATGTGTATGCAGCAGGTCGCTTGGATAGAGATAGTGAGGGGCTATTGCTACTTACCAACTGCGGTAAATTACAAAACACCCTGACTTCTCCTAAAAAATCGACATATAAAACCTACTGGGTTCAGGTCGAAGGAGAGCCAAGTAGCGAAAGCCTAAATGCGCTTAGAAACGGTGTAGCACTAAAAGATGGTCCAACTCTACCTGCCAAAGTAGAAGTAATAACTGAGCCTAATGTTTGGCCACGTAACCCGCCGATTAGAGAACGAAAAAATATCCCGACAACCTGGCTTGCTATTTCCATCAAAGAAGGACGTAATAGACAAGTTCGTCGCATGACGGCGCATATTGGTCATCCCACGCTTAGACTGATTCGCGCACAAATAGGCAAATATAGTCTGGGCGATCTTAAAAACGGTGAATATCGAGTGCTTTAGCATTTCCTACTAGGACTTTTCTCCTGCGCTTGAACACCTCACGGACGTGCAATTTAAAGAGATTTGAGTATAATAAGCGCTTTCTATCTGAGCATTAAGATTAATAGCGAAATTATGAGCGATAATAGTCACATTAAAGTCATTGTCGGAATGTCCGGCGGTGTAGATTCTTCTGTATCTGCCTACCTTTTAAAACAACAAGGCTACCAAGTAGAAGGCCTGTTTATGAAGAACTGGGAAGAAGATGACAATGATGAGTATTGTGCAGCAGCTGAAGATCTAAAAGATGCTCAGGCAGTGTGTGATAAGTTAGGTATTGAGCTACACACCGTAAACTTTGCTGCTGAATACTGGGACAATGTGTTTGAACACTTCCTTGAAGAATACAAGGCTGGTCGTACACCAAACCCAGACATCATGTGCAACAAAGAAATCAAATTTAAAGCCTTTTTACAGTTTGCAGCAGAAGCATTGGGTGCGGACTATATCGCAACGGGCCACTATGTTCGTCGCGCAGAGCGTGACGGTAAATTCGTTATGCTTCGTGGAGATGACGAGAACAAAGATCAAAGCTACTTCCTTTACACATTAAGCCATGAACATATTGCGCAAACACTCTTCCCTGTTGGTGAAATTGAAAAGCCAGAAGTGCGTAAAATTGCAGAAGATCAAGGCCTAATCACGCACGATAAAAAAGATTCAACCGGGATCTGCTTTATCGGTGAGCGCAAATTTAAAGACTTCCTTGCCAAATTTTTACCCGCGCAGCCTGGTGTGATTGAAGATTGTGAAGGTAATCATGTTGGTGAACATGAAGGCCTGATGTACCACACGCTAGGTCAACGTAAGGGTCTATTAATTGGTGGTTCTAAAGAAGGCAACGGCGAACCTTGGTATGTGGTAGATAAAGATATCGAACGTAATGTACTGGTTGTTGGTCAAGGTAAAAACCACCCTCGCCTGTTCAGCAACGGTTTAAACGCAAATCAGCTACATTGGGTTGACCGCGTAGGTCCACAAGGTACAACTCGCTGCACGGTAAAAACACGTTATCGCCAAACCGACATCCCTTGTACGTTATTAGTTGGCCAAGATGGCATGGCACGTGTGCTATTCGATGAGCCACAAAAAGCCGTAACTCCCGGACAATCTGCGGTATTCTACGCAAATGACGTGTGCCTTGGCGGCGGTATTATTGAGTCGGTGATTAAATAATGCAAAACCAATACGTAATGCCTCTGGCGGCAATGTGTCAGATCAGTAAACTGGTACAAAAATGTGCGCGTTACGGCACCTTCAATGAAAACGAAGTTGAGGGCTTTTTAAAAAGCATTATTAATACTTCTCCTGAACGCCCTGAGGACGTTTACCCAGACAAATTTGCCATCAAAACAGGCTGTCGAACGCTAATCGAGCAGCTTTCGGCTGGCGGCGAAAAAGACGTTGAAATGGTTAAGTATGTTGGTGCTATGATGCAATTAGAGCGAGTGCTAAGTAACGATAGCAAATCTCTTGATTTATTAGCACAAAAAATTCAGCAAGTTGAGCGCCAGTTATTACACTTTGATATCTGTGAAAGCCAAGTTGTTGCAGCACTTGCCGACATTTACGGTCAAGTAATAAGCCCTCTTGGCCCTAAGATCCAAGTATTCGGTAAGCCTGAGTTATTAAAACAAACAGCAACACAACAAAAAATTCGGGCGCTATTACTTGCGGGGATCCGTAGTGCAGTACTGTGGCGCCAGCTCGGTGGTAAACGTCGTCATTTCTTTTTTGCGAAAAAGAAAATCATTACTGCTGCAAAGAGTTATATATAATATCAATTTGTCTTAATACTTGCTCAATTTGAAGGAGCAGATCTGACGCTAACAGCGTTAAAAATTTCTTATTTAGAACAACTAAATAGCAAAATTTTTGCCTTGTTATCGACTAGATTTTCTCGCCTCAAAATAGACCATTTAATTAATCAAGTTGGTATAAAATTCGTAGTGGTTCTTAAACCACTATCTAAGTATCGTTCAAAAACAAATAGTTAGGAGTTATTATGGAGCTTTCAGCGTTAACCGCTATCTCTCCTGTGGATGGTCGCTACGGTAGCAAGACCAAAGAACTGAGAAGCATCTTCAGTGAATTTGGCTTGATCAAATACCGCGTCATCGTAGAAGTTCGTTGGCTACAAGCGCTAGCGAGCAGCGACGCCATTAAAGAAGTACCCGCTTTCAGCGATAAAGCCAATGCACTTCTTGATAGCATCGTTGAAAACTTCAGCGAAGCAGACGCAGCACGCGTAAAAGAGATTGAGCGCACCACTAACCACGACGTTAAAGCTGTAGAATACCTTCTTAAAGAAAAAGTCGCTGACAATGCCGAGCTAAATGCAGTCAATGAATTTATTCATTTCGCATGTACATCTGAGGACATCAATAACCTTTCTCATGGCCTAATGTTAACTGAAGCGCGTGACACAGTCTTACTGCCATACTGTGATGAGCTACTGAGCGCAATCAAAGACAAAGCGGTTGAGTATAAGTCAATTCCAATGATGACTCGTACACACGGCCAACCTGCTTCACCATCAACCATGGGTAAAGAGTTTGCAAACGTGTATGTTCGTCTGCAACGTCAACGTCAGCAAATCGCTAACGTACAAATGCTTGGTAAAATCAATGGTGCCGTTGGTAACTATAATGCTCACCTCAGCGCTTACCCAGATTACGATTGGCATGCACACAGTGAACGCTTTGTATCAAGTCTTGGTTTAACTTGGAATCCGTTCACAACGCAAATCGAACCGCATGACTATATCGCTGAGCTATTCGATGCGATTGCACGCTTCAATACTATCTTAATTGACTTTGACCGTGACGTTTGGGGTTATATCGCGCTAAACCACTTCAAGCAAAAAACCATTGCTGGTGAGATTGGTTCTTCAACAATGCCTCATAAAGTTAACCCTATCGACTTTGAAAACTCTGAAGGTAACCTTGGCATTGCTAACGCTATCTTTGCGCATCTTGCACAAAAGCTACCTGTTTCGCGCTGGCAACGTGACCTAACTGACTCAACAGTTTTACGTAACTTAGGTGTTGGTATGGGTTATGCGCTTATCGCGTATCAAGCAACGCTTAAAGGTGTCAGCAAGTTAGAAGTTAATGCTGAGCGTTTACTTGCTGAGCTTGATGATAACTGGGAACTACTAGCAGAGCCAATCCAAACGGTAATGCGTAAGTACGGTATCGAAAAGCCATATGAAAAGCTAAAAGATCTTACTCGTGGTAAACGCGTAAACAAAGAAATCATGGCTGACTTCATCGATAACTTAGACTTGCCTAATGAAGTAAAAGCACAGATGAAAGAAATGACGCCAGCAAACTATATTGGTCGTGCTGAAGCGTTCATTGACGAACTAAACTAAGTATAAAGCGACACTAGTTTTTTACTACTTGGTATAGAATAAGCGAAAGAGTCCACTCTTTCGCTTTTTTATTACTGGAATTTCCCAATGTATCAACTGCAAATTAATGACCTTACCTTCGAACAATTTCTTGCCCAGTATTGGCAGAAGAAGCCACTACTCATCAAGCAAGGATTCCAAGATTTTGAAGACCCAATTGAGCCTGAAGAACTTGCCGGCCTTGCAACTGAAGACTGCATAGAGTCTCGAATTGTTACTAATCACAATGATAACTGGGAAGCCCATCACGGCCCTTTTGAACAATTTGATTTACTCACTGATAGCAACAGTACTCTATTGGTCCAAGCTGTTGATCACTGGCACCCACAAGCCGCAGAGCTAATAGAAGCATTTCGATTTATACCAAATTGGCGCATAGACGACTTGATGATTAGCTTTTCGACGCCTGGTGGTGGCGTTGGTCCGCACTTAGACCAATATGATGTTTTTATAATTCAAGGACAAGGTAAACGTCACTGGCGAGTTGGCGAACGGGACAACAGCCTAAAGCAATTTGCGCGCAACAAGAGTCTATTACAAGTAGGGCAATTCGACGCAGTCATTGATGCAGTCCTTGAACCGGGTGATATCTTATATATTCCACCAGCTTGTCCTCACGAAGGTTACGCAGTTGAGGATGCTTTAAACTACTCAGTTGGCTTTAGAGCACCTGATCAAAAAGACTTGCTTTCAAGCTTTGCTGATCACGTAATTGATATGGAAGCTGGCAAACGCCGTTTTAGCGATCCAGAATTGCAACTCAGAGCGTCTATTGGCGAAGTGACCTGCGACGACCAACAACAGATAAAGTCTCTGCTCAATGCTTTACTTGAAGATAAGGCACTATACAGTCAATGGCTTGGAAAAACACTCAGCGAACCAAAACATGAGATGGATCTCGCGCCATTAGACCCCGTAATTGATCCTCAGGAGCTTCTCGAGATCGCCAAAGATAACCCATTGGTTTATCGCGCTGGTGGAGTACGTGCTATTTACCAAATCTGTGACGATCATATTTTGTTCAGTGTCAATGGTGAAAACTATGAATTAGACCATCATTGTTTAGATGCCGTAAAGCAGCTAAGCGATCATGTTGAGTTTGAGTTTAATGCAATAATTCCTGCATTAAATAGTTTGGAATTTAAACAAACGTTAACTAAACTGATTAATGATGGGACCTACTTCGTTGAAGACAGTGATCCAGCCGATACTGACTTCGATGAGGGCTGGGAGTAGAGCCTGTTAGAACAAGATAGCCGCGTTCACAAAAACAACAATATGCCGCGAAATCCTTGATCTTCAAGGTTTTCGCAAGCTCTAGCTTGTCGCTAAACAGGGAATGCAGGTGCAATCTGTAGATGGGGGCAGTATGAGTTATAGGATCAGTAGAGTAACTTGGCAAACCAAAAAATTGGAGCTCAAAGCGATACGCGAGCGCGTATTTGTGTATGAACTTCATATTCCTAAAGAAGTCGAATTTGATCAGCAGGATATCACTGCTGAGCACTTAATCATTATTGACGAATTCGATGGGCCAGTTGGCACAGGGAGACTGTGCGAAGACGGGTTATTAAGCCGCATTGCCATATTCAAATCTCACCGTAATCGAGATGCTTATGCTTCGTTGATCGGGGGACTTGTTGACTTGGCAAAAGACAAAGGCTTTGAAGATGTTTTTATCCAATGCATTTTGGATGAAGTGCCCGAATTTTTACAGTCGGGGTTTTCCACGCATGGGCACGTATTTATGGAAGCTGGCATTCCAAGACAGCGCTTGAAATGCCCTATTCAATCACTCAAGATGGAACCGTTTACGATGCTTCATTAGCCCAAAGTTCATCTTTAGCGAAAAGGTCATATAGACCATGAGCTCGGTTTACTAGTAGATTAGCAAACTGGGCTTGTGTTTTTTCTACTGGCTTTGCAGACATAATTTCTTCTGCTTTCATTTGCCAATGGAATGAAAAATAGCGCAGTGCTTCACGTGCTGTCGCTGCAGCGGAAGCCTCAATATGATCCGTCGGTAGATTACCTGTGATCACCCAATACTTTTTGCCGTTTTGACCTTTGATTTTCCAAAGCGCAACCAATGGCTCAATATAACGACATTCTTTTTCAATAATACTCTGCGGTAACACCCCTTTATCCGCGAGATGTTTTTGTGCAGCTTGCACACAGCTACGCTGCCATTGTATTGATCGTTGCTGTTGTTGTTCTGGTGTTAACGTCTCTTGCTGCGGTTGGTTTTGTTCTTCACTCATTGATCACCCTTTTATTCTTTTTAGATTACCGAATAGCATTTTACTTTATCGTTATTTACGCGGTGCGTTTCATAACAAATTATTCAGCAAATCTGTTTTGATTCTTATACACCAAGCACTCAAACGCTTGCGAAGTTACCTGATACTAAGCTTTTGCAGTCCTAACGGCAATACGAACAAAGGAATTTTGAGTTTATATGATTAATTACTGAGCTGTAAGTTTCGAGAAAGTTTCTTTTTCTATTCTAGCCACATCGACAGAGATATTATTTGTCAAAGGGCAATGCGTGTTGCGACCTTTAACGAAACGGCTAGCTTTATAGCGAAATTACAACATCCCTAGCAAATTATTAGTCTGAATCATAGTCGGTGCTACATATGCCTAGTTAGCCTGACAACGCGACAAGTATCCATCGGATTGTGTAGATTAATGCATTTTAAGATTGGGACAGGTGCAAGCTTCTCACTGCTCCAGAGGAAAGGAAATAGTAAACTGACTACCCACTCCTTCTTGACTTTGAACATCAATTTTCCCTTTGTGCTCTTTTACAATGGCATGAGTAACGGCAAGTCCCATGCCCGTACCTTCGCCAACAGGCTTAGTCGTAAAGAAAGGATCGAACAATCTAGGAAGCACATCAGCATCAATTCCAATTCCGTTGTCGCTAACGCTTAAGATAATATCTTGATCGTTACCCGGTGCGAGTAACACTTCTATCGATTTATGCGATTTATGGCTCATGTCTACCGCATATTTAGCATTCACCAACAGATTGATGATAGCTTGCTTTAGCGCCCCTTCCTTGCAATAGATATTTGGCACATCTTCGACCGCGACGGTTAGCTCGTATCCCTTGAGTTGACCATGAAGTAAACGAAGTGTGTCTTCAACAATAGACTTTAGAGACGCCCTACCGAAACTATCGTTATTGGAGCGAGAGAAATTCATTAAATCATTTACTATGGTTTTAATTCGCTCGCAGCCGTGCAGCGTATCGTGAACGAGATCCGGCAAATCATTCGTAATTTCGTCAATACGTTGCCTTAAATATATATCAATAAGGCGAGCTTCTAATTGCTCTCCTCTCAATTCATTTTGCTCAAGTAATTTTACTGTCTCAAGCAACTGCAAGATTGGCGAGATATAGTAATTAAGTGACTCTAGGTTCCCTGCCACATATGCCAACGGGTTATTTAACTCATGCGCAACGCCTGCAGATAGTGTCCCTAACGTCGCCATACGTTCGTTGTTTATTAATACGGCTTGTTGATTCTTAAGCTGCGCTAATTGACGTTCAAGTGTTTGATTGGCTAAATATAACGCTCGCGTTTTCTCTTCAAGTAATGACTCGACTTCATCACGTGCACGACGCTCCCTTAGATACGCCTTTTTATAGTCGTTATATTCAGACATCGAATTAATCCAAATGCAGAATGAGTACGCAATGTTTAGCGCCGCTGTGCATGCACTGTGGATGTTCAATTTTTAGTTTGCGACTGTAAAATTGGGCGGCACCATAAAGTAGCCCTTCCGCACAAAAACACAATTTACGATTCGAGCAATACTCTAATACGATAGTTTTGTCATCTTTCACTATCGCCGCAATTGAGGGGAGATTCGGCTCATCGTAAAGCTTTTTTACCTCCATGTGTATCACGCTATCGATAGATAAAACCAATTCTTCAAACGACGCAAATTTTGACGAGATACCTTTGTGCTTTTCCGCCAAAAATCCAAATAACGACTGTCCGAAAATGGCCAATACATCTGTCAATGGCTTATTCAATTTGTCAGCAACGCCTTGTGCTAACGCAAATAACTCTGCATCTGGGTAGGATGTAGGGGAAACATAAACCCTTCCCTCAGGTGCATGTGCTTCGAGTAACTCATCCCAAGCTTGCATGCCAATCGCTTCTACAACTAATTCTTCTAGACCTCTAAATATCACGCCGCGCATTAAACTCTCCCTTAACAAAGTTGCTGCGTTATATAGCCAAGACTCACCTCGAAACAAGCCTTTGAATTAACTAGCTTGTTTCGTTCTTAATTAAGTGTAGAACAATATTTGGGATGTAATAGATCTTTCTCTATTCAGCTGTAGAAGTTTGTTCGTCAAGTTTAATTGTATCGAGTTCAATTCTTTCAAGCATAGACATATTGAGAAAGTTATCTAGTTCCTCATTATGCGCAAATACCTTTTCTTTTATGCCTTGATAGTAGTCATTTACAATTCCTGCTAAATTGCGCTCCATCCAAGTTTCAACAGAGTCTGAGCGTTTAAACGCATCAGGGTTTTCTTCAACATCTTCTAAAATAGATAGCCACATATTGAGCTCAGCTCGCACAGGCATACCTTCTGACTGCTCCATTACGTCATTCATCCAACCGAGTCCCTGATTTTCATAGGCTTTTATCAGCTGATTGTATAACCTACTTTTTTCGTTATCATCAGCTGGTGCACCTTTAAATTTAACGTATTCTCGATTGTCAGTTCTAAAGTATTCTGTGTTCTCATTTTCGTAATTGAGTTTGCTCAATCTTGCGAACAGGTTATTCGGCTCCCGCGTATCCACTTCGTTTAACATTTCTATAAAAGTAGTTCGGTCATTTGCCTTAACCAAGGTTGCCATATCTAGCATGCCACGACTCGTATCAAAATCAGAATGTGCTAAATGCGCGTTCAGATCTAAAAGATCACCGTCTGAGAATTTGTTATCAATGACAAATTTTGCATAGTCATTTAATAATTGGTTGTTCATGTCACCATACGCATTAAATTGGTCGAAAAGATCTGCCTCTCGCACAGTTAAGTCCATGTCTGCTCTACCGTCTTCATCCAATAGATAAGCTGGCAACGCCGGATCTGAAAAAACTTTATTTTCAGCCTGCTCCATTAAGCTTGACATGGTTTTTACGGTATCTTTTAATAAGTCATCAGACATACTACTCAGTTTATCAATCAACTTTTCTGAGTAGTCTTCACCCCTTTGACCAAAGCTGTTCACACTAAGTGACTGAACGATAAAATCGGTGAGCTGACCGAGCTCTTCATCAGTTAATCTGTTAGCCACGTCTAGAAGCGATTCCGTGGGCTTGATGTGTGCAAATTTAATCTGTTGTTCTTCATTCAAACGGTCAAAGATCGCTAAAAATTCATCAATTTTTTCTCGGCCTTCAAAGTCACCGTAAGTATCCTTATAGATACGGCCATTTTCATCCGTCCCTATGTGCTCTCGATGAATACCGTAACTTTTCATGCCTAACATTCTGAATTCAAAATTACGCATAAAGTCTCTATCATATGAGACAGGTGACTCGGTGTAGGAAAAATCAATTGTGAACTCACTATTCACATCTGTAAGTTGGGATACCTCTTCATCAGGTCTATCTTTTGCGATCGCTTTGAGTGCGTCTTGCATTTCTTTCGACGAAGATGGAGCACCAACACTGCCATGGTTGGTGTGAAATTGTGGCTTTATATTCATAACCTATATCCTTGTTACAAATTCAATTTACCGCGGAGTTACTAAACGTTATCGACCCACATAGAATAAACTTTACCCAATTTTGCTCCTATTTGATAATTACCTAGTGTAGCTCGCCAAAATATCAAACCCACTGACACTATCTTCAAAGTATCGCGCTTTTACCTCTACATATTCAGCATCACTGAAGAAGGACTCCATTGAAGCTTGATCAGGAAAGTATATGGTAAAAAGTCGATTAGCTTGGCACTGTCCCTCTGTTAGCAAGGTTTCTGCAATATGAAAATCGTTACTAAATCCACCACCATATTGTCTTAAGATTGGCTTCATCGCTTCACGATATTTGGCATATTGCTCGCTGTTATGAATTTCCATCGCCACTAACATCTCATACATAATTTAGCCCTTTTAGAGTAGTTAACCTGAACTCGGTATAACAACTTGTTCTCTAGCAGCTGTTATCCCTTACTACTGCGTTAAATTTGCTTGCAATAGGCTAGCTATTGACGCACAAATTTGCCTTGTATTAAGAAATAACTTCTGGCTAGAGTGATATTACACTTTTGAACTTAGGTATTTTAGTGAATTAACTAACTTCTTATCCCGAGTTCATATATGGTCTCCTCCCTTATTGCAAGGTTTCTTTAGTAAATAACAGGGACAGGATTGCTGTCATATATACGGTCTGTTAATGAGTTTTATTTGAAACTCTGACCTAGATGTAAATCG
>NZ_JAMXSE010000041.1:0-16374 GCF_024124685.1 Pseudoalteromonas sp. OANN1
CCGACGCTTGGCTTGCCTTTACCCTCACGGGCATTGGTTTAGTGCCAGTTGTGGGCTCAGCAGTCAAAGGTGTGGGCAAGGTTATCTTAAAAAATACAGGAGAATCCCTCTCTGCTGCGCTTGCCGTGCTGCGGCTTTTTACCCAAAGAAAAGTCGTTAAAGGCGACCCAGTTAAATACCTAAGAGACATCAACTGGCAAGACCTAGGAAAACAATCCGCCACGGAAGTTAAAAACATCGTCAAAGGCCTGCGCGATTCACTCGATGACATGTCTACCTGTTGGCACTACGACCTACTACTTCCAGACGCCGCCATCGAAGACATGCAAGCCACGGTAAAACGCCTAGACGACGTCACCCCCAAAATCGACCAGCATATGCAACAAGCCGCCCAAGAAATCGGACAGCGAGTTAATAAAGCACTGGATTAATATCAAGGCCAACCACCAATTCGAGGCGTCACCGATAAGCCCATCAAAGCCAAAGCCGATGAGTTGGAACCACCAAAAGGGAATGAGTTGCCGGGGGCAGCAATAAAACGTATGCCGCAACATAAAGTAGCTTGCTTTAAGAAGAACGATAAAGGCACTGTACAAGAATACGACCGACAGTTAGAAGGCCAAATGAAAGGGCTTAATAACATGACAGTAAAAGAATACCTTGATAATCGCGACGCTTTTAAAAAGATTGGACGAAAAGGAACTGGGAAAGCACAAAAGAAAGCAAGAGAAGACTTTAAGAACGAACTTATTTTAAAGTACGAGGAAAAGCTTATTAATAGCGGTGAGTATTTTGGAGATGAAGCCATCAAGCAAGCCAAGCAGCTCGCGAGTAAAGATATGAAAACCCTTCATGCGCTACATAACCCTGATATGATAGCGGGCGGATTAGATGAGGTCGTTGAATTAGGGGATGCAAGTGTGAACCAATCTATTGGCGCGCAATGGAATAATAACGGCTTTGACGACAACGGTATGAAGACTACATCGAGTCGAGTTGAAATAATGGATATTGAGGCAAAAAAGGCACTCTCTACACTTGGTCCCGATACAAAGTTAAATATGAACCTACATAGGTGCAAATAATGAATAAGTTTTTTGACAATTTTTATAACTATAAAGGTTTTGGGCCGGCTACCCACTCAATTGAAACCTCACAGGAGGTTTTGGACTTTTATCATGATAAATTACCCAAAAAATTACTCGACTACTGGCTAGAGTATGGCTTTTCCAGTTGGGGGAAAGGCATATTCTGGACCGTAAATCCAAAAGAGTATGAAGAAGCTTTAGCGTATTGGTTGCGCGGTACTGAGTTCGAAGAGAGACAATTACGAGGGGTTGATAAGTACCACGTAATCGCAATTGGAGCTTTTGGTCGAATGTTTATTTGGGGTGAAACATCGGGTCAAAGTATTAAAATCAACCCAGGTTATGCAATGATTTTACCTACCAACAAAACTGAAGACCTTAATAAGTTTGGCTCTGAACGATGTATAGAGTTATTTTTTGCTACGATGTCAAAGGACCTTGTTGATGAGAAAGACCTTGATGATAGGCTTTTATTTGAACGAGCTTTGGAGAAGTTAGGTCCTCTAGAAAATGGAGAAATCTATGGCTTTGTGCCAGCTCTTGCCCTTGGTGGCGAACCTAAGCTTGAGAATCTCCAAAAGGTAAAAGCCACGGAACATTTAGCTTTCTTAGCAGACCTTGGAGAGAAGCGTGTTATGGCCGATATCGTTGCGCTATCTAATCAATTACCCCATAACCAATAGCACTTTTTTAAGTCCGTTAAATACATAGATGTTGCAAGGCTAGGTTCAATCATCTTCCTAGCCTACACTCCTCACCAAATTTCTTTTGCTGCTTTCGTTTTAAAAATGACGCACTATGAAACAATAAACGTCGATTGGCCAATTCCCGAAGGTTTGGTTTATCCTAAGTGAGATGATGATGAGCGTACTAATCAATTTGATCGAACAGAAAAACAAAATAGAAGAATCGAAATACCAAGAAGGTTTTTTACTTCCTCCTGCAACTGAGAAACAACTTATAAAGCTGCAAGAAAACTCATTAAGATTGTTTAAGAGGAAAATATCAGACCAGTTTATAGAATTATTAAAAATTTCAAATGGTTTTTCTGTAAATGGTTTAAACGTGTATGGTGCAAACACCATCGAAAGTCCAATTTATCTACCAGGTATAATTGAAGCCAATGAATCATTTTATGAAGAGTACTCCCTGAAGCAATTTATTGCATATGCTGATGAAAACATGAGGCGTGTAGTTTTCAATTTGAACACCCGACTCTATGCTGTCATAGATAGAGTTACTTGGGAAATAATTGATGAGTATGAACCGTTTGAAGAAGCGTTACTTGCATTAATTGAGGAGAGTTGTGTGTTTGAATAATGCATACCAACTCAGGATTACATGAAAAGTTACCCGCTTTCAATCGGTGACTGCCAGTCTACGTGTTAAGCGGGTTAATTGAAAAGCTTTGTAGTGCTTTTTATCAATGCACTAGTTGGTCGAGTAAGTCCATTACTTCAACGCTGGCATGTTCCATTTGGTTAAGCTGTTTTACTGCGCCTTGAGAATCGCCTGCTTTAAACTTTTTCATTGCTTCTACACCGGCTCTATGGACTTCTTTATGCGGAGCTTCTAGGCGTTTAAACGCGTTGTGACCGCCAAACTTTTGGGCGCCATCGCCACTAAACCACTTACCTAAGCGGCACATTGTATGATCGGCAAAGTCGCTGATATTTTTATGGCTATTGCCAATAATAACGTTGTATACGTCTCCTTTCCAAACGACATGATCGAGCTTTACTGTCTGGATAAAAGTTTGGGTGGTAGAAACCAAAATGGTGTCTTTCATTGAATCACAACAACTTACTATTCCTTCGTATTCATCGTTTAGGTGTCCAATACTGTCAGATAGGGTGATATTAGACGCTTGAATTTCTTCCACAGCGCTCACGGTTGTATGAGTCGTATCGATGATCTTTTTGACCAGATCGGAGACTTCATTGGCGGACTCATTGGTGTTGGTTGCCAGTGCACGTACCTCATCGGCGACAACCGAAAAGCCACGGCCAGCTTCACCCGCTCGGGCGGCTTCAATAGCAGCATTAAGCGCTAGCAGATTCGTTTGATCTGAAATTTTTGAAATCGTCGTAACAAAGGTATTAATGCTATCGGCCATTTGTGATAGGCCGGAAATATTGGTGGTCATTCTGTCCATATTGCCACCGAGCTGCTCCATTCCCGCGAGTATTTTACGCAATGCGGTTTCAGATTTAGAAAAGGCGGAGTTTACTTGCTCAATTGAATGGCTTTCTTCTTCAATACTCATAAAGCTTGCAAGAACAGTTTCGCGGATCCCTTGCACTTGGCTTAATCCGGTCAATGCACACTGCAGTAGTTGATTGTCAGTATTATCATTGAGCGCAGCTTGTGAGCTTACAACTTCTTGTTTTAATGACTCATTTTCAGCAATTAATTGCGCATTCGCATGTTTTAAACTGGCAATCTCTTGTTGCGCGGCTAATAAGGCCTGTTGGGTTTCATTGTTTGTAAATAGTTTTGCAAACACGTTATTTTCCCTTGTAACTTGATATTAACGCAAGCTTAGCAATCATTGGAAAATAGTGCTACCTCTTTAGGTTTTAAAAAAGCTATAAATTTAGAGAAGTTAGCGTAGAATTGTGGTTGGATTTTGGTGCGCTGAGCATCATTGAAATTGAATCAATAAAACTGTGTTATGGTGTTACCCTCTAGCACTAGATCTGAGTGATTTACCGCGTTTATCGCCATACATATGCTCATCGGCTTCGTGGATGATGAGATCAGCTTGTTTAGCTGGGTCAACTTTGACCATTCCAATACTGACGTTAATTTTGTAATCATGTAATCCCTTTAATAATGCCGCTCTTACTTCGTCTGCATCTGGAAGCACAGCATTAATATAGGCAATAAATTCGTCACCCCCGATACGAAAGCTGTAATCTAAGCCAAAGTAATCTTTCATATTCTGCGTAAACTTAATCAAAACCTCGTCGCCAATATGATGGCCATAGTTGTCATTCACTTGCTTAAAATTATCTAAATCGAGGTAGAGTAGCCATTGATCATCAAAGCGGTGTGTTTGCAAGCCTTCAAAACATGCGCGACGACTACCCACGCCTGTCATCGCATCATGGTCAGCTTCATAGCGCATCCGCTCCTCTAACAACCTTCTTCTCTCTACTTCTTTTTTTAGCTCTGTAATGCTGGCTCTTTTATTGGTGATCATGCAGTAAAAACCAAAGCTGATGAGTAAAAAACCGATATTTTTCAAAGAGGTGTCAAAATTAAGTAAAGGAATGGAAAAACCGTCGGTAAAATTATCAATAATATCAAGGAGTAGGCCCGCACAATACACAAGTAGGGCAAGGCGTAAGAACGGATTAGCGATTTCTCTGGTGATCAAATTGAATAAAGTGAAAGAAATGCCGAACCAGAACAACTCTTCGTAGCTCTCGTATTCGTAGTGACCAATATAGTACATGTAGCCACCAAAAAAGATGATAGCTATCCATATAACTAAGGGAGGTAACGCGCTTTTGATCAAAATACTTTGGCTTCTGGTGCTTCAGTTATCTTTAGTTATAGTTAATTGAGCTTAAGAAGCAAGCCGCTTATGCGTTTAACTCAAGTGCTTGAGCAATCATAAATAGATGACTAACAAAAACGAGAGAAGTCAGTACTGTTCGCATTTTTTGATAGTCTTTATGATAGTCACTCCAGCGAGACGAACTGCGCTCTATAAAATATACAAGCCAATATGCGATAGCTAGATAGAGAAGCAACCATTGTGGTGCTGCAATACTAAGTAAGGGGTATGGGATCACGACAATCACGGCCAGTATCGCTTGTTTGTTGGTTTGCTCACCTGCACGCCATAAACTTCCGGCCATAAAAGCTAGAATCCCCAGACTGTAAAACTGAAAAGCATGAAGCACGTCACTTGATACACCTGTCATTAGCGTCCACGCGATACAAGCCAAAAAGGGAACGAAGCCAAAGTAACCAAGTTGAATATGATTGAAGTACGGGTGCATAGTCACGCTCTGCTGTAGTTAATTGCTGGGATCATACCGTAATTATCTTATTTTTATACTCTTATGCTGAATTAGTTGATCATTTAAAAGTGAATTATCGGTTTTTCCGATTACAGTGATTCAAACAATCCATTTTATTTAATCATCACTTCCCTTTATCTTTGTACTCAAGCCAAGGCGAACAGTAATCGCCAACATTATTTTAAACTAAACAACAGTGAGGAAAGCGATGAGCACTTCATTAATCAATACTAAAATTCAACCATTCAACGCAACTGCATACCATGGTGGCGACTTCGTAGAAGTTTCTGAGCAAGACCTACTAGGTAAATGGTCAATCGTATTCTTTTACCCAGCGGATTTCACTTTTGTATGTCCAACAGAGCTTGGCGATTTAGCTGACTACTACGCACAGCTACAAGAAATGGGTGTAGAAGTTTACTCTGTATCGACAGACACGCACTTCACGCACAAAGCATGGCACGATGCGTCAGACACCATTAAGAAAATTCAATTCCCAATGATTGGTGACCCAACTGGCCGTATTACTCGTAACTTCGGTGTGATGATCGAGGAAGAAGGTCTGGCACTTCGCGGTACTTTTGTTATCAACCCAGAGGGCGAAATCAAAGTTATCGAAACGCATGACCTAGGTATTGGTCGCAGTGCTAAAGAGCTAGTACGTAAAGTACAAGCTGCTCAATACATCGCATCTCACGATGGTGAAGTCTGCCCGGCATCTTGGCAGCCAGGTGAAGAAACACTAGCGCCTTCACTAGACCTAGTTGGCAAAATCTAATTTGTCAGGGGAGTGCTGCATGCACTCCCATCTCAACCGTCAAGATGAATCAAATTCATCGTTTTTGCGAATTTTTACTGTAGTTTCTGCAGAGGGTTACCTTATATGTTAGACAACCAAATTAAAACTCAACTACAAAGCCACTTTAGCTCTCTACAACGTCCGATTGAACTCGTCATTACTGTTGATGACAGTAAAAAATCGCAAGAGCTAAAAGGGTTAGCACAAGACTTAGCGTCCTTGAGCGATAAAATTACTTTATCTGAATCAAGTGAAGGTGAACGTATCCCACAAATGGTGGTGCGTGGCGTTGAAACAAAGAGCGAAATTACGTTTGCCGGTGTGCCTATGGGACATGAGTTTACCAGCTTGGTACTTGCATTATTGCATTCAGGTGGCCATGCCACTAAAGCATCGGCAGACGATTTGGAACTGATCGGGAATATAGATAACGCATTGAACTTTGAGGTTTACATTTCACTGAGTTGCCAAACTTGTCCGCAAGTCGTACAGGCCTTGAATCTCATGGCGGCTGTTAACCCAAATATTACCACCACTATGATTGATGGCGCTTTGTTCCAAGAAGAAGTGGGATCACGCAACATCATGGCCGTGCCAACCGTGTACTTAAATGGTGAACAATTTAGCCAAGGCGCAGTGAGCCTGAGCGATATACTACTCAAATTGGATAGTAAAGCTGGTGAAAAACAAGCGGCTCTACTTAACGAGAAAGACGTGTTTGACGTGCTCGTTGTAGGTGGCGGCCCAGCTGGTGCATCAGCTGCTATCTATGCTGCTCGTAAAGGGCTAAATACAGGAGTAGTTGCGGAGCGCTTTGGCGGTCAAGTTGCCGATACTTTGGGTATTGAGAACTTTATTTCAGTGCAAAAAACCGAAGGTCCTAAGCTGGTTGCACAGTTAGAAGAACATGTTAACCAGTATGGCGTTGATGTGATGAAGAACCAGCGTGCAGCGGCTATTAACAAAGGTGAAACCATTGATATCACGCTTGAAAGTGGTGCGGTATTAAGGGCCAAATCTCTAGTCTTGGCAACCGGTGCACGATGGAGAAGCATGAATGTACCCGGTGAAACCGAGTACAAGGGTCGAGGCGTAGCATATTGTCCACATTGCGATGGTCCGTTGTTTAAGGGGAAACCTGTCGCGGTTATTGGTGGCGGTAACTCGGGTATTGAAGCGGCTATCGACTTAGCAAATATCGTTGAACACGTCACGTTATTAGAATTTGCCGATACGCTCAGAGCTGACGAAGTTCTGATCAAAAAGGCGAAAAGTCTTGATAACGTTACCATTATTAAAAACGCACAAACCACCGAAGTAGTTGGTGACGGCAATAAAGTAACGGGTTTGAACTACACAGATAGAGTGAGCGGTGGCTCTCATTCATTGGCATTGGCCGGTATTTTTGTACAAATTGGGCTTGTACCAAATACAGAATGGTTAAAGTCGAGTGAAGTTGCACTTAGCCGCTTTGGCGAAATCGAAATTGACAGCAAAGGGGCGACAAGTCTAGCGGGCGTTTACGCCGCAGGCGATGCAACCACCACACCGTTTAAGCAAATCATAATTGCGATGGGTGGCGGAGCGACAGCAAGCTTAGGCGCTTTTGATTATCTAATTCGGTTAGGACAAGACGACGAGCAAGCTGCTTAACTTCTCGCATTACTGGAAAGAATCATTGCAATAATACACCCATGCAATGCTCCCAAGCCACACTTCAACAGTGTGGCTTTTTTTGCTTAGATTTCGAAGATTCATCGCTGCGTGAAGCAGCTCCTACTCTAACGTGTAGAATGCCCTGTGGGAGGAGGCTTATCCGCCGAGCAGTTACTAGCTTAGCTAATAGGATTTTGGCTGAATAAGAAACAC
Organism: Pseudoalteromonas sp. OANN1; assembly: GCF_024124685.1. NCBI lineage: Bacteria > Pseudomonadati > Pseudomonadota > Gammaproteobacteria > Alteromonadales > Pseudoalteromonadaceae > Pseudoalteromonas > Pseudoalteromonas sp. OANN1. The sequence goes on from NZ_JAMXSE010000041.1 coordinate 7,791, forward strand.
AAGATCGCTGCGTAAAGCGGCTCCTACTCTAACGTGTAGAATGCGCTGTGGGAGACGATTTACCCGGCGAGAGGTTACTAGCCTAGCTGAGTGGATTATCTTCCGGTGAAGAAACACAAGATCGTTGCGTAAAACAGTTCCTTCAGTCCTACTCGCTACCAACGCGTTGTAATGACGCTGCCGATATAAACTGCTCAAAATGCTCACACCAAATAATAACACTCTGAAACTGGGCCAGATCAACTTGGCGATACTTGGGCTGAACGAACTGCGAAAATTGGTTTATGTTAGCAATTTCCACCATGGTGTGTTTTTGTGCTTTAAAGTCGGCTTCTGTCTCAATAAATGTATTGGCGAGGTAAAGCCGATAGTCTGGTCCTGGGGCTATCTCACCCACAAATGCAATGTGGTTATCCGTAAAATAAATCTCACCGGTAGCGTAGTGTAATACGTCTGAATCTTTAAGCTCCTTCTTAAATTGGCCTTTGTATGTTGCGGCGTTACTGATCGCCAGTATCTCTGTGTGACTAGCCGCCGGAGGTTGCGTCATTATAGGCAAAGTGTACACACCCATAATAAACCCTGTGATAAACACCACAATGAGCAACAGTAACGTAAATAGCGTTCGCAAAATCATTTCCAAGTAAGCAGTAAAGTCAAAGTATAGCCAAATTATAAGGCTCTAGTAGTAAAATAGACTGAGTAAAAAGGGTTGTTTTTAATTTTTTTGATAAGAATAAAGTGTTTTTATTAAATGTAATTTAGTACCCAATGTAGATAAAACTTTACACAGAGTAGCGTCTTCTAATTGTAAATTATTAGAGAATAAAGTATTTCAATTGTTTTGGTTATTGTAATAGTCAAATTAAACAGGTGTTTAGGCCTGAATTATGGCGTAAAGGTATTTTTTAAATCAATCATAAAGTACTGAATGTAATTAATAATCTCATCTATTGTTATTGACTTTTGCTTGAGTAAAATGCCTCGAATTCGAGTTGATGCTCACAATAAAATTAACTTGGATACTTTTTTTTTACAAAAATGAAGGCGAGCATGCCATGGACGTGCAATAGCTTATTAGTTGTTAAAAAATGACAGCGTTGTTTTTTACTGCCGAAGTACAGTGGCGTGACCAAGATAAGTTGTGTTTATCAACGAGTAAAATCTTAGTGCGCTGGGCAAGACTGAATTTCGTGTGACAAGCAACAATAGATTCTCGCCCGTTCTAATCTTAATCGAAGTGGCGGCGGTCACTTCTCTAATACGAGTAGAAGAAAATGAAAAACTCTATGTTAACAGTCAGTATTACCATGGCACTTGGCATGGCAGCATCGAACGCATTTGCACATGGTTATATGGATAGTCCAAAGGCAAGGCAAGCGATTTGTGAGGAGCAGGGCGGATTTTGGTGGCCAAAAGATGGAAGCAATATCCCAAACGCGGCATGTCGAGCAGCTTACCTGGCATCTGAGCATGTGCAGTTTATTCAAAAGCATGAGTTTGCAGCGAATGTTCCTGATTATTTTAATCTGCAAGCGGTACAAGCTGCTGTTCCTAATGGACAACTTTGTGCGGGTGGCGACAGAAACAAAGCGGGTATGAATATCGCATCGAGTGAGTGGCAAAGAACTGCGATAACGCCAGATGCTCAAAACCAAATTAAAGTGAGATTTCGTGCAACAACGCCGCACAACCCTAGCTTTTGGCAGTTTTATCTCACCAAACCGGAGGCGGATATTCAGTCAAAGCCCCTAGCGTGGCAAGATTTAGAGCTAGTGCAAGAGTATGGCAATGTAGACTTCTTCGTCGCACCAGACGGTAAACGCTATTATGAAATGCAGGTTGCGGTGCCGAGTAAATTTAGCGGAGATGCTATCTTATATACGCGTTGGCAGCGTGATGATGTTGTAGGTGAAGGTTTTTACAATTGTAGCGACGTCACGATAGTACGAGATACTACACCGACTGAGCCAGGAAGTTGGACGTCTGCTGGCTTTTTTATCAAACAGGGTCAACTGGCCAATGTAGGCGATACGGTATGGCTACGTGTTTTTGATGGTGATGGCCAAGAGTTGGTACAAGAAAAACTGTCGATAACACAAAGTAATATCAATCATTGGGCTGTGCAATTTGCCAGCACACTTAACAATAATTATGCGAATACGCTGCAAATTGGCGTACAACAAAGTGACGGCAATATTGTATTTGATGCTGCGCAACTCGCTGCTAATCAGCTATTTGTCAGTGATACCCAGTACACTTTTAACCTTTCAATTTTAGCTAAGCCTCAAAACCGTGCCCCTGTGGTTCATACCCCCGCCAATATCACGCTAAAAGAAGGCTCAAGCACATCACTTCATGTTCATGCGTTTGATGATGACAAAGATCCACTCACCTTTGCATGGCAGATCCCTGCACCATTGAGCTACAGCGGTAGCGGTGCAACTATCACGTTGGCAGCGCCTGAGGTTCAGCAAAATACCGACTATCAGGGGCAAGTAAGCGTTTCTGATGGCACGTTTGAGAAAACCGTTAGTTTTACCATCACGGTGACTAACCAAACCGCACCACCAAATGGTGATACATGGCGTGCCGATCAAGTTTATACCGCTGGTGATACCGCAGTGTATCAGGGCAAAAGCTATCGTGCTAAATGGTGGGTAAAAGGTCAAAAGCCCGATCAAAGTGATGCGTGGGAGCTGGTCGACAAGTCCGATGCAAGTAACACATGGAATGCTAATAAGGCATATACCGGCGGCGACAGGGTGAGTTATCAAGGCGTTGAATATCAAGCGCGCTGGTGGACCAAAGGTCAACAACCAGACAAGCACTCAGTATGGCGCAAGCAGTAGTCTAAAACCCCGCTGAAAAATCACTGGTAGATACCACTGCCAGTGACCTTAATCTCAAATGTAAGTGTAGCAGTGTTGGCTTTTCGACAGACGTTAAATTTATAAAAATGCAATATATAAAATTTTTTAGTAGTTTTATTTTAGTTTGGTTGTAAAAAATATTCTCTCATTATTTAACTGGATTTTTAAACTTACTAAAAAAGTGTTGTTGTGGTTTTGTGGATTTTGCATTTATTGTGGTGTTTTCACTTTTGCAATTTATAGATTGGTGCAAATTTATAGGTGTTTAATTTATATTATTGTAGTTGGGTTGAATTTCTTGTTTTCAATGTTATTATTCTGTTGGTTTTTTAATTAAAAGGAAATTTCATGAAAGTTTTATCTATTGGTGCATTATTATTCGCTATAAGTACAACAGCTTTTGCTGGCAACCCAACGAGTGTAGGTGATGTTGTTGCTCGAGATCTATCAATTTCAGGCCTAGGTTGGGCTGGGCACGTTGGGATCTGGGACGGTTCAAAAGTACTTGAAGTATTGAATGATAACACTGTTATTCACAAAAACACGCTGAGTAGCTTTAAAGGTGCTTCCTCATACTGGGGCGCGAAGTACGGTCGAGGTACTAGGCATGGAGAAATCGTTGAAGCTGGGTGGGCACAACGTAGCTTTGATCCAGAATATACAATCACAGCACAATATACAGAAGGTAAATGGGTATATAAAGATGGTAGTTTTGTAAAAGTGAAGGCAAAGTTCCGTTGTGATACTTTTGTGAACTACTCATACAAAAAGGTTACTGGCGAGAATTTAGTTACCGTTTTCACTCCGAGAAATCTTTATAATAGCTTCCCAAGCACTAGATAATTTGAGGTGGATATGAAACTAATTGCAAAATATGTAGCATTACTTTTATTAGCTGTTTTTTTTGTTGTCATTTATTTTGTATCCACAGCAGAAAAGGAAGTAAAAAAAACTGCAGAAAATAATGAGACAGTTCCTTTTGTTAGTCAGTCAGAGCTCATAGCTACACTTCCCGATTTTTATGATATGGATGTTAAATTAACAGATAAAGAAAATAATAAAATGTTAGAGTTAGCAGATACGCTTACTTTAACATTAAAGAATAGTTTTGGTACAAAGGCCATGCTTGATTTTGAAGCTGAGCTAATAGAGCTATTAAAAGATCCGAATATATCAAGAAAAGATAAAATAAGTATATTGTGGAATATGGTACAGCAGTTAGGCGTGGAATCAGAGCAAGGCTTGTATGTGCTTGAATATATGAGTACGTTGGCTCCTATTGAGCTGTCCAATGAGTTAATTTCGCTATTCGAAAGTGCATCAGAGCGGGCAAAATTTGGCTTACTAAATGTACTTGAGACTATCTTACTGGTTAATGGAGAAGAGACGAAAGTTTCTGCCACGCATTTAGCAGAAGTAAAGCAGCAATTACTCGATGTAATTAGTGGTCAGCTAGCCAATGTGGAAGATCCTGCATTAGGCTTTTCAATTCTTGAGGCTGTTGTTGGTCATCTTCCTTTTGAGAAAGCCAAACTACTGATAGATGACCAGTTTGTGATATCAGAAAATAAATCTAATAACGTATCAAATGATGCTATCAGAGCAACAAAAGCTGGAATTTATAATCGCCTCGCATTAGCTAACCCTCAATCAAGGACTGAATTTTTGCCGCAATATATTCAAACTCTTAATAATGAGCCGTCACAAAAGGTAGAGCGAGAGTCGCTAAGGCAAGATCTCTTTAATATTATCAGAATAGATGAGTTTATGAATGAGGCTCCGCATGAGTTTAAGCAAACGGTGAATGCATTTTTGGCACGAGATCTTCCCGTGATGGACATCGACAGTGCTGAATTTGATTACGATGCTGTAAAGCTGTATTCAGATTTGTCAATTGCGATGGCAAAATTGAGTGCATCGGCTCAACGCTCTAGTGAGAGCATATATACACAACAGATTAATGCAGCTAAAAGCCCACTTGAGCAAGCGATTTTGATAAGTCGTTCACCGTATCAGCTAAATGAATTATTAACTGATGAATTTACCCGAGCAAGAATTAGCAATGACTTGCGAGCAGAGGCCAAACGAATAGGTGCAGATTCTGCCTATTCTGATTTGCTAAACGATGCCGCATCTCGGTTGTAGGTAAATACGTTGTAGCCACCTTTGGTTGGCTACAACACTTACTACGTAATCACAAATTACATTAACTGTTGTGGTTTGATTTCAACATTAGCAAATCGTTGTACCACAGTCCCATTGACATGTGAAACCGTAGTCAACAGTCATTTGTGTACCACATAATCCTGTTTCGCATGGAAAAAATGTCGGATTTTTACCTGCACCTTGGATCTTTGGCGTCATGTCTAGGTTGATATGTTTGTTACTTAGAGAAAGATTTTTGACCTGTTGCTTTTTTAGCTTAAGTTTCATTGCTAATTCCTTTAGTTTTATAATTATAAATAAGAAGTTAAAAATCAATGTAATTATGATTAACTAACTTCAACGCTATAATTTACCCAAAAAGATATCTAAGTCAATAGAATGCTTTCTCGTGTCAGGACATTAGTGACGTCGATGTAAAGCTATTCAGTAATGTCGCCGTTTGGTTTACATTAACTGTCTTGGTTTGATTTCAATATTTGCGCTATCAGAACTTACCCATACTTCGCCATCTTGAATGGTAATAGTGAGCTTGATACTTCGTTCTGCTAACTGAGCTAAAGCCTGAGTCGCGCTATAATCCAAGCCGAAAATACTTAGATTTTTAAAGTCGTATAATTTAGGCTGGTGTTTTTGCCACCAAATTGCCTGATTATTTTCGCCATAAGTATAGAGGATCACTTGTTTTGATTTATTACACGCTTTTTTAAGGCGTTTTTCATCAGGCAGTCCTAGTTCAACCCAAAGTTCAATCTCTTCGCTGTAATTCTTAACCCATAGTTCAGGTTCATCGTCAGCGCATAAGCCTTTGGTAAACTCCAGTCCTTCACAGGCATTTAGTGCATAGGCAAGTAAACGGATCATTAACCGTTGTTCGTTTTCAGAGGGGTGCTGAGCTAGTGTTAAATTAAAGTCTTGGTAAACATGTCTGTCCATATCACTGAGTGATAGTTGGGCTTTAATGATGGTGGATTTGAGCGCCATAAATTTTCTTAAATAATTTTTGCGCTAGTATAGCGGATTTTAAGCCTAGGAATGAGATAAAAATTTACAGAATGCTATTGTAAAAGAAATGTGGTGTAGAAAGAATAAACCAGAAACAAAACACAGCCTCGCAATGAGACTGTGTTTATTTGAGTAACTTAATGCTTAGCGTTAATATTAATTACAGCTAGTCGAAATATGCCAAATATTGGGTAACGACTCTTGTAGTTTGCTTACTTGAGCACAGTCGATATTTGGGTTTCCATATAAACTTAAATATTCCAGATTGGTCAAATCGAATAGCGGTGACAGATCTGAAATGTTGCTATAGTTCAACTCTAAACGGGTAAGTTCGGCGTAATTTTTAATTGCACCATAGTTTTTCAGCTTGGTTCTATCCAAGTCCAAATAAATTAAGGTAGTAGGCAAGCCAAAAAGCGCGAAGTCATATACGGTTTGGCTATTTGTATTTAACTCAAAGGAGGTCAATGATTGAGGAAGTGTAGCTTTAGCCGTTAGTTCACCTGTGAGTCTATAGATGTCTAGATTCTGTAAGGTGTGGAGCTGAGCTAAGCTAGGATCTCGTAACAACGAACTGTTAACTGAGCCATCCAGTGTTAAAGTCTTAATTGCTTCAAACTGTGTAATTCCATTTAATGATTCAATTGCTGAGGCATCGCAAGAGAGTGAGGTATTACGCACAGCATCTTGGTATCTTCGATTTTCAATACATTCCTTAAATGCTTCATCGGTAATTAAGCTCAAATCGACCGGCTTCTTAATACAGTTAGAGTTAGAAAGATTTGTTGTTACACCATCGAGAGATTTTAATAGCTCCTGATCATCACAATAAATGGCACTACTTTGTATTTCAAGTCTTTCCAGATTGTTTAAACTGGCAAGCATGTCTGCTCTAAAAAACGTAGAAAAGTTGCTTAATGTTAATGACTTCAATTTGTTTAATGATGCGATGTCAGAGATGTCAGCCGCTAGAGAGTAGTTAATAAACAGAGTTTCTAAGTTTTCAAATTGAGATATCTGAGTGATATCTTCTAGCTCTTTAAAGCCGCTGAGCTTGATCGATTTCAGGCTCGAGTTTGAACCTAGAGAATCGAGAGTTGTGATTTTCTCTTCATTATCATAATAGTGACCTTTTGATAACTCAACTGATTCGAGCGCGGGGAAGTTAGTCAAGTTCACCATGTTTGAATAGCTGCTGCCCTTCACGTTTAGTGTTTTTAAGCTTGGAAATGTTGTTTCACTTGAAGCTTCAAATAAACTAACTTCTAGGTTAAGTGTTTCTAATGCTTGCATTTTACTTAACGTATCTAGTGCAAAGTTTGAGTAATCGCTGTCGACGGTGAGGTCGCGCATATTTTTAAGCTCAGACAATGCGCTAAAATCCGCGTTATTATCCAATTCACGAATGTACAATTCGGTTAGGTTTGGTGTGAAACTTAGCCAACCTAAATCATTAATGTTATACAGGCTATTAAGCTTTAATGATGTTAGCTGCGGCATCGATTGCAAAAAGCTCAGAGAAGAAAGGTTTAATTCCTCCAAAGACAAAGATTGCAGCTCCGTAAAGGTTGATAGCTCACTGACATTATCAACACTTAAATTGTTTAATGACAGAGAGGTTAGCTTCGCATTACTACTGATGTCCGCAATATCAAACTCAACATTGCTATAATAAGTACTAAGACCTAGTTTTTCCAACTCACTAAATTTTTCTAAGAATGAGAAATCTTCAATCCGTGTTCTGCTGAGTACGAGTGTTGTCAGATTTGTTTTGGCTTCTATTGCTGTTGAATCAGCGGCTTCGATATTATTAAGTGTTAATGCTGTGAGGTTAGGTATGGCGCTTAAAAATGACAGCGAGTCCAGATCTTGTATGTATGTCAAAGATAAACTCTGCAAGTTACTAAAGCGTTTTAGGGTACTTTTATCATCAATGCTTAGAGAACGTAGGGTCAAACGGGTGAGCTTATCACTTGGAAGTTCACTGAGCTGCATAGTTTCATATTGACTACTATAGTTTTCTATTTCAAGCGTCTGAAGCTGCGTAAAGCCTGATAGATCTAGCATCTGGAACGCTAGGCGTTTGCCTGAACTATCTTCTTTGTTTTCAATAATAGACAAAGACTCAAGTTTGTTGAGCTTATTAATTTGTTCTAAACGTGCATCATTATTCGAGCTGTTCTGAGCTGCGGCAAATGCGTTATCGAGCTTTAACACGGTGAGCGGAGAAATTTGAGCTAACTCGTCGAGATTATTCAATTCTGCGTTTTTAATAGACACGGTTGATAAGCCGCTAATACCTGATAGCCCCTCTAACGTTGCGACTGGGTAGTCTGTACAATCAACAACTGAAATACCCACATCTTGATGTGTATCGGATAAACATTGCGCGAGCGCCGCGTCTGAAATCGTTAAGTGTAGTGGCATAGTTAATTTGGCCACCCATTAAGAAAGAAATGTTATGCTATTTGCATACAAATTTGGGTGAAAAAATGACGAAATTAAAACGCGCAACCTATTCTGCGGCAATCAAATTAGAAACA
>NZ_JAMXSE010000042.1:0-3253 GCF_024124685.1 Pseudoalteromonas sp. OANN1
ATGCATATTAAATAGCAGAACCCCTGCACGCTCCGACGTATGAATATAGCGTACTCGTATCATGACATCCGATGCTAAATCAAATGGCTGTACAAACTCATCATTGACTAGTGCCGCTACCGCTTGCGCCTGAGACTCTCCTGATAAATGTCGCACGTCCTCTTGTGCTACCTTAATCTCTACCTCTGCTATATCCCTAATTTGCTGTTTTGCTTCGCCATCTACTTCAACATACACGCTACGTAACACTTCATGTCGTGCCACTATTTCGTTCAGTGCTCGCTCTACTACCATCAAGTCCAATTCACCTGACACTTCCAGTGCCATTGGCATATTGTACTCCGCCGAGCCTCCTTGTAGTTGGTCTATAAACCACAATCGTCGCTGCGCAAAAGAGCAAACTGATAATAATTTTCTGTTTTTAGAATCTCTTTTGCTGATCTTATTGACTGGAGCCTCTGCTGACTTTTGCTGCAAAAATTCCAGTAAAGCATCTTTGTTGTTTTTAATCAGTTGAACAGTTTCTTGATCTAGACGCGCTTTTGAGGACTTCGCCTTCAGCTTTCCATTCTCAATGAAAACCAATGTTCCCTCAGAGATCAGCTTGTTATAGAGATCATTCATATTATTTCTCAGTACCTTAATTTTTATTATTCATCCCACCAAATGCAGTTGGCAGAACATCAAAACTTAAAATAAAACAACTCACGCCAGACATTTGGACCTATCTGATAGTCACTAAACTGCAATAGCTCATTTACAGTAGCTCAATTACAAACTTCATATTCTTACGCTCCGACTCCCTAGGATAACAGGGCACCAGTTTTATGTTGCCGGTAAGGATTTTTATTAGTAAAAACGCATATAGCATTACAGATCACTAGACGTAATCCTAATCACAAGAACTTTTTTGCGCATTAATACTGTTCATACGGCAAAATCAGCATGTTTAACGAAACACACTTCAACAATATGAGTTTCCAAAAGATGTAAATTACTCAACAAAATAACGAGAATAGCTTAATGGTTAAGTCAGAGTTATACCTACTCTTTTAGTACTTCAGATAACTCACAATTCTCAGCTTACACCTAAGATCTAAAACTTATTATTCGCCTCTATAAAACGATTCATTGGCTATCACCAGTTGCTGAGTTTTACCTTCAGCAAGCGCATCCGCGATAAAATTAAATGATGCTCCCTCTTGTGCTTTGTTTGCTATGTAAGCACCGCAACTCTGTAAATACATCATTGATCAAGATCTCAATAGAGACATGAGCCCTCGAAGCATATAAACAACTCACGCGTGAGATACTTATGAAACTTTCAGGATTAAATTGATACTTTAGTAAACAGTTTTAGCAAATCGTAAGATACGTCATCACATCGTGACTTGCAACCTTTTCAAAAACAAATTCGCTTTCGACTTAAAACTGGAATTATAAGCTTTAAATTCAAAGTTTTAGAAAGTTCTGGTGCGCTTTCACTTATAAAAGCGCACCTAAACCCACGGAAAAGTTGATTAAAACTCGTACTCTAAGGCATCTTCAGAATCCATAAGCTCTTGAACTAAAGACTTTTCTTTATCAATTTGCTCACATAATAAACACAACTCTGCGATACTAGAAATATCATACAGATTCTTCAGCTCTATGTTTGTATAACCATTCGCTTTAAGCTCGGCAAGCAGTCTTATAGCCATTAAAGAATGCCCACCTAGCTCAAAGAAGCTGGCTTTCAAGCTAACACTACAGGTTTCCAACTGCAGAAGGTTCGCAACAATATCAACAACTAGAATTTCAACATCTGTAGTTGCGGCAACATACTCCACATGCATTGAACTACTATCTGGGGTAGGTAAAGCCTTCCGATCGACCTTACCATTCGCTGTTAATGGCCACTCATCTACAACCACGACTAAACTGGGGATCATATGTTCAGGTAGCTCCACACTGAGCCCCTTTTTCACTTTGTCATTTAGCGCAGAATGGTCAAGTCCATAGCTTTCAATTGATGGCTTGATATAACTTACTAACTGGGTCGAACCCGCAATCTCTTGCGCTACAACCAAAGATGAGTCAACGCATTCTAAACCACTTAACTGATGCTCGATCTCGCCCAATTCTATACGCAATCCACGAATTTTTATTTGGTGATCTATCCTCCCCTGATATTCAATTTCACCATCCTTTCTTATACGCGCTAAGTCTCCTGTTTTATAGAGCCTTTGAGAACTTGCTGCTTGGTTTCTATCATAAAAAGGGTTGGCAATGAAGCGTTCAGCGGTTAACTCTTCTCTATTTAAATAACCGCGAGCAAGACCATCTCCGCCAATATGCAACTCGCCCACAGCTCCTTCCGGTACCAAGTTAAGATAAGGGTCAAGAATGAGCAGCTGGATATTATCAATTGCCCTACCAATAGGAACTCCTCGACTAATGTCACCAGCACAGTCCCAATAGCTGACATCAATAGCGGCTTCCGTTGGACCATATAAATTATGCAGTTCAGAGTAAGGTAGTGCTTTCCTAAACTCTTCCACATGGCTTTGCTGTAATGCTTCACCACTACAAAAAACTTGTTCTAAGCTGCGACAATTCGTAAATTGCTCGTGCTCTAAGATCAATCCTAGCATTGATGGGACAAAGTGCATTTTAGTTATACTATGCTCTTGAATAAGTTGGCATAGGTATTCAGGTTCTTTGTGTCCTTCAGGGCGAGCTACGACTAGCTGTGCACCGTAGGCAAGCGTCCATACAAACTCCCATACAGAAACATCGAAACTATAAGGCGTTTTTTGCAGTACTTTATCACTGCAATTCATACCGTATTTATTATGCATCCAGTGGATACGATTATATAGTGCTTGATGCTCAACCATAACCCCTTTTGGTTTACCTGTTGAGCCAGAGGTATAAATAACATAAGCAAGGTGTTTTGATCGTAACCCTAGCTCTGACTTATCAACGCAGCTTACACTGTACGATTCAAACTGAGTTAAATCATCAAGGTTAATAGTCGGCACATTAAAGTTCTTTACTACATCCCAGCTCTTACTCTGCGTCAGTACAACATTGAAGGCTGCATCGTCCATCATGTATGCTAAACGCGATTGAGGATAGCTCGGGTCTAGCGGCACATACGCGCCTCCTGCTTTTAATATCCCCAATATACCCACTACCATCTCTAGTGAGCGCTCCACACATAGCCCCACCAAACTATCTGGCTTTATATGGTGCTCCGCCCTTAAATAGT
>NZ_JAMXSE010000043.1:0-2916 GCF_024124685.1 Pseudoalteromonas sp. OANN1
TTTGGGTTGTATGGTTAAGTGACTAAGCGTACACGGTGGATGCCTTGGCAGTTGGAGGCGATGAAGGACGTACTAACTTGCGATAAGCCTAGTCAAGCCAGTAAGAGGCGCTTGAGACTAGGATTTCCGAATGGGGAAACCCACCTGCTTGCAGGTATCGTTAACTGAATACATAGGTTAACGAGGCGAACGCGGAGAACTGAAACATCTAAGTACCCGTAGGAAAAGAAATCAACCGAGATTCCGAAAGTAGCGGCGAGCGAAATCGGACCAGCCCTTAAGCTTTAGTGTAGTTAGTGGAACATGCTGGAAAGCATGACGAAACAGGGTGATAGTCCCGTACACAAAAACTTATCTAAAGTGAAATCGAGTAGGTCGGAGCACGTGAAACTTTGACTGAATATGGGGGGACCATCCTCCAAGGCTAAATACTCCCAACTGACCGATAGTGAACCAGTACCGTGAGGGAAAGGCGAAAAGAACCCCTGTGAGGGGAGTGAAATAGAACCTGAAACCGTGTACGTACAAGCAGTAGGAGCCTACTTGTTGGGTGACTGCGTACCTTTTGTATAATGGGTCAGCGACTTATATTCTGTAGCGAGGTTAACCATTTAGGGGAGCCGTAGCGAAAGCGAGTCTTAACTGGGCGCTTAAGTTGCAGGGTATAGACCCGAAACCCGGTGATCTAGCCATGGGCAGGTTGAAGGTTGAGTAACATCAACTGGAGGACCGAACCCACTAACGTTGAAAAGTTAGGGGATGACCTGTGGCTAGGAGTGAAAGGCTAATCAAACCGGGAGATAGCTGGTTCTCCCCGAAATCTATTTAGGTAGAGCCTCGGACGAATACTTACGGGGGTAGAGCACTGTTAAGGCTAGGGGGTCATCCCGACTTACCAACCCTTTGCAAACTCCGAATACCGTAAAGTAATATCCGGGAGACACACGGCGGGTGCTAACGTCCGTCGTGGAGAGGGAAACAACCCAGACCGTCAGCTAAGGTCCCAAAGTGTATGTTAAGTGGGAAACGATGTGGGAAGGCTAAAACAGCTAGGAGGTTGGCTTAGAAGCAGCCACCCTTTAAAGAAAGCGTAATAGCTCACTAGTCGAGTCGGCCTGCGCGGAAGATGTAACGGGGCTAAACATACCACCGAAGCTACGGCTGCGTACGTAAGTATGCGGGGTAGGGGAGCGTTCTGTAAGTGGCTGAAGGTGTGCCGGGAGGCATGCTGGACATATCAGAAGTGCGAATGCTGACATGAGTAACGACAAGAGGAGTGAAAAACTCCTCCGCCGGAAGACCAAGGGTTCCTATCCCATGTTAATCAGGGTAGGGTGAGTCGACCCCTAAGGCGAGGCTGAAGAGCGTAGTCGATGGGAAACGGGTTAATATTCCCGTACTCGGTATGAATGCGATGGGGGGACGGAGCAGGCTAGGCAAGCATGGCGTTGGTTGTCCATGTGAAAGGCTGTAGGCTGGTGACTTAGGAAAATCCGGGTTGCTAAGGCTGAGAGTCGAGACGAGCCACTAAGGTGGTGAAGTTGTTGATGCCCTACTTCCAGGAAAAGCCTCTAAGCTTCAGTTCATACTGAATCGTACCCTAAACCGACACAGGTGGTCAGGTAGAGAATACTAAGGCGCTTGAGAGAACTCGGGTGAAGGAACTAGGCAAAATTGTACCGTAACTTCGGGAGAAGGTACGCTCTTGTTTGTGAAGGACTTGCTCTGTAAGCAAACGAGAGCCGCAGTGACCAGGTGGCTGGGACTGTTTATTAAAAACACAGCACTGTGCAAAATCGTAAGATGACGTATACGGTGTGACACCTGCCCGGTGCCGGAAGGTTAATTGATGGGGTTAGCTTAGGCGAAGCTCTTGATCGAAGCCCCGGTAAACGGCGGCCGTAACTATAACGGTCCTAAGGTAGCGAAATTCCTTGTCGGGTAAGTTCCGACCTGCACGAATGGTGTAACCATGGCCACGCTGTCTCCACCCGAGACTCAGTGAAATTGAAATCGCAGTGAAGATGCTGTGTACCCGCGGCTAGACGGAAAGACCCCGTGAACCTTTACTACAGCTTGGCACTGAACATTGACCCTACATGTGTAGGATAGGTGGGAGGCTTTGAAGCAGAGACGCTAGTTTCTGTGGAGCCGACCTTGAAATACCACCCTTGTAGTGTTGATGTTCTAACTTAGGCCCCTGAATCGGGGTTGAGGACAGTGCCTGGTGGGTAGTTTGACTGGGGCGGTCTCCTCCCAAAGAGTAACGGAGGAGCACGAAGGTTTGCTAAGTACGGTCGGACATCGTACGGTTAGTGTAATGGTAGAAGCAAGCTTAACTGCGAGACAGACACGTCGAGCAGGTACGAAAGTAGGTCATAGTGATCCGGTGGTTCTGAATGGAAGGGCCATCGCTCAACGGATAAAAGGTACTCCGGGGATAACAGGCTGATACCGCCCAAGAGTTCATATCGACGGCGGTGTTTGGCACCTCGATGTCGGCTCATCACATCCTGGGGCTGAAGTCGGTCCCAAGGGTATGGCTGTTCGCCATTTAAAGTGGTACGCGAGCTGGGTTTAGAACGTCGTGAGACAGTTCGGTCCCTATCTGCCGTGGGCGTTTGAGAATTGAGAGGGGCTGCTCCTAGTACGAGAGGACCGGAGTGGACGAACCGCTGGTGTTCGGGTTGTGATGCCAATTGCATTGCCCGGTAGCTACGTTCGGAACTGATAACCGCTGAAAGCATCTAAGCGGGAAGCAGGCCTCGAGATGAGTTCTCACTTTGACTTAGAGTCAACTGAAGGGCCGTTGAAGACTACAACGTTGATAGGCGAGATGTGGAAGTGCTGTGAGGCATTAAGCTAACTCGTACTAATTACCCGTGAGGCTTAACCATACAACGCCAAAGTGGTTTA
>NZ_JAMXSE010000044.1:0-2622 GCF_024124685.1 Pseudoalteromonas sp. OANN1
GTTTCTAATTTGATTGCCGCAGAATAGGTTGCGCGTTTTAATTTCGTCATTTTTTCACCCAAATTTGTATGCAAATAGCATAACATTTCTTTCTTAATGGGTGGCCAAATTAACTATGCCACTACACACGGTGCAGTTGGACGAGAGCGAACAATAACCGCTTACTGCGAAACACTGCAAAAACGACGACGGACAAACCTAACAAACTGCGAGCGCTTGCTGGCTTAGTAAAACGAACATATTCAATTCTAGAGTTTCTTGCTGCTGTATTTTCAGTGCTTTGCCGTGCGCGATAACCCAATTTTAGTGTAGAGATACGCTTGAGTGCTAAAAAATAACTTATCGAAAAACGTTTTTGTACCCTGTGATTGAGGTGTTTACATACTTTTTTACTTCACTACCTCAGTTTGGATGCTAATTGTGATGGATGTCACTTGTTTTCTCAACGCTAGAATTTCTTACTGCTGTATTTACAGCGCGTTGTCGTGCGCGATAACCCGGTTTTGATGCAGAGATACGCTTGGGCGCTAAAAATTGGCCTACCGAAAAACGTTTTTATACCCAGTGATTGAGGTGTTTCCGCACGTTTTAATCTCACTTTGTCAGCATAGATACAAATAACGATGGGTGTCATCAATGACTCATTCCTCAATATGTGTTTGCCGTAAACGATTTAACGGCTAACCGACATAACGAAGTTGAACAGGTTTAAGCGTTGCCAATACAAATTAGCTGCTTAAAAGCAGCTAAAAAGAATCGTTATGCTTACTTGACCGGATAAGGTTCATATGTGTTAGCTGCTTTCAATTACGATCAAATTTTGTTCATGTTTAGCAAAAGAAACAAGCTCTTCTTTTTTGAAAGGTCCAGAAGGTGCTTTCTTCTTTTTGCTATATTTCTGCATCTTCTCGTGGAGTGACTTGAATTTTTCGCCAATTGACTCATCGCCATTTGAAGCATGTCGCTCTGTAATTGCTGGCTCCAATAACGGCCAATAGCGTTCTATATAGTAACTATAAGAGTCCCATACTATATTTTTGGACAAAATTCCTTCATGAACATAAAGCCCTAGATCCTCAAAGAAGTTGATTAAAATAACCTCTTCTTCATGAAGGTTTAGGCACCCTTTAATATAGTCTTGTGATGCATGGCTTCTGCATTTTAGTAAAATATTTCCACCCCATTTTTCATCGCACTTATGTAGAGTTTGCAGCATGTTTGATTTTCTTTGGATTCTAACCTGCTGATAAACCATTATGAGTGTGATTGTAATAACAAAGAATTGGCACATTGACCAAAACCATGATGAGTCCTTTCCAAAAATTGCCTGAATATACTCCATTTTCTTCCTCGTTATTAGTTTAGTATGGACAGCTAACGCCAAGTTCACCGGCTTGTCCGGTGCAACTTTTTGTTAGGCTATATCGCTTTTAGTTTTCTAGAATTAGATATAACATTTTCGGCTCTTTCGTCCCACCATTTGAGCTCTTCTGTTAAGTAATCAATAGTGATTTCTTCACTAAATTCGTTTATAAGCAATAAATAAAACGCAAACGACTTGTCGATAGGCCAGTCTCCATCTGAAGGATCTTCATGAAATATAGCCTCTAAGAACTTTTTGTGATTTTTCCGAAGAAGAGAATTTACAAAACCAAGGTTTGCAACGTTAAATCGTTCCAATTCTTCCACACACTTGCCGATGTAATTTTCTTCATCATCCCAATCGGCACCAACTTTGAAGCCGATATCATTCATTGTTTCGACTATTTTAATGAATAGTTTTGATTCCATTAATAATTCCCGAAGAATTATAGAGTCAACGCGTGTATCATCACTATTTTCCTCAACAATATTTGGTGCATTCTTTTTAAGAAAAGATGCTTCATTACGTATTTCAATAAACTGCTCATCAGCTAACTCGAAAAGGCCAGCAAGACGAAAAAGTTTTCGACGCAACGCTGCAGGAACATCTCCTTCTCTTTTATACTGTAAGGCGTGTGATATTGCAGCCCAAGAGTGCTGTAGGACAGTTCTTACTTGAACCTCAGCATGTAAATCTTTATAAGCTTTCCATTCGGTTAATTTCGCTCTCGCTCTATTTATGCGAATTACAAAATGAGTAGATATATAGCCGAACTTATCGGGTGAGTATTTATCAGGTTGATGAGACTTTTCAACTTCCATAACTTCGAATTCATCAGCTATTAAGTCCTGAACAGCTATTGAGTCATCTTGATAGTAAAGTACTAACCTTACTCCTACCAAATCTGGAACTTCTTCAAGTACGTTTACATAACTTTTCCCAGGGCGATTGATCTTTTCTTTTAAACTCTCTGGGGTCTTGGCGCGGGATTCAGTAAAGTGAACGCGAATATTAGAACCTGCCAATAGGTCGCACAACAACCCTTCCAGTCTTTTGGCGTAAGACCCATATGTTACGTACAACTTTCTGTACTTTTCTATTTGGTTATTCATATGGTGAATCCTTTATGAGCCTAACGAGCCTGTAGAATAACTCGTTTCAAATTTGTTTTTGTAATCAACAAACGATAACTGAGTTCCTATTTTAATTCAATCGTTTAGTTGGGTGTGAGTTGTTATTTTAGGGCGTTTTTTTAAGCT
>NZ_JAMXSE010000045.1:0-2252 GCF_024124685.1 Pseudoalteromonas sp. OANN1
CTTTATCTCCTACTAATTCTCTTGCCAATGTACGAGGTCTTTGGGGTAGTATGGGTGGTCAATAAAGCTGCTATCATCAATATTGAATAATTTAACAACGAGCGCAATTTCCCAGCACCAATAGCCAATGTATGCATCTGTATCCATTAAATGATAATCTGGGCTACCCTCCAATACATACCAAGCCTCTAGATAGGCTTTTGCAAGTGCTGGACGTTGCTCTGGACTTCCTTCAACTACTTTGTAAAGTTTACCGAAACGTTTTTTGAACAGAGTATCCGCTGCTATTTCACGATTAGTGTCACCTAGGGTTATCGCAATTTTATCAAATAGCGCGTCTTGACCTTGATTACCAATAAGACTCAGCACTTTTAGGTAGTATTCTTTATCCATATTTAAACAGAAAGCGAAACTCAACCATTTAAGATGATCTTCGAGGTAATCTTCTCTTATTTCTTCCCAGCCAATTCGCTCTACTTGCTCTTTATCTGGCAAAGCGTCAGCATAGTCCTTTTGCCATTGGCGGTAGGTCAACATATTTAATAAAAGTGGCTTAAATTCTGAGAGATTATCGCCGCGAGAGTATTTCTGATGAAGAAGATACAATGAGTCACTAACTAGCCTAAATGAACCTTTCATCTTTACATCGACAGGATCATCATCAAATTTGATTTCTTCAACATCTTCTTCAATACATTCAAGTCTAAAGGAAACCCTATCATCATAATATTCTTTATTTTTTAAAGTATCTCTTAACATCTTGTGGTCTAAGCGTTTAGGGTTTAATACAAATGATTTTTTCCTCTAAAAGCAAGAACTTTACTTTATATTTCCAAAGTTCAAAATAGCTATCAAGGTCGAGATCAAGTTTTATAAGTGGCGATGCAATAAACCAGGCTAAATAGTAATCCGCATCCAAATTATAAAGCGCTTCAAAAAGAGCTATTGTTTTTTCATCATTTTCTACTCTAGAGGCTCTTACAACATCTCCAAAGTCGTCATACAGCCAATAATGGGGACAATCTTCATTCTCATGTTGCGAAAATATGTCTTCTGAAACGAAGCAAATCTCTCCTCTAGTTATTGTATCTATAATCGGTTGGTCAAAGTCACAAACATATTTGGTCTGTGTTAAAAAAAAACGTCTTATGAGATTTAATATATATTCATCTTCGAGAGGAGGCGAAGTAGCTTTTGGATTATACTTTTGTTCTATAGCTAAGGTTGCATTTGCTATCAACTTTTCGAAGCTTGTAAAGTATGCAAAGACTTTATCCAAGCAGTTTCTCGCTTCCTTTTCATGGAATAAAGTCATGAAGTGAGACTTATCAAAGTTTTTTTTATTCTCACAGAAATCACACCAATCTTTTAGTAGAGAGTTCATTTTATCTCCTTAGTTAATTTATGCGGAATTATTGTCGGGTCGATTTTCCATCGCTTGATTAATACATCAAGTCGAGTGTTAAAAGTGCTGAGGTTTTTACTATTATCAATTAATTCAAGTAACTCTTTATGGAAAGTGCCTGAACCACTCTTACCGTGCATACCGGAACGTCCATCTATTGGAGACACCCATTTAAGCTCATTAATTTCACTCCTAAACCGTTTTATTTCATCCATGTTTATTCCCCACGCTTTAAACTTTGGTGTTCTTGCTACCATATACCACTCATGGTAACCCCCAGGCCTACGAATTCTCGCTTCGATTGTATCCCGTATATCTTTATTTTCCCATAATATTTCAAACTGCTCAGGCGTTAATGAGTCGAACCACTTATTGAATTCACCTCTCCTAGTTGAAGGCACTTTTCCATTAATTAAAAGTTCATCCACGATTAGTGTTTTATTAGCCCCCGGCAGCTCATTCCCTTTTGGCGGCTCCAATTCATCGGCTTTGGCTTTGGTGGGCTTATCGGTAACGCCTCGAATTGGTGATTGGCCTTGATACTCATCCAGTGCTTTATTAACTCGCTGTCCGATTTCTTGGGCGGCTTGTTGCATATGCTGGTCGATTTTGGGGGTGACGTCGTCTAGGCGTTTAACCGTGGCTTGCATGCCTTCGATGGCAGCGTCTGGGAGTAGTAGGTCGTAGTGCCAACTGGTAGACATTTCATCGAGTGAATCACGCAGGCCTTTGACGATGTTTTTTACTTCCGTAGCGGATTGTTTTCCAAGGTCTTGCCAGTTGATGTCTCTTAGGTACTTAACTGGGTCGCCTTTGCCTAGCTTGCGTAAAACGGCAAGCGCAGCAG
>NZ_JAMXSE010000046.1:0-1846 GCF_024124685.1 Pseudoalteromonas sp. OANN1
TAACGAGCCTGTAGAATAACTCGTTTCAAATTTGTTTTTGTAATCAACAAACGATAACTGAGTTCCTATTTTAATTCAATCGTTTAGTTGGGTGTGAGTTGTTATTTTAGGGCGTTTTTTTAAGCTGGTTTGTTGTGGTTTGAGAGGCGTTTCGGAGCTGTTAGGTCAGGTTGTTCTTAGCTTACGACACCCTTTCTCGTAACTTTTCGATATTGTGAACAAGGCAGTATAGCTGCCATTGAGCATTGACTTTTACTTGGCCGCGTAATGTGAGCTTATTCATCCCTTTATTCACCGTGATGTTGCCGAATACTGGTTCGATACATCCAAGTCGTTTGCTGTATTGTCGTCGTCCTATTGGGCTGTCTATTTTTACTTTCATTTTGTCGATGTAACTGATTTTTTTGCGAGACTCATCACTCTTAAACTGTACTTGTCGCCCCGTTTTTATCGGTGGTTTTCGCATACATTGCTGTTGCAGGGGGCAGACTTTACAGTCTTTTAAGTAACCGCAGAATCGTGTGTATTGTTGATGATGGCTGTTTACATTGATACCACTTCGCCACATCTCATTGCCTGCGGGGCAGCGGCAGGTTTGTGTTACTTCATCATATTGGAAGTCGTCTGAGGTAAATAACCGTGGCTTGCCGTTACGCCGTTTTAATCGGCGCCTTTCTTGCGCTGTTTCGTAGGTTTCGCTCTCTTTAAACAGCGGGTTGCGTTTTCTAAATTGGTTATCAGCTATGTAAGTATCAAAGCCACTTTGCGCCATGAATTCAAGGTTCGCTTCACTATTAAATCCACTGTCTGCGGTAAATTTAATGGCCTGTTTGTGAGAGAATTTATCACTGTTCAGTTTTTCAAGTTGTCGTTTTAATTGCTCAACGGCTGGCTGCAGTGTTTGTTGCTCGCCCACCGAGCCCCATGCCTGTGCTTGTAGTATAATTTGATGTTTATCATCGTTTATCGCTATCCCGTTATAGCCTTGAATTGTGCCTTTTGACGTGGTCATTTTCGCGCTGTCTGGGTCGGTAATATTACTTTTAACCGGCTTACCTTTACTGCCTGTTTTCTCTTCGTGAGTAGCTAAGAACGCGGTGATTTTATCTGCACTTTTATCTAGCTTTTCTTTTTGCTTTAAGTCTTGAGTGACCAGCTCTTCACTTAAGCCATCTTGCGCTTGATGGCGCTCAATTATGCGTTTGCTTGCGCGTTCTAATTTGGCTTTTTTACGGCCTAGCTCATCGAATGTACCGCTCCACTCTTTACTTGCGTTGGACTTCAATTTGCACCCATCAATGGCAAACATATTGCGTCCTATCAAGCCTTCTTCATCACATATCATCAGCACTTGCGTAAATAGCGGTTCAATCTGTTCGTGCATTTTAGCCACAAAACCCGCTATTGATGTGTAATGCGGCTGAATATCACCCGACACACTCATAAATAAAATGTTTGTTTCACACGCTTTAGCAATTCGCCGACTACTGATTAAACCATGTGCATAGCCCAGTAAAATAACCTTTAACATCACCGCGGGCGGATACGCCGCAGCGCCTGTTTTGTCGTTGTTATACCAAGCGTCAAAGCCCGACAAGTCAAGCTTATTATCGACAATATAACAAAGCGCATATTCAAAGGTTCCCGGCAAAATTTGCTCAGCGAAATTGATTGGAATGAATTTATTTTGGCGGGATAAGTCTGGCTTATAGTTGGCCATAACAGATTACCGTGGGTGAATAATATCTATTAGATCACAGTAACCAACTCGATTCAAGGTTAAGAAACAGTCAATCCAAAACCAAGAATCCAGTACCTGAAAAGAGTAATTCTACAGCCTCAACGC
>NZ_JAMXSE010000047.1:0-1740 GCF_024124685.1 Pseudoalteromonas sp. OANN1
GTAAGGATAACTACTAATTATGAATCTCAATTCACACTATTCGTTAGAAAGAGTTGTGAGCTCTAAAGATCAAAAGTATATCGAAGGATTATCGATATACTCTAGGTACACACACCCTGCACTTAGAACGGAAACTAATACAATTACTTATTGGCTAGATAACTATAACAAAAAGTTTGATGATGAGTTCCATGTCCTTGTTTTTTCAAATAATGAAATAGTTATTGGCTATACTCAACTAACCTATTTCGTTGAAGAAAATATAGTTGTTATTGACTATATATCCATAGATGAAAGATATAGGAAGAACAATACCTTTTTTGAGTTTGCAGATCAGCTTGCCCAGTATATTGAGAGTAAATTTCCCAGCTCAAGCTTTTCCGTTGTAGAGCTAGCCTTGATAGATCAGCCTTATCATCAAAGTGATAATTTTGAGTTGATGAAAAAGCTACTAGGCATGATTGGATTTTATGAGTTGGATCTTGATTATTGGCAATTAGAGCTTTCAGCTAGCAATCATGAAAGCAAGGTTCCTGCACATTTATTTTTAAATCCTAGGCCTCTTCATTGTAGTTTAAGGAAAGAAACCGCATTGGATTTACTACACATGCTGTATATTAAACATTACTCAAGGTGGTTTGAAGTATACGAGGAAGATAAAGTTATTTTATACAAGGAAAAAGCTCAAGAGCTTTATAGCACCGCAAAGACCTCTCTCGTTGATGATGTTTATTTTAAAGGTGGGAGTGATAAAGCATATGAAAGTATAGTAAAGACAACAACTGCACAGCCTACTCAACATTTAGGTCTATCGGTGAAATTGACTTTCTTATTTTTGATATTAGCGTTGTCTTTAGTGTTTTTTATTAAAAAAACAGAAATAGATAAAGATGATTTCTTTTACTTTTATGGTTTTCTTTCCATTAGTTTCGTCTTTTTTCTTTCTTTGTTCTCGTCGCGTGCACTGGAGGTACTAAAAGTTGTATCTAAAACCTTCAGCGACATTTTAAAAGGAAAGCCATAAAGTTACATCCACCTCTTTTTAGTATGTTAACCCTTTGAAAAAAATGATCTAACCTGGAGAGTTTGGAAGATAGTTTCGGATTGCCTGTACTTCGTAAGAGCAGTGTGGATATGATATGTATCGAGTTGCTCTTTTTCTCTAACAAGTCAAAACTGTGTAAAATTGAGTTTATGTAATCAATAGAATAAAGCCAAAGATGTTCGCTTTCTCCATTATAAAAGGTGTGGATCGGAGTTACACTTTCCTTGTATTTGTCTGTAAATATAAATTCATAACTATTACTAGTTTCGTATTCTAAAACTAAAGCTCCACCTTTTTTTGTTACTCGATTAAGCTCTTTAATAGCAAGCTGTGCATCAACATAATTTAGTACCGAACCTACACATATTACAATATCAAATGACTCTTCAAAAAAAGGAATATTTGTCACAGAGCCTACTATTGATTTGTCCTCAAAACTCAATAAATTCTCTGCTATATCTAGATGATAAATAAAATCACCAGATATTCCGTAAGAGTTACCTCCAGAGCCAGCCAGTAATACTCTTTCTGATAATTTAACACCATCTTCAATGCTTAAATAATCGTATAAATACTGTTTAATTCTTCTGTAGGTGTGATAGTGCCATTGATCGGAAATATCCCAGATATTCTGAAGCTTATTATACTTATCTCTTACATCACACTCTTCAATCATAATTAGTAGTTATCCTTAC
>NZ_JAMXSE010000048.1:0-1731 GCF_024124685.1 Pseudoalteromonas sp. OANN1
TTATCACAGTAGTGTGTCAGTTGTTTGCGATACGGCAAAATCGCTTCGGTATAGCGCTTAATATCCCCAAGGTGAGCACCGTATGAGTAGTGCGCTACCGCTCGCATAATAGCGAGCTGATATATACACTGGGCAACATTAACTCGCTCGCTAGGTGTGGTAAAATTACCTGCGTCGAGGGCTTCCTGTGTTTCTTTAATGCCAACTTCAATGTCGACTAAGAACTCTTCGAAATAATCGTTACTTCTCCGTGTATCGCGCACCTTTATCTCCTACTAATTCTCTTGCCAATGTACGAGGTCTTTGGGGTAGTATGGGTGGTCAATAAAGCTGCTATCATCAATATTGAATAATTTAACAACGAGCGCAATTTCCCAGCACCAATAGCCATCGTAAGCATCATTGTCCAGTAAATGAATATCAGGACTTTCCTCCAAAACGTACCAAGCCTCCATATAAGATTTCGCAAGTGCTGGACGTTGCTCTGGACTTCCTTCAACTACTTTGTAAAGCTTATCGAAACGTTTTTTGAACAGAGTATCCGCTGCTATTTCACGATCAGTGTCACCTAGCGCAATCGCAATTTTATCAAATAGTGCATCTTGTCCTTGATTTCCAATAAGCTCTAATAATTGTAAGTAGTAATCTTTTCCCATGTTTAAGCAGTAGGCGAAGCTAAATAACTTTAAATAGTTCCGTAAATCGCTTTGGTGCAACTCTTCTATAGGAATACGCTCAACTTGTTCTACGTCTGATAGAGCATCTGCAAAGTCCTTTTGCCATTTGCGATAAGTAAGCAGGTCCTGAATAAAAGCTCTAAACTCAATAAGGTCATCCCCTCGAGAGTATTTTACTTGGAGGTAACTTAAAACTTCGTTTATTAAGTTAAAGGTGCGTTTCATCCTCACCAAATTAGGACGATTACTAGAAGTGATTTTCTCAACATCTTCAGTTATTGCATCGCTATAAAACTCAACTGCTTCGTCAAAGTAAGCTTTATCTCTTAAAGTATCTCTTAACATCTTAATATCTCTTAAAATTTAAATTGATTATCAATCGTTTTAGCATCTTTACCAAGTACTTCAACAGCTAAGTTTCCATCTATTTCATTTCTAATTAATAGCTTTAGTACCGAGCCATCATCATCAGCTAAAGCATCAAGTATTTTTTTTCTATCTCTTCTACTTATACCTGCTTTTTCTAGCCGTTCGGCTGTGATCCAGTCATCACCCATTTGTCTACCATCTTTAGTCATACCTAATGGAGAGGTGTTATATTTGGCTTCTGTAATCACATAGTCCGGTGGTGGATTTGGGTGCAGATATATTCCGTCAATACCGGATTGTCCTGGTTTATAATTACCGTCGGTTTTACCTAGCGGTGTAAAACCATTTTCCAGCATTAATTGGTGTGCATTGTACTCACCAGTAGCACCTTTTCTATGATTTAGTGATTTATGCTGCGTAAAGTCACTAGGCGTCTTACGTGATGGCGGATTAACTTTGTTAACTGGGGCACCTTTGAGATCGTTTCCTTCTGGAGCTGCAAGCTCCGGTGCTTTAGATTTCTTCGGCACATTGGTAACGCCAACCTGTGGTAACTCCCCTTGATACTCATCCAGTGCTTTATTAACTCGCTGTCCGATTTCTTGGGCGGCTTGTTGCATATGCTGGTCGATTTTGGGGGTGACGTCGTCTAAGCGTTTTACCGTGGCTTGCATGCCTTCAATGG
>NZ_JAMXSE010000004.1:0-266188 GCF_024124685.1 Pseudoalteromonas sp. OANN1
TAGAGTCAACTGAAGGGCCGTTGAAGACTACAACGTTGATAGGCGAGATGTGGAAGTGCTGTGAGGCATTAAGCTAACTCGTACTAATTACCCGTGAGGCTTAACCATACAACGCCAAAGTGGTTTATAAGCGACAGAAGTTAATAGACTAAAGTAGACAAAAGAATTTAATAGCTTTTTCCGGATTTACATTAATGAGGGAGACTTCATTGATGAACAGAATTTCCTGGTGACTATAGCGTTTTGGACCCACCTGACCCCATGCCGAACTCAGAAGTGAAACAAAACAGCGTCGATGATAGTGTGGATTACCCATGTGAAAGTAGAACATCGCCAGGGCCAAATAAGAGAAACCCGTTGCAGCAATGCGACGGGTTTTTTGCTGTTTGGGGTATAGAAATTTGAGATATAAAAAACCTCGCAAGCAATTAAAACCTCGCGAGGTAAACTCGCTCCTACCAGATACACAGCGTTAATTCTCATTAAAGCTTTGTATTCTTTCTTTAATTTTAGTGCTTGAAATTCCTTGGGTATAAGGGATATAAACAACTCGAATATTTTGTGGTGCTAAAGCTATTTCCAATGCTTGCCAACGGGGCGTGTGTTGCCATTCATCACCGCAGATCACAAGGTTTACTCTTTGTTGTGCGATCCAGTGCGCTGCTCGCTCAGTATCGGCCATTGGTGCACCGACTAAAACCGCTTTATCTACGCATGCTAATGCCTCAATAATACTTAAGCGCTCGTCTTGATCCATTATTGGCGGTCGTCCCTTACTTTTTAACGCAAAAGCATCCGGTGCGACCCCAACAACTAAGTAGTCACCGTGTGATTTCGCTAACGACAAATACGTTAAGTGACCAGAGTGAAGCAGATCAAAAAAACCAAGCGCTAAAACACGGCACGGCTGTTGTGATTTCATCTGCTTTTGTACGAACTGCATAAGATTTTTTAAAAGACCGTCATGAGGTTTGAATTGTAATAGCACCTTAAGCATGGCATGCATTTTTTTGAAGTTGCCTTTTTTCCACTCAGTGTAGAGGTGAGAGTAGGCATAACAGTAATATAAGTAGGAATCTTGTATAATATTCGGGGCGCAGACGATGGTATCAAAATTTGCGTCAGGCATTTTCCAATCCAATCCATATAATGCTTGTAAGATTTGTTCTGGATACTGGGGATAACAAATTTCTCCGGCAGGTGAGCTGATGCTCACAACTTGAATAGCAGAGAAACGCGTCACTCTATTCCAAGTAAAAGGTACTTCTCGCATCCATAAACCTGATATGGTGTCTCCAGTGCTTTGCTCTGTGGCATAACCGCAAAGGTCAAGCACCAAGCCTGATTGGTGGCGAAAACACCGAGGGTTTATAAGTCCATAGGATTGCGCTTCTTCCTGCCAGCCAAGATGCTGTAAATGTTCGATTGCGCTTTCCATGTGAGACCAGTCGATACCAATATCAATATCTTTATCATTTTCTAAGAGTTGACCTTCACGCTCTAACCCAAGCAAACTACCAGCCGTAGGGAAAGCATAAAACCCCGCCTTTTTTAAGGATGACAACGTTTGTAGTAATAGGTGTAATGCGTTTTCAGGAGTTAGTTTAGTTGAGTTCGCGCTTTCATGTATTGGTACTTCGGATGATTGAACTTTTACAATGTTTGTCAGTGCGTCATGCTGCAAGCGCCATCCTAGCGCTTGATAAAAGGTTTGAGCGGCGAGTGGTAGTTGTCTGTTTTGTTGATAACTACGAGCGAGAATATAATAGCTATCTGGTACATCTGGGTGTTTATGTAGCAGTGCTTCAAGTTGTTCAATCCATTCACTCCCGGCTTGTCTTCGTTGTGCCAATTGTGCGAGATATAAAATGACCTGCTGGGTGGGCTGCTGTTGATATAGCTGCTGAAATGCTTGTTCTGCTGCTTGGTCTTGGCCCGAAGTAAAATACTCGATAGCCTGTGTCATCTTTTTATTAAGCTGTGACTGTTGAATTGCTGTATCTTTCTGCATCGATTAAATACCTAGTTGGCTGCTTTTAGTTTTTGTAGTCACAGAGTCCATATTTTGATGACCCACTTTAATGGATTTGATGTGTTTAATGTGAAGTCGCTAGCAGTTTTATGCTTCTGCACGCTCGGGCATTTTGCCAACCAGCGGAAGCTCCACTATGATTACTTTAAATCAGGAAATCGGAGAGCGAAAGTGCTACCAGTTTTAATTATTGTTTCTTCTCTGACAGTACTCGCCCCTGATGAATTGTTTAAGACATTACAGGTTATTCAAGATTTAAACACCTCTAATCCAACACAAGCAACTCGGGTATATGAAGCAGCGCTGCCCAAACTGCCAACACAACCCTCTAAAGGCATCTATGAGTTACATCGTGCCGGTTTAGAAGCTGCAATTAAAACAAACGATACGGTCAGAATACATGAAATAGTAGCGCTATTTTCTGAAAATGCTGAGTGGCTTGCGTATTTGCAGTCCGAAAAGGGGCAAATTGCAAATTACCTCGCAATTTACTATCGCCGAATAGGTAAGCCTGCGCTTGCGCAAAAAAACTATGAATGTGCACTTAAGTACTCAACTCACGAGCAAAGGCCACTTATCGTTAATAATCTTGCCGTTTTATATCGAACAACAGGGCAGTTAGAAGAAGCAGTCGATATTTTAGCGCCGACATTGTCTGAGGTGAAGGATGAACAACTGGAAGCGGCACTTAACAATAACTTAGCTAATGTTTATTTTGATATGAGTAAATATCAGCATGCTGCAAGACTATATAGGCAAGCTTTCCTCTATCATCAAAAAGCAGAGCAAGCTTACGAGGCGAGCTATACGGGGTTAAATTTATTAAATGTTTATTTGCTTGCCAATCAGTGGAAAAACTATAGACGCTATATGAATACAGTGAAAACTCAGCTAAGTGCGTTAGAGGATAAAGAATTATCTATAGTGTTTACTTGGCAGGAGCTAATTTTTCAAAGAAGTAGAAATGGCATACAGCCAAAAGCAGATCAAGTAGAGTTTCTTATTTCGACTTTACCCGTATTGCTCCAAAGTGATTACGGCAGTAATATGGAGAAATATGTTTATACATTGCAGCTCCCAGAGTTGATAGCATTTTATAATACGTTGTTGTCTGAGCAGCAACAAGTGGCAGCCAGTGTATCGACGAATGCTTCGCTACTGGAAGTTGCGCTATCTTGGTGTGAGCACTAATCTATCAAAAAAAGCTCTGACAAAAGTAGAGCACAGCACCGTTTTTTATACGTTGAATAGTAGATGTAGTCAGGTAGGGGCTGATAAATAATGAGTACCTTTGACTTAACCATCACAGAGTAATACCAATTTACTTAATTAAGTGGTCTATTTTGAGGCAAAAAAATCTTGTCGATAGCCCGGCAAAAATTTTGCTATTTAGTTGTTCTAAATGATAAATTTTTAACACAGCTAGCGTCAGATTTAATTCCTCAAATTGAGCAAGTATTAAGTCAAATTGGTATAAAATCAAAGGTCAAAAGCGAGTTCAGAGTTAGAAAGTCCACGCTAGATGTAGCTGGGGAACAGATTCATTGGTATCTGTGCCAAGTTTGTTACGCCAATATTGCCATTCAACACCTAACATTAACTGATTGTCAGGCATACCTACCGCGTTGCCTAGATCCCATTGTAGAATTGGCTGCGCGAGCAACCAGCCTTTTACGTCATTACCCAACTCGTTCTCTCGCTCGCCAATATACTCTACGTGACCTGTCAGATAGAACTTTTGCTCGCCTATTGTAAAGGGGTAACCCCAAGCGAGATCTATCATCCAGCTATCACTTTCTTTAGGCGCACCGCCATGACTAATACCTTGGCTATCGTCTTGATAAAGTGTGAAGGTAGAAGAGAAAAAATTGAACCCTTCAAAATTCCAATTTACTTTGACACCTGGCAAGTATTTCATCACCTTAGCGTCTCCGGCTGCATTGAAACCCATTGTTAAGCTAACGTCAGCTATGGCGTCGAAAGAAGACTTAAAGCCTGCAATCTTTGATATCGACAAGCTCGAATACCACTCTCCATAAAAGTCACCGTCTTGGTAACCATCACTAAGGTCATCTTTGCTGTAATCGATAAAGAAGAAATTATCGCCGTAGCGATATCCAGACGCATGTTGTAATGAGTAAATCGTTGCCGTTGCTTCGCTTCTGCTAAACGGGTTTTTGAAATCACCGTGGTTTATATGTAGTTGTGTTGTACTCCAATCAGCAGCATAACCAAATGTGCTAAAAGCGAGTGAGGAGGAAATGATGAGTGTGTTGATTTTCATTTATTAATTCGGATAGCGTTAAAAATGAAAGTATAACAAAAGCGCCCAAAGTTGGGCGCGTAAACCGAATAAATTATGCTTTATTTCTTCTTAGGCAGATAACGGTAATGGCGGTGAAAGCCAAAATGAAACAGTAATAAGAAGAACTAGATACGTCCCAAGGGCTGATTTTAAACGTGGCCCCGAGTAGCAGTGCTTGTGCACCATAGGGTAAAGAGCCTTGCATAACACAAGCAAAAATATCTAATAAGCTTGCCGAACGCTTAGCTGAGATCTTTCCATCTTCAGCCAGTTTTTTAGCAACAGGGCCTGCAACTATGATACTTACTGTGTTATTTGCGATACACAAGTTACTTGTTAACACGAGTGCTGCAATACCCAGTTGATCAGCAACTTGACGGTGCCATTTCGCGATAATGCTGGTAATTTTTTGGATCTGTTTGGCTAAAAAATCTAGGCCGCCATTGATACGAATAAATTCAGATAAACCACCAATAAACATCGACAGCAAGAAAATCTCCTGCATATCACTAAAGCCTTTATAGATATCGTTTAAGAATGCAGCGCCTTGATAGTCACCGACAAAACCCATACAGCCGGCAAACACAATACCACTAAAGAGCACAACAAAGACATTGATACCAATCACCGCCAAGACCAAAATAAATGCGTATGGTAAAACTAATAACCAATCAAACGGCTTGGTTTCTACAACCTGCGGCTCTGGGGTTAAAAACACCAATAGTAAAACAGTCAGCAGTGCCGCTGGTAGGGCTATTTTAAGATTCTCTCTAAATTTATCTTTCATTTCACAGCCTTGCGTTCGTGTTGCCGCGATTGTGGTATCAGAAATAATAGATAAGTTATCGCCAAACATTGCGCCCGAAACGATGGTGCCAGCCATAAGTGCCGGATCAATTCCGGTTTTCATCGCGACGGCAACAGCAATAGGTCCAATTGCACCAATTGTGCCCATGGAGGTTCCCATTGCGGTAGAGACGACAGCAGAAATAAGGAACAAGCCGGGTAATAAAAATGCCGGAGGAATAAGTGATAAACCGGCGTTAACCACAGCGTCAACACCGCCAGTGGCACTTGCAACCGCAGAAAAAGCTCCTGCTAATAAATAGATGAGGCACATGGTGATAATATTGCTGTGTCCTGCGCCTTGAATAAAAGTTTCGACGCTGCGGTTGATGGTATCTTTATTAAGTAAAAAAGCGAGAACGATGGCTGGTAGAATCGCGACAGGAGCTTTTAATTGATAAAACGCATAATCAACGCCTTGCGATTGCAAATACAATCCTGCGCCAAGAAAAATCCCTACAAAGGTCAACAGCGGCAATAATGATAATTTTGCCTTTGTTTGATTGTAATTTGGTTGCATAGCACTCCCCAACAATAAAGCACAGCCAATAGTCAGCTGTAAAACCGCACAACACACCTAATACCAATTGTATTAATTCTCCAACCAATTTGAACGGGGAATTAGCATATTAGCGTCGTTAAAAATTTCTCATTTAGAACAACTAAATAGCAAAATTTTTGCCTAGCTACTAAAGCTATTTTCCGCTTCAAAGTAGCCCATTTACTTAATGCAATTGGTATAAGATGAAAATCTCTCAACTTCAATAGGTGAGTGAGCGCGGCAGTTTATATGTTTAGACGTCTAAAGTCTAATGTTTTATTATTTTCAACTTAACTGACTATGACACACAGATACGGTAAACTCTACTCCCGCAAAAACACATTTCTATTATCCGGTTAGCCATCGTTGCTGCCTTTTGGATAATCAACATCGCAAATAAAAAAGGGTAACGTATGACAAGAATAGGTATTTACGGTGCGAATGGCAGAATGGGGTTAGCATTGATTGAAGCCTGTTATTTGTCGCAACAAGTAGAGCTGGCCAACGCTTTTGTACGAGATAATTCACAATATCTTGATAAAGCAGTTAATCAATTGCAGCCTCAAGCAGACGCAAATATCTGTTTTAGCTCCGAGCAAAGTAAGCTTGAAAATGTTGACGTATTAATAGACTTCACTTTGCCAGAGGGCATGAAGCAGCATTTATCAGCTGCAATTGCCGCTAAAAAACCGATGGTGATCGGTACTACTGGACTGACTGCAAACGAAATGGCGCTGTTGGTGGAAGCCGCAAAAGATATCCCAATTGTGTTTTCTCGCAACTATAGCGTTGGCATTAACCTGCTACTGAACCTAGTACAAACAGCCGCACAAAAGCTGGCTGACGACATGGATATTGAAATTTTCGAAGCGCACCATCGCAACAAAATCGACGCGCCCTCAGGAACTGCGCTCGCTATCGGAGAGGCGATTGCAGAAGCAAAAGGCTGGCAACATGATGAGGTTGCGGTTTACGACCGAAGTCAAAGCCATGAAGCGAAATCTCAACAAGAAATCGGTTATTCAGTCCTCAGAGCGGGAGATATAGTAGGTGAACATACGGCTTACTTCTCGACAATGGGGGAAAGGCTTGAATTAACACATAAAGCAGCGTCGAGATTGACCTTTGCATCAGGTGCTGTAAGGGCTGCGCAGTGGCTAAAAGATAAACCAGTAGGCCTTTATGATATGCAAGATGTGCTAGATTTAAAGAAGTAAGTATAACATTTTGAGGCTTTAAAGCAAAAAAAGAGTTTAATGGCTTATTTTTATAAATTTTGTGATTTATATTAGACGAAAAGGCATTCATGCTGTAGACTATAACGAATTTGCCAAAATTTTAATAACTGCGTGTTACCAAGCGCTTTGTAGACGGGATGTTGAGCGTTTTGCTTTCGCCCGTTTTTTACTATTAGGAGGTTAACTTGACTAAATCCGCTCTGTTAGTCCTTGAAGACGGCACGGTGTTTCGCGGTACTGCTATCGGTGCTGACGGTATGTCAGTCGGTGAGGTGGTATTCAATACGTCAATGACGGGGTATCAAGAGATCTTAACGGATCCTTCATACGCGGAACAAATCGTTACGCTTACTTACCCACATATCGGCAACACCGGTACTAACAGCGAAGATGAGGAAGCGGACAAGATCTGGGCAAAAGGCCTAGTGATCCGTGACTTACCACTGCTTGCGAGTAATTTCCGTAACGAACAATCATTGAGTGATTACTTGAAAGAACGCAATATCTTAGGGATCGCAGATATTGATACTCGTAAACTAACTCGCATTTTACGTGATAAAGGCGCTCAAAACGGCTGTATTATCGCAGGCGACGAAGTAGACGAGCAAAAAGCGCTAGAAGCGGCGCAAGCATTCCCTGGCTTGAAAGGGATGGATTTAGCAAAAGTAGTAACAACAGAATCTCAGTTTGAATGGCGTGAATCAAGCTGGACTCTAGGCGAGGGCTTTAAAACGCTTTCTGCTGAAGAAGAAAAATTCCATGTTGTTGCGTACGATTTTGGTGTGAAAAAGAACATTCTTAGAATGTTAGTTGATAGAGGCTGTAAGTTAACCGTTGTTCCAGCAGAAACCTCCGCTGCTGACGTACTTGCATTAAACCCTGATGGTATCTTCCTATCAAATGGCCCTGGCGACCCTGAGCCATGTACTTATGCCATTGAAGCAATCAAAGCATTTTTAGAAACAGATACACCTATTTTTGGTATTTGTTTAGGCCATCAGTTATTAGCACTCGCTTCTGGTGCGAAAACAGTAAAAATGAAGTTTGGTCACCATGGTGGTAACCACCCGGTTAAAGACTTAGATCGTGATGTCGTGATGATCACTGCACAAAACCACGGTTTTGCTGCTGACGAAGCAACGCTTCCTGATACCCTACGTGCAACGCACAAGTCACTGTTCGATGGCACACTGCAAGGTATTCACCGTACTGATAAGCCAGCGTTTAGCTTCCAAGGTCACCCTGAAGCAAGTCCTGGTCCACATGATGCGGCACCGCTATTCGACCATTTCATTGAATTAATGCAATCTCGCAACGCTTAATTAGACCGGAGTAATAATGCCAAAACGTACCGACATAAAAAGCATTCTGATTTTGGGCGCAGGCCCAATCGTTATCGGCCAAGCATGTGAATTCGATTACTCTGGTGCTCAGGCCTGTAAAGCGCTTAGAGAAGAAGGCTATAGAGTTATTCTTGTTAACTCTAACCCTGCGACTATCATGACTGACCCTGAAATGGCGGATGCAACTTACATCGAGCCTATTCACTGGGAAGTGGTAGAAAAGATCATTGAAAAAGAAAAGCCTGATGCAGTGCTGCCGACTATGGGTGGCCAAACAGCACTTAACTGTGCGCTAGACCTAGATAAGCACGGTGTGCTTGCTAAACATGGCGTTGAGCTAATTGGTGCGACTGCAGATGCAATCGATAAAGCGGAAAACCGTGAGCGTTTTGACGCGGCGATGAAAAATATCGGCTTAGAATGTCCTCGTGCTGAAATTGCACACTCAATGGATGAAGCGCACGATATCTTAACTCGCATCGGGTTCCCATGTATTATTCGTCCTTCATTCACGATGGGCGGCACCGGTGGTGGTGTTGCGTATAACATGGAAGAGTTTGACGAGATCTGTACTCGTGGTCTTGACCTGTCACCAACAAATGAGCTGCTTATCGATGAAAGCCTATTAGGCTGGAAAGAATATGAGATGGAAGTGGTTCGTGACAAAAACGACAACTGTATCATCGTATGTTCAATCGAAAACTTCGACCCAATGGGCGTACACACTGGTGATTCAATCACAGTTGCACCAGCACAAACGCTAACTGATAAAGAATATCAAATCATGCGTAACGCCTCGATGGCGGTACTTCGTGAAATTGGTGTTGAAACTGGTGGTTCAAACGTTCAGTTTGGTGTCAATCCTGTTGATGGCCGTATGGTTATCATCGAGATGAACCCGCGTGTATCGCGCTCTTCTGCGCTTGCGTCAAAAGCAACGGGCTTCCCGATCGCTAAAATCGCAGCCAAGCTTGCCGTAGGTTATACGCTTGATGAGCTTCAAAACGACATCACAGGTGGTGCAACTCCAGCATCATTTGAGCCGTCAATCGACTACGTAGTGACTAAGATCCCTCGTTTTAACTTCGAAAAATTCGCAGGTTCAAACGACCGTCTAACTACGCAAATGAAGTCGGTTGGTGAGGTAATGGCAATTGGTCGTAACCAACAAGAGTCATTACAAAAAGCACTTCGAGGCCTGGAAGTGGGTGCTACGGGTCTGAACCCAATCGTCGCACTTGACGCGCCAAACGCAAAAGAAACGATCATCCGTGAATTACGCGAGCCAGGTGCTGAGCGTATTTGGTACATTGCTGATGCGATGCGTCACGGTATGTCTGTTGAAGAGGTATTTGAACTCACTAAAGTTGACCCTTGGTATCTAGTGCAAATCGAAGACATCTTAAAAGATGAAGCGACAATCGCTGAAGTGGGCATGGCAGGTCTAAACAAAGACTTCCTGCGCCGCTTGAAGCGTAAAGGTTTCTCAGATGCTCGCATTGCCGAAATCGCAGGCGTATCAGAAAAAGAAATTCGCAAGAAGCGTCACCAGCTTGAAATTCTGCCTGTTTACAAGCGCGTAGACACATGTGCTGCAGAATTTAGCTCAGACACCGCTTACATGTACTCAACGTATGATGAAGAATGTGAAGCGAATCCTTCTGACAAAGATAAAATCATGGTTATCGGTGGCGGTCCTAACCGTATCGGTCAAGGTATCGAATTCGATTACTGCTGTGTACACGCAGCCCTTGCGATGCGTGAAGATGGCTATGAAACTATCATGGTTAACTGCAACCCAGAGACGGTTTCAACAGACTACGATACGTCTGATCGCTTATTCTTCGAGCCAATTACACTTGAAGACGTGCTAGAAATTGTCCGTGTTGAAAAGCCAAAAGGCGTAATTGTTCAGTACGGTGGTCAAACTCCACTTAAACTGGCACGAGATCTTGAAGCGAATGGTGTGCCAGTGATTGGTACTTCTCCTGACGCTATCGACCGCGCAGAAGACCGTGAGCGCTTCCAACAGCTTGTAGAGCGTCTAAACCTACTACAACCAGAAAATGCAACGGTAACCTCACTAGAAGAAGCAGTTGCTAAATCACAAGAAATTGGCTTCCCACTGGTTGTTCGTCCATCATACGTACTTGGTGGTCGTGCAATGGAAATCGTGTACGATGAAGACGACTTACGTCGCTACATGACAGAAGCGGTGTCTGTTTCTAATGAAGCACCAGTACTACTTGACCGTTTCTTAGACGATGCAATTGAAGTAGACGTAGATGCTATCTGTGACGGTGAGAATGTTATCATCGGCGGTATTATGGAGCACATCGAGCAAGCAGGTGTTCACTCGGGTGACTCGGCTTGTTCATTGCCTGCACACACGTTGCCACAAGATATTCAAGACGTGATGCGTAAGCAAGTCCGTGATATGGCGCTGGAGCTGGGTGTTGTTGGCCTGATGAATACCCAGTTCGCGGTGAAAGACGGCCAAGTTTACTTGATTGAAGTTAACCCACGTGCTGCTCGTACAGTACCATTTGTTTCAAAAGCAACAGGCGTTGCACTTGCAAAGGTTGCTGCACGTTGTATGGTTGGCCAGTCTCTTGAGAGCCAAGGTGTAACGAAGGAAGTTATCCCTCCATATTACAGTGTAAAGGAAGTGGTATTGCCATTCGCTAAGTTCCCAGGTGTTGACCCAATGCGTGGTCCAGAGATGCGCTCTACGGGTGAAGTGATGGGTGTTGGTGAAAACTTCGCCGAAGCATTCGCAAAAGCCCAATTAGGTGCATCAAACACTTTACCACGTGGCGGCCGCGCGCTACTATCTGTGCGCAATGGTGATAAGGCACGCGTAGTTGAACTAGCTAAGACAATGAAAGCAATTGGTTTTGAGTTAGATGCAACGAATGGTACGGCGAAAGCGCTTGAAGAAGCGGGTATTGAAGTACGTCGCGTAAACAAAGTATTCGAAGGCCGTCCTCATATTCTTGACCGTATCAAGAATGGTGAGTACAGCTATATCGTTAATACTACCGAAGGTCGCCAAGCTATTGAGGACTCGAAGGTGTTACGTCGTGGTGCACTTCAGCATAAGACTAACTACACCACTACGCTAAATGCAGCGTTTGCAAACTGTACAGCGAATGAAGCTGACGACAGAAGTTCTGTAAACTCTGTTCAAGAACTACACCAGCGTTTGAACTAAAAAGAACAAGGCCAGAGCGTCAGCTCTGGCAATGAGTGAGATACTTATGCAATCAATTCCGATGACAGTACGAGGCGAAGAATTGCTTCGTGATGAACTGAATCATTTAAAAAAAGTTGTTCGCCCGAAAATCGTTGCAGATATTGCAGAAGCGCGTGAACACGGTGATTTGAAAGAAAATGCTGAATACCATGCTGCACGTGAACAGCAAGGTTTTTGTGAAGGCCGAATTCAAGAAATTGAAGCTAAGCTTTCAACAGCACAAATCATCGACGTGACTAAAATGCAGAACAACGGCAAGGTTATTTTTGGTAGTACTGTGACTATTGTGAATGTAGATACAGACAAAGAAGTAACTTATCGTATCGTTGGTGACGACGAGGCCGATCTTAAGAACAACTTGATTTCTGTTAATTCACCAATTGCGCGTGGATTAATCGGTAAAGAACTAGATGATACAGTGAATATTCAAACGCCAAATGGTGCTGTTGAATATGAAATCATCGAAGTTGAATACAAGTAATCCTTTCTTTTAAAGCCCGCATCCGCGGGCTTTTTACTATAATAATCATTTCTACTTTTGCTGCTGTAATGCTGTGTAATTGCCATTTCTCTATATTCTTATAGCTTTGTTTGATGCCTATGTATTTTTGGAACAAACATTTTTAGGAGAAATGGATGTCATTTGAAGTCGATCAATTCAAAACACAAGGGTTTGAATTGTTTATGTCGAGTTGGAAATCTAGCTTGGCAGGTGCTGGCGCGCGGGATCTCTCCCAGAATCAACATTGTTTTTGGCGTACCATGCGTAGTCGATGTGCGATCGACCTTAGTAAGCAGAGTGAGCTTTTGCAAGGTGTGAGTTTAGCAAGATACGATACCTATCTTATTCTTACTGCTTTGTTGTATACCAATAGCTTGTATGCAAGCTCTGATTTAATCATTGGTTATAATCTACCAGATCACTTCTTTACCAGTAATAGTTCAGAAGCTCGACAAAGCTTCTCTCGTGAGTTACTTGATTCGCTTAAGCTCACTCAGCCCTTATTCTTAGTTGATGAATATTTTGAAAATTTCGAGTTCAATACGATTGCTTATGACAAGCTCAATGAGGCTAATCCCGTTTGGCACGATATAAGCAGCGAATTAGGTACTTTACCCAGCTTAGTAAATACCACTCGCTCAGAGCATCAGCTTTCCTTGAATCTATTACACTTTGTACCGAAGCTATTCTCCGGTAAGCAACTTGCTGAGCAAGTAAACTATTTAGTTGAGATTGAATAGGATTATAGACATCTGACATAGTTTGAAACGAATTTGCTTTAGACTTTTAGTGCGAGCTTGTTACACTCGGATTGTTCCCAAAACCAATTAGGCACCGGTTCATAAGTGATATGTTAGTATGAATCGGTATCTTTATCAGGAGAATAACCATGAGTTTATTAAAAAGCGCATTGTTTAAGACGTTGAAAAATAAGTCTACTCAGCAAGTCGCTTCAGTGGTTTTGGATAAGGCACTGAAGCAGGGAAAAGAATACCTAGATTCAAGAAACACCAGCAGTGGTAACGATACAGATGAGTTGCTGTTAGGGCTACAGCATTTATTAGCACAAAAACCAAATGACGGTGTTTATTCAATCACGCTATCCACTTATCGAGTGAGAGTAAAAATCACTTCTGGCGCTATTTCCCATATTGATAAGATCTAATTTATTCCATTCACTATAAATTTTTATTCCTTCTTTTCGTCAATTGGTTGGATTTTTAATCATAAAGATCAACCAATTGGGTGTACGTATAAGCTACAAGCTTCACCTTTGGATACCCGTTTTTAAGATTATGGTGGCTTTTCAGTCGAGCCACTATTCCATAAAGTTATATAAAATATATTGTATACATTGTAACTTTAGTGTTAAAAACCTATAACCCAATCGGGTTTGGATACACAACAGGAAAGGTAAATGATGAAAATTACAAAACTCACTTTGGCGCTATCTGCGCTTACAGCGATAAATTCAGCCAACGCATATCAAGAATCACAGCGACTCTTTAAGCCGCTCGATGCATCGGTTCAAGTGGAAACGAACATTTCCCATGGCCATGAGCACAAAAATTTGCATGACAGAGCACCCGTTGCACATACACCAACAAGGAGTATGCCGCTATTATCTGCTAAACACACGCCATTATTGCAAGCGATGGTAGTAAGCCAAAGTGAAGCGATTGCTGCATGTGATTTAAACAGCTTAGCAA
Organism: Pseudoalteromonas sp. OANN1; assembly: GCF_024124685.1. Classification (NCBI taxonomy): domain Bacteria; kingdom Pseudomonadati; phylum Pseudomonadota; class Gammaproteobacteria; order Alteromonadales; family Pseudoalteromonadaceae; genus Pseudoalteromonas; species Pseudoalteromonas sp. OANN1. The sequence goes on from NZ_JAMXSE010000004.1 coordinate 13,773, forward strand.
ATGCGAGCAGTAGCCAAATTGTTACTGAAATAAAGCAACAGGGTACGAGCTGTATCAATGCTTTGTTCTCCGCTGACAGCAGCATCCAAACACAAGTATTCACTTCAGATAAAATGTATGCTGCGGCGCAAAATGCCAAGTCGCTTTCGCAAAGCTATTCAGGCAACGGCAGTGCCGACCTAGAAGCGCTTTATCTATTTATTCGCGCTGGCTTTTACGTTGAGTTTTACAATGACCAGGTGACTTTTGCTACTTGGGTTAAGCCTGCTGTTAAAGATGCGTTGGATGCTTTTGTTAGCAATAGCCATTTCTACGACGACAATGATGCCCATGGTAAAGTACTTGGTGAGGCTATCACTACAATGGACTCATCGGAACTACAAGGGCACTATCTGCCAGTTGTAAAAGCATGGCTATCCAAATGGAATGAAAGCTACGCTCAAAAGTGGAATATGCGCAGTGCGGTAAACGGCATTTTCACTATCTTATATCGTGGTCAGTGGAATGATAACTTTGTCGCTTTGGTTAAAAACGATCAACAATTGGTGAGTTTACTAGGGAGCTTCACCGAACAAACTTGGATGGTAAGTTCAGACTCTGAATATCTAATCATCAATGCTGCGAGCGAATTGGCTCGACTTAAATTATACAATGGTGCAGCTATTCAAGAGTCAGTCGACACGCAATTAACCGCTTTATTCTCGCGTTATAACAGTTATGGCTTTGGCGATGGTGTCTGGTTAGCTGCGGCTGATGTCGCGACCTATTATGCTGATTGTAGCCAGTTTGGCATTTGTAATTTTGATAAAGAACTTGAGACCAAAGTACTTTCTCAACAACATAGTTGTAGCGATACAATAAAGATTAGAGCACAAGCGCTCACCGCTCAGCAATTGACTTCAGCGTGTCAAACCATGGAAGCGGAAGAAGGGCGATTCCACACCATGCTGGAAACTGGCCGCTTACCAGTTGCCGATGATAACAATGATTTTCTGCAAGTGAATATCTTTAATAGCAGTGCAGACTATAAAAAATATGCCAAAGCCATTTTTAAAATCAGCACCGACAACGGTGGTATGTATTTAGAGGGTAATCCTAGCGATGTGAATAACGTTGCTAATTTTGTTGCATACGAGGCCAGTTATGCAAAGCCGGATCATTACATCTGGAACTTAGAGCATGAATACGTACATTATCTTGATGGGCGTTTTGATCTTTATGGTGACTTCAATGCACCGACTAAGCCTATCGTCTGGTGGAGTGAAGGGGTGGCTGAGTACATTGCAAACCTAAATGATAATCAAGCCGCAATAGATACAATCAAAGATGGCTCAGTATATACGCTAGCCGAAATATTCAGCACGACGTATGACGGTTTTGATCAAGATAGAATTTACCGTTGGGGTTATTTAGGAGTGAGATTCCTGTATGAAAAACACTTTGATGAAGTACTCGCAATGCGACAGGAAACGAGACAAGCAAATTGGAATGCGTACCAAGCCCGTATGGACCGCCTCGCATCACAGTATCAATCAGAGTTTGTTCAATGGTGCAACGAGCTTGCCGCTGGTGGTCAGAATAACGCACCCACTTCAGAGATTAATGGTCCATACTCTGGTGATGTTAATCAAGCGATACTATTTTCAAGCCAAGGTAGTGTCGACCCTGATGGTGATGCACTCACTTATCTGTGGCGTTTTGGTGATGGTAGTCAAAGTAATGAAGCCAATCCCACGCACAGTTATGTGCAAGCAGGCGAGTATCAAATTAGCTTAACAGTGAGCGATTCTAGCGGTTTGAATCACACTAGTAATACAGTGGCTACTGTAAGCGCAACGACTTCAAACAAACTACAGTCTGGCGTACCTGTCACGGTTGCGGGCGAGCAAGATGATCAAGTTGCGTTTTCAATCGATGTCGCTGCTGGCACTGATAAATTAGTCATCAGCACGTCTGGAGGTACAGGTGATGCCGATCTTTACGTTAAGTTAAGCACGGCGCCAACACTCAGCGAGTATGATTGCAGACCATACCAATCCGGTAACGAAGAGGTATGTGAAATCACTACACCTGCCGCTGGTACCTATCACATTATGCTGTATGGTTATAATCGCTTTGAAAATGTGCAGTTGTTAGGGGAAATCGTAACAAATTCAACAATAGAGGACGTATGTCAGTCGCAGGGTAGTGTCTCTAATGGTAGATTAGCAGCGGATGAAACAATTTGCCTTGGAAGCCAAGAGCCGATGTGGTTTAGCCTTGAGAATGTAAGTGGTCAACAATCGGTGGTGATCAAAACAGCCCATGGTAGTGGTGATCTTGGGCTTGAATACAGCAATGCAGGATGGCCAAACGGCACTAATGTGGACGCAAGCTCGTTCAATCAAGGTAACCGAGAGTGCATTGAGATAAGTGCGCAATCTGAATATTGGGGATACTTGAAAGTGTCAGGCGCACCAACGGGGGCAGCGCTGAAGGTGTCTTATAATAAAGATGGTTGTCAGTAATTGCCTAATACTAAGGCAGAAATAATGGAAAGTAATTAAACGGGTGATACAGATCACAGTTATTACTTGTTCATAATTTGTTTTTGTTATATTTTTGTAAAATAAGGGGCCTTTGGTCCCTTTGCTCATTTAAAAACATGCAAAAGGAATTAACGGATGTGCCGAGAAGGAGCTAGGCTGTAGTTTTAGACTGTATTAAAAGTTTAGGTTAGACACGAGGCACTCAGTGTTAAAAAAGTACTTTATTGCCATTTCCACTTGGTTAATGGTAGCCTTTTCAGTGACAGCCGCTGAAACCCAAATTCTTTACGTATATCATCATAAGCCGCCCTATATTATTGATCTAGAAGCGCAAAAAGGTCTTTATTTTGATTTAGCCAAACTGATTAATGCCGTGCAAAAAGAGCTGCAGGTAGAAGTACGTTTTGTACCACGTAAACGCTTAGATAAGCAGCTCGAACAGCAAACGCTCAAAGGTTTTATTTTAGGGGTAAACCCAGCTTGGTTTGATGACCGCAAAAAACAAAAGTATTTGTGGAGCGGCCCGTTAATGTATGACACGGACGAATTCGTCTCGCATGTAGATCAACCGTTTGAGTATTATCACCCTAGCTCATTGTACGGTAATCAAGTTGGCGCCATTGCAGGGTACTACTATCGCCACTTGGATCAAGGAGTGGAGCAAGCCAATATCCAGCGAGTGAACGTAAATTCCGAAGAAGCACTATTGGAGATGATCCTCAAAAGGCGGGTGAGTATTGCCATTGTCAGTCGGTCTACGACAGAATATCTTGTTGCTAAAAATGGTTGGAAGCGAGTGTTTCACTTTTCTCAAAATCCCCATGAAACCTATTTTAGAGCAATATTGGCACCTAAAAATTCAGCATCGGATTTTGAGGCGCTACAACAGGTGTTAGATTCCAAGCCTTTCAAAAAGCAATTGGTGAAATTGCTTAAAAGCTACCATCTTGCTTATTAAAGTAAGGGGAAAGGAGCAGTAGCTATTCTTATTTCAGGTTAGATACATCGCTCCGGTGCTTTAGTGATTATCAGCAATTATTACCAACTACCCGTGTTTTCCATTGACTGCCAAGGCTCGGCTGGAGGCAATGCATCACCTTGTTGGAGTAATTCGATAGATATTCCATCTGGAGATTTAACAAATGCCATGTGACCACAGCGCGGTGGTCGGTTGATAGCCACACCGGCATCTTGCAGCTTTTGGCAAAGTGCATAAATGTTTTCTACGGCAAAGGCCAAGTGGCCAAAATTACGACCACCGCTATATTCTTCCGGATCCCAGTTATAGGTAAGTTCGATAGTAGGAGAAAAGCTTTGCTGAGCCTGCTCAACTTGATCAGGGGCGGCGAGATAAATTAAACTAAAGCGGCCTTGTTCACTGTCATAACGTTTCACTTCAACGAGACCTAAGAGGTCGCAATAAAACTTCATTGATTCGTCAAGATCACGTACACGTACCATGGTATGTAAGTATTTCATTATGTATTCCGTTTAGACTCTAGTCAGCAAAGTTTAAAGTGTTACACATCAGATTGAAAGGTCAACAGACCTCAGGCACCTAGATGACCGGATAAAAAAGTAATTGATTTCTGGTAATTTTTAGTACTGCTAGTTAAGCTTTTGTCAGATTGAGAATTAATGTATCACAAGGGCGCTCAATGATGGCAGAACTTCCTGAAGTAATAGATAGCATGACAGATATCGTTTCGTGCTTAAACACCAGCGAATCTTTGGAGCATTTCTTGTTGAATGTGCACTGTATTGTGCAAAAAATTACTTACGCGGACAATTTCTATGTGGTTTTGCAAAGACAAGATGGCGAGTTTGAATTTCCCTATTTCCATGATGTCAAAGACAGTATTTCGCTCGAGGAATTAAATAGTCTAACTAGCACAGAAATAGATAAAACGCTTACTAGTTATGCGCTGCGCTCTGACAGTGTAAAGAACTATTCTGAGCATGCTTTGATGGCATTGACCGAGAAAGGGGTTATTGAAATGTTAGGCAGTTTCCCCAAGCAATGGTTGTGCTTTCCGCTAATCAATCGCGACAAGCATTTAGGCGCGTTTGTGATCCAATCTTACCGTCGTAGCGATGAATATTCAGAAGCCATGGTGGATTTGTTGTATACCGTTAGTCATGTTATTGCCTCTGCGATGGATGCATTTGCAAACCAGCAAGCACTCATTGACGCGAATACAGCACTTAGAACCCATGAGCTTGAATTGGAAGCAATGGTAGAAAAACGCACCCGTGAACTTAGTGTGAGTTTAGAAGAGTTAAGAACAGAAGTCGAAAAGCGCAAATCACTTCAAGAAAAGCTAGAGTTTGATGCCTACCACGATAATCTTACGCAATTGGCGAATCGAAAATACCTTTTTAACGAGCTGAATAAAATGTCTGCTCGCTCGATGCGACAGCCGGTAAATGTATATTTAGGGTATCTAGATTTAGATAACTTCAAGCCGATTAATGATAATCATGGCCATCATAGTGGTGACGAGGTTTTGGTACACGTAGCAAGACGTCTACAAGAAGCGTTACGAGAGTATGATTTTGTTTGTCGTATTGGTGGAGATGAGTTTGTCTTTGTGATTAATGAAAAAATTGCCAGAGACTTGCTTGAAAGCTTAGCAAATCGCCTTTTGAGTGTGATAAATGAAGATATCTTGCTTACCAATGGTGAGTTGGTCAATGTCGGGTGTAGCATCGGCATGGCGGTTTCTGAGGGCATGGAATTCAGTGCGGAATCGTTATTAAAAGTAGCGGATCAAGCGCTTTATGAGTCGAAAGGAAAGGGCAAGAATCAGGTTTCATTTAGCTTCAAATAACACTGAATATAAGATTAATATTTTGTTATTTATCATGTTTTTATAAAATTTCATGATATTGCTCGTTGCCCTTTGCTTTAAGCAGATGATTGATTTAGGATCAGGCTTTATAGTCAGAAAAACATGGACATTATGATCATCAGGCTGATCCTTATTGCACTGTTTTGTTTTGCTATGACGGCAAAAGCAGTAGAAGTTCAAAATTTATATGAAGCCTCGCTGAGTGTTAGCGACAAATCTCGCGCAACGCGAGCGCAAGCGAGCCAACAGGCATTATTAAAAGTGTTGCAAAAGCTCACAGGTAAAGCCGATGATTTTTCTCACCCTTCTATCCAAGCGAGCCTTAAGCGCATCTCAGATTACATGCTGAGATATGAATATTATGATCGACAAGGCGTAACCAAAATAAAGGTGGAGTTTGAGCCTGGTAAGGTCGAAGATCTAGTCAGAGAAGCTGGTCTACCGCTTTGGGGTAACCGCCGTCCTATGGTCGCGATTTGGATGGTGATTGAAGATAATTTCCGCCGAGAGTTTGTTACGCAAGAAAGCTACCCTCAACTCGAACGGTTGATTTATGACACCGCAGACGAATGGGGCGTGCCAGTGGTTGTTCCTTTGATGGATCTTGAAGATCGCAGCAATGTGAGTATCGCAGAGGTATGGGGAAACTTTTCTAACGAAGTAGAGGAAGCGTCATTGCGTTATGAGGCGGAGCGCGTTATCACCGCACGCTTGTTCCAGCCTCCCCATACAAATTCTTGGCAGCTAGATTGGCGCTACACTGATGCCGAATATTTTGAGCCTGAGCAATATGTCGGTGACAAGCAGCAAGTTATTATTGATATGGTGAACCAGCTATCTAGCACCTTAGCTCAGAAATATGTTATCGATCCTAATCTCACTTTAGAAGCCCATCGAACTGAAATCGTTGTTGAGCAATTACAGTCATTTACGGATGTAGAAATGGCGAAGCGTCGTTTGCTATCTATGAGTACTGTAGTGGATGTCGATGTGATCTACCGTGCGAAAACAGCTGTGAAGTTTGCGATTGAACATACCTCAAGCGTATCAGATTTGCGTAAAACCATTGCATTGGAGCAAAGTTTTAAGGCGTACGAAGACCCGAGAGCCTATTATCAAATCGCAGACGAAGACAACCTTAAATATAATTGGGTGGGCAAATAGGATGGAATCGCCACGTCAAATGGCGTTGCCAGTGACACTGCCTGATGACGAAACCTTTGCCTCTTATTTTGGCGGTGAAGCGTCATTAGAGGTAAGCCACTTAAAAAATGGTCTTGCCCGTCGTTTAGCCGGATTTCAGTACACTTACCTGTGTGGATTGGCAGACTCTGGCAAGTCGCACTTGCTTTATGCCACGTGCATTGAAGCGCAAGAGCTTGGACTCTCGACTATTTTATTGTCGATGCGAGAAGTCTTGGATTTTGGCCCCTTGGTATTAGATGGGCTCGATGCATTGGATGTAGTTTGTATAGACGATGTACATTTGGTTGCAGGAGATGAAGCGTGGGAAAAAGCCTTATTTAACTTTTTCAATCGTTTTAATGAAAAAGGCAAATGCCTAGTGGTTACTGCCGATCTGTTGCCCAACATGCTGAATTTGTCACTACCAGACTTAGAATCGCGTCTAACCTGGGGAACGACTTTCCAGATCCGCTCGATGAGTGATGATGATAAAGCCGAAGCCTTAGTAAAAAGAGCACACATGCGTGGCCTTGAGCTCTCCGATGAATGTGCGCGATTTTTGCTCACGAGATTGAGTCGTGATATGCGCGCTTTACTTGATGTGTTGGATAAACTCGATCACGCATCCATGGCTGCGCAAAGAAAGTTAACAATTCCTTTTATAAAAGCCACTTTAAAGCTGTAACAGGGCTAGAATATCGCCTTGCAATTCAGTTATCATAAGAGATTAAATAACAGCAAATTACCTCAGCAAAGATCAGGTAGACAATGAATTTAGAAAATATTTTAGCGCAAGCGCTTGAAGCCGTTGAGCAGGCAAGCGAAATTGCGCACCTTGAGGAAGTTAGAGTTAACTACCTTGGTAAAAAAGGTGAGATCACAGGTCTTCTTAAAACGCTAGGCAAACTAGCACCAGAAGAGCGTAAAGATGCAGGTCAAGTGATTAACCAAGCTAAGACCCAAGTACAAGATGCGATTACGGTAAAACGTGAAGCGTTAGCCAATGCAGCACTTGAGCAGAAGCTAGCAGCTGAGACGATTGATGTGACGTTGCCGGGTCGTACAATGCCAGCTGGTGGCCTTCACCCAGTTACTCGCACCATTGAACGTATTGAGCAGTTTTTTGGTGAGCTAGGATTTGCTGTTAAATCTGGCCCTGAGGTTGAAGATGACTTTCATAACTTTGACGCGCTAAATATTCCTGAGCACCACCCAGCGCGTGCTGATCATGATACTTTCTATTTCAATCCTAAATTGGTACTACGTACACAAACCAGTGGCGTTCAGATCCGTACTATGGAAGCTGAGCAGCCGCCTTTGCGAATTATCTCGCCAGGTCGTGTATACCGTAACGATTACGATCAAACACATACGCCAATGTTCCACCAAGTTGAAGGCTTGATGGTCGACACTAACGTGAGCTTTACAGAACTTAAAGGAATTTTGCACGATTTCCTACGTAACTTCTTTGAAGAAGATATGGAGATTCGCTTCCGTCCTTCATACTTCCCATTTACAGAACCTTCAGCTGAGGTGGACGTAAAAGGTAAAAATGGTAAATGGCTTGAAGTACTAGGCTGCGGCATGGTGCACCCGAACGTACTGCGCTCGGTAGGCATTGACCCTGAAAAATACACTGGTTTCGCCTTTGGTATGGGGGTTGAGCGTTTGACGATGTTACGTTATGGCGTAACTGACTTAAGAGCTTTCTTCGAAAACGACTTAAAATTCCTAAACCAATTCAGATAAGAGCGACAAAAGTATGAAATTCAGTGAAAAGTGGTTACGCGAGTGGGTCAATCCAGCAATTGATACTGATGCGTTATCTGAGCAATTATCAATGGCTGGTTTAGAAGTTGATGGTGTAGACCCAGTTGCCGGTGACTTCCAAGGTGTGGTTATCGGTGAAGTGGTTGAATGTGGTCAACACCCAGATGCTGATAAACTTAGAGTAACAAAAGTAAACGTAGGCGAAGACGAACTACTAGATATTGTTTGTGGTGCCGCTAACTGCCGTGCCGGTTTAAAAGTGGCGGTTGCTAAAGTGGGCGCAACGCTTCCAGGCGATTTCAAAATTAAGAAAGCTAAACTTCGCGGTCAGCCGTCTCACGGTATGCTGTGTGCGTTTGAAGAGCTTGGTATGGCGGAAAGCTCAGACGGTATTTTAGAACTCCCTATGGATGCGCCAATCGGTCAAGATATTCGTGAATACTTCGGCTTGAACGATGTAACGATTGATGTCGATTTAACGGCTAATCGTAGCGACTGTTTGGGGATCAAAGGTCTGGCTCGTGAAGTTGGGGTACTAAACAGCATCGACGTAACAGAAGTTGCTATCACGCCCGTTACGCCAACGATTGATGATAAAATCTCTATTGAATTGGTAAACAGCGAAGCATGTCCACGCTACTTAGGTCGTGTGATCAAGGGCGTTAATGTTAAAGCAGAGACCCCGTTTTGGATGGTAGAGAAACTGCGCCGCTGCGGTGTACGCTCAATTGATCCAGTTGTTGATGTTACGAACTACGTGTTGCTTGAGCTAGGTCACCCAATGCACGCGTTCGATTTAAACCAAATCGAAGGTGGAATTAAAGTACGTAATGCCTTTGAGAATGAAGAGCTAGTATTGTTAGACGGCAACACGGCGAAGCTTAATCCATCAACACTACTGATTGCTGATGATAATAAAGCACTTGCGATGGCAGGTATCTTTGGTGGTGAACAGTCGGGTGTTAGTGACGAGACAAAAGACATCTTGTTAGAAAGCGCGTTCTTTGCACCGCTTGCGATTGCAGGCCAGGCTCGCAGCTACGGTTTGCATACTGATGCATCGCACCGTTATGAGCGTGGTGTAGACCCGGTACTGCAGCGTGATGCGATGGAAAGAGCAACAGGCTTGCTACTTGAAATCGTTGGCGGTGAAGCAGGGCCGATTGTTGAAGCTGTGTCAGAAACTGATTTACCAAAAGAGCGTCAAGTGACTTTACGCCGTGAGCGTTTAGACCGCGTGATTGGTTACCATATCGAAGATGCTAAAGTATCAGATATCTTAACGCGTTTGGGCTTAGCGGTAACATTTGCAGACGGCCAGTGGCAAGCTCAAGTACCAAGCTATCGCTTCGACATTAGTATCGAAGAAGACTTAATTGAAGAAGTTGCGCGCGTATTTGGCTACAACAATATTCCAAATGTGGCGCCAACCGCTGCGTTAAAGATGACAGACCATCAAGAAGCACGTTTGCCAGTAGCACGCTTTAGAGATGAGTTAGTAAGCCGTGGTTATCAAGAAGCCATCACATATAGCTTCGTTGATCCAAAAGCACAACAGCAGCTACACCCAGAAGCAGATGCATTAATTCTTCCGCATCCAATTTCGGTTGAAATGTCAGCAATGCGTGTAAGCCTGATGACAGGCTTGATCAATGCGGTTTCTTATAATCAAAATCGTCAACAATCGCGTATTCGCTTATTCGAAACGGGCCTTAAGTTTATCAAAGACGACAACGCAGAAAACGGCGTACGTCAAACCGCTGTGATCGGTGGTATCGCGTATGGTAATACGCACAGTGAACATTGGTCAGTGCCTTCACGTAAAGTGGATTTCTTTGATGTGAAAGGCGATGTAGAAGCATTACTTGCGCTTTGTAACGATAAAGCACGCTTTAGCTTTAAAGCAGAGGCGAGCGATGGTTTGCACCCAGGTCAATCAGCTGCAATTTATGCAGACGGTAAAAAGGTTGGTTTCATCGGTGCAGTTCATCCTCAGCTATTAAAGCCGTTAGAGCTTAAAGATACACCATATGTATTTGAAATCGACATGGCTGCTTTAGAAAATCGCCAGCTTCCAGAAGCTGTTAGTATCTCGAAATTCCCATCAAATAGAAGAGATATTGCTATTTTAGTTGCAGATGACGTAAAAATAGGCGATATTTTAGAGTGCATTGAGAAAGTTGGCGGAAATCAATTAGTTGACCTAAACTTATTCGATGTGTACAAAGGGCAAGGGGTTGAACCTGATCATAAGAGTTTAGCCATTGCTCTAACATTACAAGCGGTTGATAGAACGCTCGAAGAGAAAGACATCAACGCGGTTGTAGAAAACGTGGTGGCCGAACTGGCCAAACAATTCAATGCATCGTTGAGGGACTAGATATGGCGCTTACTAAAGCCGACATAGCTGAACACCTATTTGAAAAACTGGGGATCAATAAGAAAGATGCCAAAGACTTAGTTGAAGCGTTTTTTGAAGAAATCCGCTCAGCGCTAGAAAACGGCGAGCAAGTAAAGCTCTCTGGGTTTGGTAACTTTGACCTTCGCGACAAGAAGGAACGCCCAGGTAGGAACCCAAAAACTGGGGAAGATATTCCTATCTCTGCGCGACGCGTGGTAACTTTTAGGCCTGGCCAAAAGTTAAAAACCCGTGTTGAGGTCGGCACAAGCAAAAACTTGTAATATAAGAAAGCCTTGGTGGTGATACCAAGGCTTTTTTTATATTGAAATAGTTTTGTCACATATTCAAGCTACACTCTGCGCCTGTTTGCGTTCCGTGGAGTGAGGAGCTTATGCGAGGAGCACACTCCTTAAGCAAGTTGTTTAAGAATATCTTTATTGCTTGGTTGTCTTGCACCTTTGTATTTTCAATTGTGGCCGCCTTCACTTATGTGCATCAAAAAGAGACCGCTAAATCCAATCTTGTCACCGTAGCGAGTCGAATTGTATCTGACATCAACAAAGAGTTTGTCGTTGTAGACGATACCTTAAAACACGCCATCCACCTTTCTCCACATTGCGACCCTGACGGTCTACACTACATGCGTAGATTGGTTTTTGAAAACCCAGGCATGAGCGAAATAGGGATCGTAGATAGTAACGGGAAATTGGTCTGCAATTCTTTTGGGCAACTCACTCCACCTGTGAATACCAGTGCCCCAATAAAGAAGCCTGGACTTAGATACTATGGCCCAATCATTACCGACTATTTAGAACTTCCAGCCTTTGTTTTAGCGCGCACGAGAGACGATGGTTATGAGGTAAATGTGTTGATGCCGGATCATTGGCTAAAGAGTATGCTTGATATCTCGGCTCATCATAATACCGATTTTGCTGCCTTGGTGGACAATAGCACGGGTGTGCCGGTTTTTTTAAATGGTAAATATGCTTTGCCAATCCGCCAAAAACTATTTCCGACTGCTAATAGCCGCGCAGTAGAAGGACTCTTTGATGATGCAAAGGTAAAGTTTGCGTACGTTGCAGCTATTCCGAGTTTGCCGCAGATGAGCTTAATCATTGCAAAAAATGATGAGCAACTAGTGAGTCTAGGGTGGTTGTGGCTAGTACTTTGGAGTGTGTTGTATTGCGCCTCTTGGGTTGGCCTCACGTTGTTATTGATCAGTTATGACAAGCGCCAGCTAAGCAGTAAAACACAAATATTAAGAGCATTGGCAAATGATGAGTTATTTAATGTGTATCAGCCTCTTGTTAATGCAGAGGTGCCATCGATAGTGGGCGTGGAAGTACTCATTCGTTGGCGTCATCCACTTGAAGGTGTGCTCGGCCCCGCTTACTTTGTGCCAGAAGCTGAGCGTGATGGTACTATTTTAGATATCTCGATAGCACAAGTCGAAAACGCTGTGCGTGATTTGACGGACATCTTAGTTGCTCAGCCAGGCTTTAAGGTGTCTTTTAACGTTAATGGTTTACTTCTGGGCTCTAAACGCTATATCGACGCCTTACTTGCTGCAAAAAGCCAAATATCCTCGTTGACTATTGAATTAACTGAGCGTGATGTGCTGACGCAGGCTCAAACGAAAACGGTACTAACTGAGCTCAAACGGGCTGGAATAGAAATCGCGATTGATGACTTTGGCACGGGATATAGCGGTTTGCAATACTTACAAAGTTTTCCGATTGACCTGCTGAAAATAGATCAGAGCTTTGTTGCATCAATTGGCCTAGATACTTTGCAATCCCCGGTTTTATCGGCCGTGATTGATATGGCGGAAAAGCTGGATAAAAAACTGATTGCTGAAGGGGTAGAAACCCAAGCTCAAGCTCGTTATCTCAAAAGCCGGGGGGTGAATATTCATCAAGGTTGGCTTTATTTCAAAGCACTGGAACTGCCGCAACTACAGCGTGAGATGGATAAAGTGTTAGATAATAAAAGAGCGGCTTAACCGCTCTTATTTAATTACAAGGCCCAACTATTATAAAACTTCAGCGAAGTAGCAACCAAATGCACCAAGTGTTAGTACATTTGCGCTTGCCGTGCCACTTAGGTGCTTCAGCTCACACTGCCTTAATGCAACTTCAGGAAGTGTCGCGCTTTGCTGAGTAGCTGCTAAGTTGAATGCGCACAGCAATGTCTGGGTTTGTGTTTTACGGTAAAAAGCTAATACTGGCTCTGGGGTATCAATAAACTCAATGTCACCTGTTTTTAGTGCAGGTTGCGCATTTCGCCACTGTAGGAATGCTTGATAATAGCTGAGCGTTGAATTGCTATCTACAGCTTGTTCGTCTACTGCTCGTAGAGCATGTGCTTCAGAAACTGGTAACCAAGGCTTAGACTCTGAGAAGCCAGCATTGGTTTTTGCCTTCGTCCACGGAAGCGGCGTTCTACAGCCATCACGGCCTTTAAAGTTTGGCCAAAAGGTAATGCCATATGGGTCCTGCAACTCTTCGAAGGCAACGGCGGCTTCGCCAAGTCCTAGTTCTTCGCCTTGATACATACAGACGCTACCGCGCAATGAACCGAGAAGGGCGGTGAGCATTCTGACCTGTGTATTGTTTACCTTGCCATCTACACTCCAGCGACTTGCTACCCGTTCTACATCGTGATTAGCAAATGCCCAACATGGCCAACCTTCGGTCATGACTGACTCTAGGCGAGAAACCGTTTCTCTGATGTACTTTGCACTATAGTCGTTAGTTAGGAGCTCAAAGCTATAACCCATGTGTAGCTTGTTACCATCGGCCGTATACTCTGCCATTGTTTGCAAAGAGTCTTCTGAGCTTATCTCACCTAAGCTAACTGTGCCTGGGTATCTATCTAATAGGGCACGGATCTCTTCCATGAACAGTAAGTTTTCAGGTTGCGTATTGTTGTAATAATGGTACTGAAAAGCATAAGGGTTGTCTTCGCTAAAGCCACGACCTTGACGGAGTTCAATAGGTTTAGCTGGATTATCCCTAAGCTGCTTGTCGTGAAAACAGAAGTTGATAGCATCTAGTCTAAATCCATCAACGCCTTTTTTAAGCCAAAATTCGACGTTGTCTAGTACGGCTTTACGTACTTCAGGATGATGAAAGTTCAGATCCGGCTGCTCAGTTAGGAAGTTATGCAGGTAATATTGGCAACGTCTAGGCTCCCACTGCCAGGCAACACCACCAAAAATGGATAGCCAATTGTTTGGTGGACTGCCGTCTGGATTGGCATCGGCCCATACATACCAATCTGCTTTGTCGTTTGTTTTGTCTTCACGACTTTCGACAAACCACGGGTGTTGATTTGAGGTATGACTAAGTACCTGATCAATAATGATCTTAATATCACGATTATGTGCTTCGCTGATAAGCGTGTCAAAATCGTCGAGTGTACCAAACATAGGATCGATATCGCGATAGTCGCTAATGTCATAGCCAAAGTCTTTCATCGGTGACTTAAAAAATGGTGAAATCCATACAGCATCAACACCAAGCGATTTAATATAATCTAGTCGCTGAATAATACCCTGTAAGTCGCCAATACCATCTGCATTACTGTCCTGAAAGCTACGCGGATATATTTGATAGATAACCGCGCCTTTCCACCATTCATTATTTGCCATGCACTTTCTCCAGGCTATGTGCGTGTTTGTTCTTTGGCAGTGCTGAGTATCAAGTAAATACTATGCTAGGCACTTTCACCACTAATTTTGCCAAAGAATACGTCATGCACATGGGGCTGTAAAAAACCTGCATACGTATGCAGGTTTTGTTGGGTAAATTTATGATAAGTCATTTACATAATTTTATTTTATAAAATAAATTTACCAATATTGGCCTTTAAAAAGGAATAACCAGATAAATAAAGCTTTTCGAGAGAGAGTTTTTGGTAAGACCAATTCAACTTGGGTATGACTAGTGATGACATGTTGAGGATATTTTGATGCTCAGTCGACAATAATAGCCCATGAAAGTTAAGATTTAGTGAAATTAAAGCAGGAAAATAAATGCGGTCGGTCTTATGACCTTAACTAATAAAAATATATATTTATCATAAGGTTGGGTTTTATTCCTGTAAAAAGCCTGTAAATTTCGTTGAAATGCACTAGCTTTGAATACGTATGCATAAAGTTGTTTACAAATTTAATCAGCCGCTAGTATTTGACTGACAACAACTGTGCTCGTTTGTTTTTTCATCAGTTTGCACGCCTGATGAACAAATCGCACAATATAATATGGTTAATTGGGATAAAACATTATGTCTAAGTTCAAACCGAGTATGCTAACGCTTGCGCTGATTGCTGCGGGTGTGAGCCATGCTGCTCCTGTTGAAGATAACACTGCTAATAATGAAGAAAATAACGTTGAGGTGATCGAAGTTCGAGGTATCTCGCGCAGTATCATCGCCTCAATCGATAAAAAAAGATTTAGCGACACCATTGCAGAAGTAGTTGATGCTGGAGACTTAGCTTCCTTACCTGACGTGTCAATCGCTGACTCGCTAAGCCGTCTACCAGGGATCACCGCGGTAAGAGCAAGTGGGCAATCTTCGCAACTTAATATTCGCGGAATGAACGGCGACTTTATTCAAACCACATTAAATGGACGTGAACAGGCGAGCACCAGTGGGTATACCGCAGGTAGTCGCTGGATTTCATTCGACCAATATCCGTCAGAATTAATTAATCAAGCCGCAGTGTATAAATCACCAAAGGCATCGCTGATTGAAGGCGGTGTTGCGGCTACGGTTGAGCTTAAAACAGCAAACCCTCTCGATGCTGAAAAAGAACATAATTTTAATTCTTCGGTAAGATATTCCTACAATGATGCAGCGTCAGATGTAGGCGCGGATTCAACAGGCGAACGTATTAGTTTTTCATACCGAGGTAAATTCCTAAATGAGACACTTGGATTTGCTATTGGTGGGGCGTATCTAAACCAACCAAATAACGCAATTGATATCTCAGCGCATGCTCCTACACGCTCTCAAGATTTTGATGGTGATGGTACTGAAGAGCGCTCGGTCAATGGCTTTCAATATCGCTCAGCCAAAGGCAGCGATGAAAGACTTGGCCTGTTAAGCACCTTGGTGTATCAGCCAACAGACGCATTCAAAGTCCAATTTGATTATTTCCATTCTAAGTTTGAATCGGAAGATAAAAAGAGCGGCTTAAATATTGAAGGATTCTCAAAAGATATTAACTCGTTGTATACGGTTGACAATGCAGTTGTTAAAGATGGTTTTCTAGTCGCTGGGGATGTAACTATTACGGATCCCAATGGCCCATGGGTTGAGATGCGCTCTGAAGACCAATCAACGGACTCAACCACCGACAGCTTTGGCTTAAACTTGCAATATACGACAGATTCGTGGGAATTAAAGTTCGACTGGGCTCATAGTGAAGGGGAAAAAACGCGTAGAGATATGATTGCTTCAATGCATGCATACGAATACGGTACCTCTACACTGGAAGATGGAACATTAGTTAACACCTGGCAAGAATTAAGAAATCAAACGTTTTCTTTTGAACAAAGAGAGAAAGACTCACCACTGTTAACACTTGGTAATGGGTATACCGACCTATCTAATATGCGACTGGGTGACTGGGAACAATTCCCTCACAAGTACACAGATGAGTTAGATAGCGTTAAAGTTGATTTTAAATATTTTATTGAGAACAGCTTTATTTCTTCGATTGAAGTTGGTGCGCGTTGGTCTGATCGTGAATTTACTGATCAACGCTCGACATTTAGATGGGGCGCACGCGAAGGTCAAAACGGTTATCAGTTACCGGATGGCACTATCGTCACGAACAAAGGCTGTGAATTTAATGATCAGAACCACCCGTGTATTCCTCACGATTTGACGGGATATGTTTCGGTTAGAGATACTCGAGGCTTCCAATACTTGGAATTAGACCTTGAAGGTATCGCTAACGAAGTATTTGGTCCGGGTAATTATGAGGCGCAACAAACTTGGGGCCACAATTGGACGCTCATTGAAAGTGGAGCTGTTCGAGAAGAAGTATTAGCCGGTTATATTATGGCAAATATAGATACTGAAATTGCCGACATACCAGTGACGGGTAATTTTGGCGTTCGTGTAGTAAGAACTGATACGAAATCAATAGGCATTCAACAGATCCAAGGCGATGAAGTTGGTGACTCAATCATCGATGACAATGGCGTTGAAAGAACCGATTATCGTCATGTTAATTATGGTCCTGAGTATACAGACACATTGCCTTCACTAAACCTCAATTTCAGAGTGAGTGACACAGACCAAATTAGGTTCGCAGCTGCAGAAGTTATTGGCCGTCCACCTGTCTACCAGCTTAGAGGTGGTGCAGGTTCTTGGGCTGACACCGCAAATGATGGTACTAGTCCTCGTTATAATGTGTGGTCCAAAGGTAACCCAAATTTAGACCCGTTTAGAGCGACTCAAATTGATTTATCTTATGAGCGTTACTTTGAAGATGGTGGTGCTTTTGTTGCCGCTATATTCTGGAAAGATATTGAATCTTTGATTGAAAGTATCACTTATCAAGAAGGTGAAGTTGACTGGGCTGATATTGGCCTAGAGGTTCCTGATGGGTTCGTTGCAGGTCAATACCAAACGACTCAGAACAATGATCAAGGTGGATACATTAGAGGTATCGAGCTTGCCTATACCACGATGTTTGATAATTTACCGGGCGTCTTTTCAGGCTTAGGTTTTAACGCTAACTATTCATATACCGAGAGCGAAACAACGGTAGATGGCGGTGGTAACTTCCCTGATCAGCAATTGCCACTCCCTGGTCTATCAAAAAATGTTTGGAGTGCGACGGTATTTTGGAACATAGACTCGTTCACAACACACCTGAATATCCGTTACCGTGATGAATATGTATATGAAGGGGCTTCACCAGGGGGCTCTTCTCTAGCTTGGGCTGATGAATATACTGTGGTTGATTGGCAGGCATCGTACAACTTTGAAAATGGTTTAGAAGCCGTCTTACAGGTTAATAACCTAACTGATGAGTCAAATACCACTAATTATGGTACTGCACTTGCCACTGGTGAGTACAAAGAGTTTGGTCGCCAGTATTATTTAGGGTTCAACTATAGCTTCTAATTAGTCGCAAGCATCCATGGCCACCAAAGTAACACCTGCTTTGGTGGCTTTTTTATAATCGCTCACAGTGTAATGAGTGGTTATCATCAATTATCTTAATTGATATGTTTGTTTCACTTTCAATACGTGGTTTTTAATAGAGTAAAGGTGCGAAGGCGATGAAAAGTCAGAAAATAGTGATTTTAGGTGGTGGAACTGCAGGTTGGATGGCCGCAAATATGATGGCAAAAAGCTGGGCAGATAAAGCGATAGAAATCACTGTGGTTGAATCTTCTAGCATCGGGACTATTGGTGTTGGTGAAGGGTCTACTCCGCAGTTCAAAGGATTTATGGACTATTTAGGTATCTCGGAAGCCGAGTGGATGCCGGCTTGTAATGCGACCTATAAAAATGGCATTCGGTTTATAGATTGGTCGACAAAACCTGGGTTTTCTAGCTATTTTCACCCATTTCCTGCACAACCTGACGACTACAGTGCACCGGCTTTTTTTCATAACAGCTTTGTTCGGCGTAAGGCGATTGACGTAGAGGGCCACCCAGACCATTTTTTTTTAGCGACTCACTTGGCTGATTTAAATAAATCCCCAATTGCTGCAGAAAGCTTCCCGTTCGAAATTAATTATGGTTATCACTTTGACTCAGCTTTGCTTGGCCAGTTGTTGGCTCGCAAAGCGGCTGAGTTTAATGTAAAACACCTTGATGCAACAATTACCGACGTTCGAAAACACCTTGATGGTGATATTGCGGCACTGATAACGTCTGATGGTACAGAAATCTCTGGTGATATCTTTATTGACTGCTCGGGCTTCAAAAGTTTACTGCTACAACACACTTTAGGTGTAGGTTTTGAGTCATTCGAGTCCAATTTATTTAACGACGCTGCGGTCGTTATACCTACCAAGCAACTTGATACAATTCGCTCCGAAACACAATCTGTTGCGCGTCAATTTGGGTGGTCTTGGCACATTCCACTGACTAACCGTATCGGTAATGGTTATGTTTATAGTCAGCATTACTGCGATGCGGATCAAGCCGAAACCGAGCTAAGGGCTGCTTTGGGTTTGTTGGACTCAGAAGTAGAAGCTCGACATATAAAAATGAAAGTCGGGCAAGTTAAAGCGCACTGGAGTAAAAACTGCATAGCGATTGGTTTATCTCAGGGCTTCATAGAGCCATTAGAAGCAACCGCTTTGCATATAGTCCAAGAAACCGTTCAAAGTTTCATTGAATGCTACCAAGATGCGGGTTTTACCGATGGTAACAGAGATAAACACAACCGCGCTTTGAGCGAACGGTATCAGGCTATTCGAGACTATATCGTCGCTCATTATCGTGTGAATAGTCGCACTGACACCAACTACTGGCTTGATAATGCCAACAATAACCACTTATCGCGGTCACTCTATCAAATTTTACAGACTTGGGTTTCTGGTAACAACTTATCGGATGAATTAGTTCGCCAAAATGTTGAGCAATATTACCCTTCAGTCAGCTGGCATTGTTTATTGGCAGGTTATGGTATCTACCCAGAACAAGCTCAGCTTAAGTCAGGCAATGCCTTAGCAAACCAACATAACATTGAAAAAGTGAATGACTTCATCAGGCGATGTGGATTGAATTTTAAAGATCACCGAATGGAGCTAGAAAGCTTTGTGGCAAATGTTCACAAGTAACTTGGTATTTATCGTTATAAATAAAATCTAATTAAGGGTCTCGCTGAATACATATGTAATGGGTTCAGTACGTTCGTTTACGCAAGTAGACTCTTTTAAAACAGCATTATGACAACACTATGAAAAATAAATCTCTACTATTGGCTGTGTCAGCGCTTTTGGGTGGTGCAGTAAGTTTAAGCGGCTGTGGCCCCAAGCCAGTTGATAAAAAAACCGAACAAATGACATTGCAATCGGAAGTGGCACCAGTGAGCAAACCCGTTGTTTATCAAGTCTTCACAAGGCTCTTTGGCAACACCAAGGCAGTGAACAAACCTTGGGGAACGCTAGAGGAAAACGGAGTAGGTAAGTTTTCTGATTTTACTCCTACGGCATTACAACAAATCAAGGCGATGGGTGTGACCCATGTTTGGTATACCGGCGTGCTCCATCACGCAGTAGTGACGGATTATAGCAAGTATGGGATCAGCCAAGATGATCCTGATGTTGTAAAAGGCAGAGCGGGTTCACCTTATGCAATAAAAGATTACTACAACGTTAACCCTGATCTTGCGAACGATCCTTCTGCGCGACTGGCTGAATTTGAAGCCTTAATCAAACGTACACATGACGCCGGCTTAAAAGTGATCATTGATATTGTGCCAAACCATGTCGCTCGTAACTATGAGTCACTCGGTGCGCCTAAAGGAACTGTTGATTTTGGCACCAATGATGACACGCAAGTTGTATATGCTCGGGACAATAATTTTTATTATGTGGTTGGTGAGGAGTTTACCGTACCAACGAGTGAAGGCTATCAGGTGTTAGGTGGTGGATCTCATCCATTGGCGGATGGCAAATTTGCAGAAAATCCAGCAAAGTGGACCGGTAACGGTGCTCGTGCGGCAAAGCCTGATATTAATGATTGGTATGAAACCGTCAAAGTGAATTACGGTGTGAAGCCTGACGGTAGTTACGACTTCGACCGCTTGCCAGATGACTATGCTCAGCAAGATTATCGTGCGCACTTTGAATTTTGGCAACACAAGCAATTGCCAGATAGTTGGTACAAATTCCAAGCCATTACCCACTTTTGGTTAGAAAAGGGTGTAGACGGTTTCCGTTACGATATGGCGGAAATGGTGCCAGTAGAGTTTTGGAGCTTCCTAAACTCGTCGATTAAAACAAAAAACCCTGAAGCTTTCTTGCTTGCAGAAGTCTATAACCCCGCTTTATATCGCCCGTATATCAAGCAAGGTAAGATGGATTACCTCTACGACAAAGTGGGTTTCTACGACACCTTGAAGGCGTTAATGCAAGGCAAAGGTAGTGCCCAAGCTGTGTTGGATAGTCATCAATCGGTAGCCGATATTGCCCCACATATGTTGCACTTTTTAGAAAATCATGATGAGCAGCGTATCGCAAGCCCTGAATTTGTAGGCGATCCGCTAAAAGGTAAACCCGCTATGGTGGTTAGTCACCTGATAAGCACAGCGCCATCGATGATCTATTTTGGACAAACATTAGGGGAAGACGGCTCTGAGCAGGCGGGGTTCGGCAGTCCAAGCAGAACCAGTATCTTTGACTATATTGGTGTACCCGAACATCAAAAATGGATGAATAACGGGAAGTTTGATGGCGCGCTTCTTTCGGATGAGCAAAAGGCGCTTCGTAATTACTACGTCAAATTACTCAATCTTGCAAAACAGCCAGCGATTGCGGCTGGTGAATACCAGCAAGTCACCCTGAGTGCTGAGATGCCAAGCAATGCTGAAACAGTTATGGCATTTGGCCGTAAATTAGGTCAACAAAAGTTGTTGGTCGTGAGCAACTTTAATGCAGAACAAGAACAAATAGTCACCGTAAATCTGCCTAAAGAGTGGCATGGTGTTTATAACGATATTTTAGCGTCACACCCGACTTTACAATTGCAACCAACAACATATGGCGAGCACGCCAACGCAACAATTGCGCTAGCGCCGCTTGCCAGCGCGGTTTATCAAGTAGAGAAGTAACCTATGCAACAAGAACAACAAAAACCACAACTCAGTTTTTGGCAGATATGGAATATGTGCTTTGGGTTTCTTGGGATCCAATTTGGTTTTGCACTACAAAACGGCAATGTGAGTCGTATTTTTCAAACCCTCGGTGCCAAGGTCGATGACATCCCTATATTATGGGTTGCAGCGCCCTTAACGGGTTTAATCGTGCAACCAATTATCGGCTACTGGAGTGATAGAACATGGGGAAAGCTTGGGCGTAGAAGACCATTTTTCTTGTGGGGGGCTATTCTCACCACGCTATCGCTTTTCATCATGCCCAATTCTCCAACGCTTTGGATTGCGGCGGGTATGTTGTGGATCATGGATGCGTCAATCAACGTCACAATGGAGCCGTTTAGAGCATTAGTAGGCGATAATCTGAATGAAAAGCAACGTGCTACAGGT
This sequence comes from Pseudoalteromonas sp. OANN1, assembly GCF_024124685.1. Classification (NCBI taxonomy): domain Bacteria; kingdom Pseudomonadati; phylum Pseudomonadota; class Gammaproteobacteria; order Alteromonadales; family Pseudoalteromonadaceae; genus Pseudoalteromonas; species Pseudoalteromonas sp. OANN1. The sequence continues at coordinate 35,754 of NZ_JAMXSE010000004.1, forward strand.
TATGCGATGCAAAGCTTTTTCATTGGTGTTGGTGCCGTGGTCGCGTCTGCGCTGCCTTGGATGATGACCAATTGGTTTGAGGTGAGTAACACAGCTCCTGCAGGACAAATCCCTGACTCGGTAAAATACGCATTTTACTGGGGGGGAGCTATCTTGTTCATCTCCGTATTGTGGACGATTCTAAAAACGAAAGAATATAGCCCTGAACAACTCGCAGCCTTTGAACAAGCGCAAACGAATACGCAAAGCGCAACACTGTCAGACTTACCTGTGAACTTTTTAAAAGGCAGTGCGGTGAGCGGTTTCATTGGCGTTATTGTGTTGCTTGCCGTTGCACTTCTTGGCCTTGAAAAAGAGCTTTATTTGCTCAGTGGGCTGCTTATCGCTTTTGCAATTGTATTTGTCATTGCGCATGTGATGCAGCAAAAACAGCGTGTAAGTAATGGTTTTTATCATGTTATTTTTGACTTGTTTACGATGCCAAAGACCATGCAGCAGCTTGCTGTGGTGCAGTTTTTTAGCTGGTTTTCGCTATTTTCCATGTGGATCTATACCACCTCAGCGGTGACGAGCTATCACTATGGCACGTCAGATGTAACGAGCAAGCTTTATAACGACGGTGCTGATTGGGTCGGGGTGTTATTTGCAGCCTACAATGGCTTTGCTGCTATTGCTGCGATGCTGATCCCATTCATGGTTAAGCGCATTGGTCTCAAAGGGGCACATGCAGCTAACTTGTTTTTTGGCGCCGTGTCTTTAATTAGCTTCAAATTTATCGCTGATCCCACATTACTTTGGTTGCCAATGGTGGGCATTGGCTTTGCTTGGGCATCTATTTTGTCATTACCTTACGCGATGTTAAGTAACGCTTTGCCAAGCAACAAAATGGGTGTATTTATGGGGATCTTTAACTTTTTTATCGTGATCCCACAATTACTCGCTGCCAGTATTCTAGGTCTAATTCTGCGTCATGGTTTTGATAACCAACCGATATTCGCACTCGTCATCGGAGGCGTGTCATTTTTACTCGCTGCATTAGCTGTTTCAAGAGTCACGATAAAGGCTCAATAAGGAGAACGAGATGATTAAACTATCAACAATCGCACTTGCCTTGGTAAGTGTTGGCCTCATGGGTTGCGGATCACAGCAGTCTGGCAATGAAACCCTGACAGCACCAGGTGCGCCTGGCGTTAAACCTTATTGGTCATATTCTGGAAAAACGGGGATTGGTACGTCATACGAAGCGTACGAAGACGGCAAGTACAGTAATTCTACGGCTACAAAAGCAGTTTCAAAGGTATGGTTTTCTGTTGCAAAAGGGATGATCACAGAGACCATGTTTGGACTTATTCACCAAGCGCAGATCAAAGACATGCAATTTATCATCGTGGGTGACGGCTTTGCAGTGAAAGAATCTGATACTGACGCTCTAGATGTCACGATTGACTATCTTTATAAAGATGCGAGTGGAAGACCGTTATCGCTTGCTTACAAAATTTTAAGCAAGGACAAACAAGGTCGCTTTACTCTTGAAAAGCATATTTTCACCGACCCTGATGGACAAACCTTGTTTGTAAGAGCAAAAGTAGATACTGATCTCAAAGATGTACAGGCTTTTGTGAACGTTAATCCATACGTGAATAACAATGGCTTAAACGATTTTGCAAAAGTGACAGAGCAAGGTTTGCTAGCATGGGAAGGTAAGAACTATCTCTCATTGCAGAGCAAAACCGGTTTTGTTGAAGCATCTGTCGGTTTTACTGGCACCAGCGATAATTTAGCGGCACTTGAGTCTACAGGACATATAGCTCGGGCTTATGCGTCTACAGGCAAAGAAAGTGGCAACGTTAACTGGTTGGCAAACTTAGGGCAAGTAAAGGGCAGCAGCACCTTTGATCTTACCTTGAGTTTTGGTCATTCTCAGCAGCAAAGCTTTGCTGAGGGGGCAGCCACATTAGCCAAAGGTTACGATAAGGTATTGGCTGATTATAATGGCCAAGGCGAAGCGACGGGCTGGCAAGATTATCTTGAAAGTTTAGCGCCACTAAAGTCCATGACGGCAAATACCGCAGACAACGGCAAGTTACTTTACACTAGTGCGCTTGTGCTTAAGGCGCAAGAAGATAAAACCCATGCCGGTGCGCTGATAGCATCGTTGTCAAATCCGTGGGGTGACACAGTGCCAGCAGAGCAAGGCCATACAGGTTATAAAGCAGTATGGGTGCGTGATTTTTATCAAGTAGCGATGGCATTTTTGGCGATGGGAGATACGCAAACAGCACTCACTGCTTTTGAGTATCTAGAAAAAGTGCAAGTTACGGATAAAACACCGGGTAACCATGGTGATACCGGCTGGTTCTTACAAAAAACGCATGTAGATGGCGAGCTTGAGTGGGTTGGTGTACAGCTTGACCAAACGGCAATGCCGATTATGCTGGCATGGAAACTATGGCAAGCGGGTGGGCTAAGCGATGATAGACTGGTTTATTGGTACAACAAGATGTTAAAGCCTGCGGCTAACTTCTTAGTTGAAGGGGGACTGGCTAAAATATTGTGGAATGACACGCAAATCACACCGCCTGCGACGCAACAAGAGCGTTGGGAAGAGCAAAATGGCTATTCACCATCGACTACCGCGGCAATCATTGCAGGACTGGTGACGGCGAGCGACATTGCTAAATTGGCTGGTGATAAAGCGGGACAAGAGAAGTTCCTTGCGACGGCGCAGCAGTACAATCGTGATGTTGAGTCATTCATGTTCACAACCAAAGGTAATTTGCAAAGCAAACACAGTGACGGTCAATACTTCTTCCGTATTGGACAAGACGAAAACCCTAATTCCAGTACGACCTTAAATGCCAATAATGGCCGCAGCGGAATGGATAAGAAGCAGATCATCGACGGTGGCTTCTTAGAACTTGTGCGATACGGGGTTAGAGGGGCTGACGCTCCGAGCATCGTGGCTACTATACCTGAATACGATGATGAATCGATAGCTGAAAACTTAAGAGTAAAATATAGCTTTAAATTTGACGGCGATGTTAATAGTTATCCAGGGTACCGCCGTTACGGTAACGACGGTTATGGTGAAGATGAGAAGCGCGGTATCAACTATGCCGAAAATGGTCAAAATACCGATGGCCAACGCGGTCGAGTGTGGCCTTTCTTTACCGGAGAGCGTGGTCACTATGATATTGCGCTGGCGCTGCTTGATGGTGAGTTAAGTGCGGATGAACAGAGCAAAATACAAAATACTTATGTGAAGGGGATGGAGCACTTTGCTAATGAAGGCATGATGTTACCTGAGCAAGTATGGGATGGTGTGGGTAAAAATACCTTTGGCTATCAACTTGGCGAAGGAACGAACTCGGCGACGCCTTTGGCCTGGACACATGCTGAATACGTAAAGTTAGTGCGCTCTCTTAATGGAAAGCAAGTATGGGATCACTACCCAATCGTAGAAAGTAAACTGAAATAACAAACAGTAAGTAAACACATAAAAAATGCCGAAGATGAGTTCGGCATTTTTTATTCGATTCTGTTGAAGATCTAGCTATCGCGAAGATTGTCTAATAATAAGTTTGGGCGGCAAGAGGGTAGAGGCTACCGCTTCACCTCGGATAAGCGTAAGTAAGTTATCGACCAGCATTTGTCCTGCCAATGTGGTGTTTTGCTGCACAGTAGTTAAAGAGGGAGAAACATAACCCGCCGCGGCAATGTTATCAAAGCCAACGACATGGACATCATGAGGGACGCGAACACCTGCTTCTTGAAGCGCCTTAATCGCGCCAATAGCAATGAGATCGCTAGCTGCGAAAAGCGCGTTAAATTTAACATTGTTGGCGATTAAGGAGCGAGTCGCATGATACCCTGAGTCTTCTGTGGAAATCGCATTTGCCATCTTACGGTCGCTCACCTCAATACCCTTTGCTTTAAGGGTGTCTCTAAAGCCTTTGAAGCGCGCAAAAAATTCTGGGCTGTGATCCGAAGCATCACCAATAAACGCACAATCTGTTCTGACCATGTCAATTAAATGCTTTGCAGCCAATACACCACCACCGTAATTGTCGCAGCTCACAGTGAGGTCTGGACGGTTATCAACCGTTGCCCCCCAACAAACAAACTTTGTGTGGTTGTCGAGTAGAGTTTGTAACTTTGACTGGTAGTCGATGTAATCACCATAGCCTAGTAAAATTAACCCGTCAGCACGGTGACTATCCTCATAATCGGCATGCCAATCACTGCTCGTCGATTGGAACGATACTAAAAGGTCATAGCCTTCTTTTGCGCATGCTCGGGTAATACTGCCAAGCATACTTAAAAAGAAAGGATTAATTTGCGACTCGTCTTCTGTGGGATCTTCAAATAACAGCAAAGCCAATGTACTGCTTTGCTGCGTGCGCAGATTACTCGCGTTTTTATCGACCTTATAGTTAAGCTTTTTAGCAATCTCATGAACGCGACGACGTGTTTCTTCGTTAACCAAAGGGCTATTTCTTAGGGCGCGCGACACCGTAGATTGCGAAACGCCAGCATAATGGGCGATATCAAATGAAGTTGCTTTACCTTTCATGTTCTTCTCAACGCTTAAGACAGTGACATTGTCAGCCATTCAATTTTTTTTTCAACCAATTTCACCGAATTTGCAAATTTTTATTGATACAGTCTGACACCGGTGTCATAATGTCGATGTTTTATCATTTTGTTGTCAAAACGTATTTGGCTGCCCTATGCCAAGGGCAGCATTTTTTTACCAAATTAACAGAATAACAGGTAAAAACAAAAGCCAAGGCGTGCAAATTTTGGCGAGTTGAGACAATAAATTGCAGGACGTGTGCTGGCAGCCCTGATGTTAGCCCAAGCATAATCGCAGTGATAAAGAGATAATAATATGAGCCAGACAACAAGCCATTCATCCGTGCCGTTTGAGCCGATTGTCGTTGCCGACATCGGGGGAACAAACGCCAGATTTGCAATCGTGTCAGATTTCGATACGCGAACTAATCATTTTGTAATTACGCATCAAGCCACTTTTCCTAGTGCTGAATTCCAGTCTTTTGAATCCGCTATCCAAAAATATTTAACTGAGCTACCTGTAGCGCAGCCAAGCCGAGCTTGTCTCGCGGTTGCCGGTCCTATCAAATCTCAGCAAGTTCATTTAACTAATTTAGGTTGGCATTTTAATTCCGAAGACATCAAAGCCCAGTTCGATTTTACCGAACTTGCCGTGATCAACGACTTTGCTGCTTTTGCCTATGCGGCGCCCTACTTAGCACTAGAGAAAAACCTAGTGATTAAGCAAGGTCAGCCTGAGCTAGGCGCAAATATCGGTGTAATGGGTCCTGGTACTGGATTTGGTGCGGCTTGTCTTGCTAGAGATATTAATGGCAGCGCGGTGATGAGCTGTGAAGCGGGACATATCTCGCTCGCACCGGTTACCGCCTTAGACAAAGAACTGTTAACGGTGCTGCGCGCAAGTATTCAACATGTCTCAGTCGAGACGGTGTTTTCAGGCCCGGGTATTGCGAGACTCTACAAAGCCATGGCAGAAGTGCGTGGTGAGCAAGCAAAAGATCTTAATGCGGCGCAGATCAGTGCGCTTGCGAAAGAATGTAAAGTGTGCGATGCAACATTGAGTCACTTCTGTGACTGGATGGGTAGTGTGGCTGGCGATTTAGCACTGACTTTTGGTGCCTTAGGTGGTGTTTATATAGGTGGTGGGATCTTGCCGCGGATGAAAGAGCGATTACAAGCAAGTAGCTTTGTTGAACGCTTTACCGAAAAAGGCATGATGTCACAGTACACAAGCCAAATTCCAGTTACTTTGGTGGTACAAGATAATATCCCACTGATTGGCGCAGCAGCATGTATCCATGAGCGACGCCGAGCTTAAGGGAAAATCGATGAAAAAAGTAACTATTAATAGCGTTGCCGAATATGCCGGAGTGTCTAAAAAGACAGTATCTCGGGTATTAAATAACGAGCCAAATGTTAGTCCTGCAACACGGGAAAAAGTCCTGAAGGTCTTTGAAGAGCTGAATTATAAGCCTAACCCTATTGCACGAGGTTTGGCACAAAATCGTAGCTTTATCATCGGTTGTTTATACGACAACCCATCAAAAAGCTATATCACGCGAGTGCAAAGCGGTGCGCTGGAAGCGTGTCAGAAACATAGTTACAATTTATTGATACATCCTTGTGAGCTGCGCGGCCAAGACCTTATCGACAATGTTGATCAGCTGCTTACCACATCGAGACTTGATGGTATTGTGCTTACTCCGCCATTTTCAGACTCCAACGAGCTTATTGCTTTTTTAAAGCAGCGTAATATTCCCTATGCACGCGTTGCTTCAGCCATTGAAGGCGATGATTCGATTTCAATTCGCAGTAATGATGAGCAGGGTGCTTTTGAGTTAACTGAGCATTTGATTAATTTAGGTCATACCGAAATTGCCTTTATTAAAGGTCACCCTGATCACAGTGCCACAGAAAATCGTTTCTCTGGTTACCAAAAAGCACTAGCAAAGCACGGTATTGAATATCGAGAGCGGTTAGTTGCAGAAGGTAACTTTAGTTATCACTCAGGTGCAGACAGTGCAAAAGCCATATTGGACTTAGAGCCAAGACCAACGGCTGTATTTGCATCGAACGACTACATGGCTGCGGCCGTGTTAAAACTTGCTACGCAGCGAGAGATCAAAGTACCCGAGCAGCTATCTATTGCTGGGTTTGATAACGCACCTATCGCAAGGCATATTTGGCCGGGTCTGACGACGATAGCACAGCCTGTGGAAGAAATGACTCGGATAGCGGTAGAAGAGCTGATTAAGCATATATCTCAGCCGCAAGAAGCACCGTTTCAGCAAGTTTTAGAAGCTAAACTCATTACTCGAGAGTCGACGAAAGCGCGCTCGAATTCATAACTTTTTCAATTTTTATACTTGCCCCAAAGCTCAACGCTTAGCCGTTGGGCTTTTTATTTTCGCAGCTACTAGGGAAAACGTTGCGGACTAGATAAATGCGCAGATTTATGTCGTGATTATCAGGCTCGCTTGTCCATCGATTAAAGGTCATGTTGCCAAGTTTAGGCTCATTGATAACTTCACTATCAAATAATGACTTCGCTCAATCATTAATATTAATCTTTTTGTCATAATAATTACTAATAAAATCAGTTAGGTAATGATTTTAATACCGCAGATACCGGTAAAGTTTTAAGTGGTTATAATTTGGTCATTTTAAAAAGTTAGACTAAATTTATAAGAAGGGTTGACACCGGTGTCAGCTTTATGCGTAAATATAGTGACACCGGTGTCAGGTTGGGGTGAGAGACAACCTGATAGCGTACCTTTGAACGGGTAAATCAAAGCAGCTCTGTACAAGGATTACCACGAATGCTGGTAATCGTGCAGAGCCTTTTTCCTCTAACACTAGAGAGTCAGTAATATGTTGCATCCACGAATTCAGGAAGTCACCGAACGCGTCATTGAGCGAAGCAAAGCAACACGTCAAGCCTATTTAGCTCGAATCCAACAAGCAAAAAAACAAACGCGCGTACGAGCAGGACTGGGCTGTGGAAACCTAGCACACGTAATGGCTGCTTGCTCAAGCAGTGACAAAGCACGTCTGAAAGAAGACGAGCAACCGAACCTAGCAATTATCAATTCGTACAATGACATGTTGTCTGCGCACGAACCTTATAAAGAATATCCAGATTTAATTAAAGCAGTGGCAAACAAGTTTGACGCGACTGCGCAAGTAGCGGGTGGTGTACCTGCTATGTGTGACGGGGTTACCCAAGGCCGAGATGGCATGGAACTGTCTTTGTTCTCTCGTGATGTCATTGCCATGTCAACAGCAGTGGCGTTATCACACGATGTCTTTGATGGGGTTTTCTGTCTTGGTGTCTGTGACAAAATCGTCCCAGGACTATTAATCGGTGCTTTGTCTTTTGGCCATTTGCCGATTTTCTTTTTACCAGCAGGTCCAATGCAATCAGGGATCCCGAACAAAGAAAAAGCACGCATTCGTCAAAAGTTTGCACAGGGCTTAGTCAGCCGAGAAGAGTTACTGGAAGCTGAGAGTGCTTCATATCACAGTGCAGGTACTTGTACTTTCTACGGTACGGCGAACTCGAACCAGATGTTAATGGAGATCATGGGTCTTCATTTACCTGGTAGCTCATTTATCAATCCATACACAGAATTAAGAGATGGCTTAACGGCGAGTGCGGTTGAGACCATGCTAACTCAGCTACTTGACGGTAAAAGCGGCAATGCACTTGCGGATATCGTGAGTGAAAAAACCGTGATCAATGGCTTGGTCGGTCTGTTGTCTACTGGTGGTTCTACCAATCATGCCATTCACTTAGTCGCAATGGCAAAAGCAGCTGGCGTGCAAATCACGTGGAAAGACATGGCGGATTTGTCTGAAGTAGTGCCGTTGTTAACACGTATTTATCCAAATGGTCATGCCGATGTAAACCACTTCCAAGCAGCTGGTGGCATGGGCTTCTTAATGCGTGAATTAAGAGATGGCGGCTTCTTACACAATGACGTAAAAACGATTGTGGGTGAAGGGCTTGATGCTTATACGATGGAACCATTACTGGATATCAACAGCAATGTTATCATCAGCGATAATCAAGGTCCTGCCAAAGTGAAGTGGGTACCAGTACCTGAGAATTCACTGGATGAAGAAGTGCTTCGCCCAGTAGCAAATCCATTTAACAAGCAAGGCGGCTTGCAACTACTTAATGGTAATTTGGGTAAAGCGGTGATTAAAGTGTCTGCGGTACAAGAGCAGCACCAAACGGTGACTGCACCGGCGAAAGTATTCAGCTCTCAAAGCGAATTACAAGAAGCCTTTACTGCTGGCAAGCTTAACCAAGACTTTATTGCCGTGATTAAAGAGCAAGGCCCTAAAGCGAAAGGTATGCCTGAGTTACATAAACTGACGCCTGTCATGGCTACATTACAAGACCAAGGTTTTAAAGTGGCGATTGTGACTGATGGTCGTATGTCTGGTGCGTCGGGTAAAGTACCTGCGGCGATCCACCTTGCACCGGAAGCGGTTGAAGGTGGTGCAATTGCAAAAGTGCACGAAGGTGATTTGATCACCTTAAATGCACCAAAAGGCGAATTAGTGCTACATGTTTCTGATGAAGAAATGGCACAGCGCGAATTACAGCTTTCACCGCAATCTCAAACATTTGGTACGGGTCGAGAGCTATTCTCAGGATTTAGACACGTAGTGAGCAGTGCAGATCAAGGCGCATGCTCATTTGGCATCGAAGAATAATAACAGTGGGAATGAGGGTGAGCATGAGTATTAAAGAGATATTGTCAGCAGCACCAGTGGTTCCGGTTATCGTTATTGATAACCTAGAAGACGCGGTGCCGCTTGCCACGGCATTGTTTAATGGTGGCTTAAAAGCACTTGAAGTTACACTTCGTACTCCGGTGGCAGCGCAAGCGGTAAAAGACATTAAAGCGGCTTTACCTGACGCCTATGTTGGTACTGGTACGGTAGTGGATAAGGCAACCTTTAATGCCTCAGTAGAAGCCGGCGCTGACTTCATGGTAAGTCCAGGTGTCAATGACGAATTATTGGCACTGGCAAAGTCGTCAAGTATTCCATTTCTTCCAGGTGCTGCAACGCCAAGCGAAGTGATGAAGCTTGCAAGTCATGGTTTTGAATTCTTAAAGTTTTTCCCAGCAGAAGCTGCAGGTGGTGCACCAATGCTTAAATCCATTGGCGGGCCAATTCCACAAGTAAAATTCTGTCCAACGGGTGGTATTTCGTTGGCAACTGCACCTAAGTATCTTGCACTCGACAATGTGGTATGTGTGGGCGGTACTTGGATGCTTGATAAAGCACTTATCGCAAACAAAGACTGGCAAGCCATTGAAGCGCTTGCGAAACAAGCAAGTGAAGTAAAATAGATTAGGGGACAGTTATCATGATTAATATCGCAATTAATGGCTATGGACGTATCGGTCGTAACGTACTTCGTGCACTGTACGAGTCAGGTCAGAATAAAGACATCAAAGTCGTTGCCATCAACGATCTCGCACCTGCAAACGTAAACGCACATTTGACTCAATTTGACTCTGTACATGGTCGCTTTCAAGAGCAGGTTGTTCTTAACGACAACACACTCGTTATCGGTGGTGACGAAATCACGCTAACGCAAGAGCGTGATCCTGCAAATCTTCCTTGGAAAGCGCTAAACGTTGATATCGTGCTTGAATGTACTGGGTTGTTCACTTCTCGTGAAGCTGCGGCTAAACACATTGAAGCCGGTGCGAAAAAAGTGATTGTATCTGCGCCGGGCACAGATATGGATGCAACGGTTGTTCATGGCGTTAACAGCGAAGTGCTAAATGCTGAATCAACCATTATCTCTAACGCATCTTGTACCACAAACTGTCTTGCGCCTATTGCAAAAGTATTGAATGATACGATTGGTATTGATCAAGGTAGCATGACAACCATTCATGCCTACACCAACGATCAGAATCTATCAGACGTTTACCACCCTGATTTATATCGTGCGCGTAGTGCCACTCAGTCGATGATCCCGACGAAAACGGGCGCGGCAAAGGCAGTTGGCTTAGTGCTTCCTGAACTTGCTGGCAAATTAGATGGTATGGCGGTTCGTGTGCCAACTATCAACGTATCACTGGTTGATTTAACGTTTGTTGCCAAGCGTGACACTTCAAAAGAAGAAGTGAATGCAGCAATCAAAGCGGCCGCTGAGGGCGCGATGAGTGCAATCCTTGAGTACAATGAATTACCTTTGGTTTCTATCGATTTCAACCACAATCCAGCTTCTTCAGTGTTTGACTCAACACAAACCAAAGTAGATGGAAAGCTGGTAAAAGTGATGGCTTGGTATGATAACGAATGGGGCTTCTCTTGCCGCATGCTAGACCAAGTTAAAGCACTAGGTGCATTTTTATAATCAGGATTAATTTCTAACCAAAAGCTCTGCAGATCGCGGAGCTTTTTTGTTTTTGACGGAAAAATTGCCATTCTTCCTTATCAATTAGTATAAGTTCCTTGAGGATCGGCAGCGTATATGGAAAAATTCACCACACAAATACCAATAACTCCAAACGAGGATTCAATTATGCGCATCATCTTGCTAGGCGCGCCGGGTGCAGGTAAAGGTACTCAAGCTCAATTTCTAATGGACAAATATGGGATCCCTCAGATCTCGACAGGCGACATGTTACGTGCTGCTATCAAAGAAGGGACTCCGCTGGGTCTTGAAGCGAAAAAAGTCATGGATGCAGGTCAACTAGTATCTGATGAAATCATTATCGGCTTGGTAAAAGAGCGCATCGCAAAAGAAGATTGTGCAAATGGCTTCTTGCTTGATGGCTTCCCACGCACAATTCCACAAGCAGACGCAATGAAAGAAAATGGCATCAAAGTTGACCATGTTATCGAATTTGATGTGGCAGATGAGATCATCGTTGAGCGTATGAGCGGTCGTCGTGTACACCCAGGTTCTGGTCGTGTTTACCATATCGTTTACAATCCGCCTAAAGTAGAAGGCAAAGATGACGTAACGGGTGAAGACCTAATCATTCGTGATGACGACACTGAAGAGACAGTCCGTAAACGTCTAGCGATTTACCATGAGCAAACTAAACCACTAGTAGACTACTACAGTGCAGAAGCGGATGCTGGTAACACGCAATATCACAAACTAGATGGTACACAAGCTGTTGATGCGGTGAGCAAGCAGTTAGGTGAACTATTGGGTTAATAATTAAGCGTTCGCTTGGTTAACATGTAGGAGTCCAAAGAGACTCCTACATTATCTCTAAACTAGCTAAATCGTTTTAATAAGTGCTGTAGTGGAAAGTAATACTTTCTTTTCGACTTGGCTCTGCATAATGGAAGTTGCCTGTGGCTTCTACTCTATGAACGATAGAGGCTGAAATACCCGCTTTAAATGCCTCACCATTAAACGTAGTTGTATTCCCTGAATCGTTAGGATTAATTTCAATACACTTGAAAGGTGTCGTGCTGTATGCACGACTGAAACAAAGCTCCACCGTTTCATTGCCAGGATCGGCGTAACCCGCTGAAGTATAGCTAACTCCAGTGATAGTACCCGTTTTACTTCCATATGGGATATCACTTAAATCGATGTTTAATACAGAAAACTCTGTGGTTGAAAGACCGCCTGCTGAGCTTAATACTAGCATCCGACTAGGTTGTTTTTCTTTCGTGATCATAAAGTTGTCAGCAATTGCTTGACCACTTAGCGCGAGTGAAGAAATGAATAGGGCGGTAAGAGACATCTTTTTCATTAACAATTCCTTATTGTATAGTCTAATTCAAGCTACGCAGTGCAACTGCATAACGGCGTGATTGTAATGAAGGGAGAATGTTTAGGTCAACCTTGGAATTGTAAGTTAATGCAACTAAATCAGTGGGTTATGGTTTTGTTTTGATGAGTCTTATGAGTAAGGGGCTGATGCCCCTTACCAGTTTTACGCTTTTGCGATAAATATAGCACGGAGTGGAGCGGGGTAGCCTTCAATGGTTTTGCTAGTGTCATTTGGATCTAAGAAATCAGCAAGCGACTCTGTTTCCATCCAAGGGGTTTGGCGCTGCTCGTCTAACGACGTGACGTCTTTGTTTACCACTTTGATGTCTTTAAAGCCCACGCGCTCAAGCCACAATGTTAATGCATCACAGCTTGGAATAAACCATACGTTGCGCATTTTTGCGTAGCGATCGGTCGGCACCAATACTGTATTTACATCGCCTTCAATGACGAGTGTTTCTAGCACCAATTCTCCACCTTTTCTTAGCTGAGACTTTAGCTGCGCTAAAAAATCGATTGGTGAACGACGGTGATATAGCACGCCCATTGAAAACACAGTATCAAATGCTTTTAACTCTGGCAATTGCTCTACACCTAGTGGTAGTAAATGCACGTTTGGATCGGGGTTAAAGTGTTTAATAGTTTGGAATTGGCATAAAAATAGATCGGAAGGGTCAATGCCAACAACAAGCTCTGCGCCTTCACCGCGCATACGCCACAAGTGATAACCAGAACCACAGCCGATATCCAAGACATTACGGCCATGAAGGTCACTAATATGGGGGAGCAGTCGGTCCCATTTCCAGTCGCTGCGCCACTCAGTATCAATATGGACGCCATGTAAATGAAATGGTCCCTTACGCCATGGCATCATGCGTTTTAGTAAATGTGTTAACTGCTTTTGATGACCTTCATTGACGTCTTCGCCAGTACCTATCTCAACCTTGGTTTTTATATCAACATGGGTGGTTGAGATCTCAGGTAGATTTTTAATGACTTTTTCCCATTTCGGCCAGTCGCCATGTTGGGCTTCTTTTTGCCAATGGCTAAGCTGCGCAGGCAACGTTTCTAGCCAATGGCTCAAAGGGGTTTTCGCAATGGTTGCATAAAAGTCGGTAAACCAATGATTCATAATTGCCTCTATTTTATTGCTACCATTGAGCAGAAGTTAAAGCACTGATACCACACTTGAGTTTGATTAAAGCCAATATCCTCTAATCTTGTCATATGGGTACTTAATGAGTCCGTGCGCATCACGTTTTCAATCGCGGTGCGTTTTTGGCTGATCTCTAATTCTGAGTAGCCATTGTGGCGTTTAAAGTCGTGGTGAAGGTCGATAAGTAAGTTGTCTTTAGTACCGTTTTCACCGCGGATTTTTTCACTTAATAGCAGTACGCCACCAGGTTTTAAACCCTGATATATTTTTTCGAGAACCGCTTTGCGGTTTTCTGGTGGGATAAACTGTAGGGTGAAGTTCATCGCAACGACAGATGCATTGCTAATCTCTATTTCATTGATATCACCTAAAGTGACCGAGACTGGGACGTCAGATTTAAAGCCTTTTAAATGCAGTTGGCAACGCTCTACCATAGGCTGTGAATTATCCACGGCAATGATATGACAGTTTTCTTTATCTATATTTCTACGCATGCTTAGCGTGACCGCGCCTAAAGAGCAGCCTAAGTCATATAAGTTTGAGTTACTTTGCGCGTAAGTACCCGCAAGTTTGCCCATTGTGCTTACTATTGTCGCGTAGCCCGGCACTGAGCGTTGGATCATATCTGGAAACACTTCGACGACATTGGCGTCGAAAGTGAAATCTTTTACTGCTTGCTCAGTGGCATAAATACTGTCTTTGCCCGTCACATTAAATCTCTCTTTGAAAATAATCTCGCTATTTTAGCATTTTATGCTGGATAGTCAGTGATAAATTCAGTAGCTTGGCTACTATTAATAATAAGAAGTAAATATGAGACCAAAAATGGCGAAAAGCAAAGTGATTAGCACAGAAGATATCCTCTCAACGCTATGCCACTCAGTAACAGAAGTTCTGTCGTCGGCAAGCGGCAACCAAATTAACTATTCCGCGATGGTACAAAAGATAACTCGTACCTGTATGAGGCCTGACATCGGCTGTTTCGTATTGTTTGATGGCGGCTTTACCGGTTTAGTCGTAACTAATTTTACCGCGCAAGCAGCAATGGAGGTGTATACCGATTACATGCGCAACATGGGCATGCCTGAAGAAGAAATTGCGCATAGTCATTTGTCCGATGACGTTGCCAACGTATTGGGTGAGTTGATGAACCAGATTGTCGGTGATTTCACCAACAAAGTACGCGAGCAGCTACATACCTCTATCACGCAAAACCAGCCTAAGATGATGGCTATCAACAAACAGGTGCAGATCTCGGTAGACACAACGATGGATCGCCCGCAGGCAAGACGCGTTACCTTTACCACTCAAGGCCAGAATATTTTCTATCTTGAATTGGCAATGGATAAAACTGAATTCATTAAGCTACATGACTTTGATATTGCAGAGTCGGTAGACCCAGATGACATTATTGCAAGTCAGGCTGAGAAGAAAAAGCCAGCGAAGCCGCAGGAAGAAGATGTTGTAGATGACGACTTTATGGATCAGTTAGGACTGTAAAACCGTATTTAAGGACATGTGTTTGAGCACGTAATAGAAAGGCCACCTCAGTGGCCTTTCTATTACGTCGAAATCTTCATTTCGCCCTCGGATAAAATATATAGTAATGGCACTAATGCAGTGCGCCTTTTCCTGCATTAAGCTCAGGTGCTTCTTCTACATGCTTTATGGATGTTAGCATCATAAAGGCTTCATTGAACTCAAAGCGGGCGATGGCGGTTTTTAATTTCTGTAGTTCTGGCTCCGTCAAATAGCTACTTACTGAAATTGAGTCTACTAACTCTGTGGCTTGGGTATCATAATCTCTTAACGCACACGCAAGCTGGATGAGTTCCTCTAATTGACTATTGCCACCTTTTTCTTCGTTGTTTTTCGTTACATTTTTTACCTGATGAGACGCTTCTTTTTTACGACGTTTTTGGCATTGCTCCAGCGCATATTTAACGTATTTAATCAGTTCGTCAATTTCGCTCGCATTAGGTGGACGGACATTGAGAGAAGCTTCAATGTGCTTAAATTCCTCTGTCAGCCTAACAATCGAAAGGTTAGCACTAGCACCTTTTAATGCATGTAACATGCTATGTGCCAGTTCAAAATTCTCAATGGCTAAAGCCTGTTTTAAATTGATCAGCTCTTCAATCTGCTGGGACAGGAACTTTTCTAAGATATCGAAGTAAACCTTTTGGTTGCCAGCTGCTCGAGCAATACCCTCAGCAATATCAATGCCTTCAAACTCAATGATCTCATCAACTTCCTCTACTTCTGTAGTGACTTCTGATTGGTTTGCTACTGGTGTTGCTAAAAGGCTACTGGTCTCCGCACTTGCGTATTTCAAAATACTTTTAACGAGTTGCTCTACGTCGATGGGTTTGGTGACATGGTCATTCATACCAGCATCGATACAAGTCTGGATGTCTTCTTCCATGGCATTGGCGGTCATCGCGAGAATAGGAAGTGTATTTTTATCGAACTCTATACGAAGGTTTTGCGTCGCGGTAATGCCATCCATCACTGGCATTTGCATATCCATTAAAACAATATCTATATGTTTGCTATGAACTTGCTCAATGGCTTCTTGCCCATTATCAGCGACCGCCACTTGCGCTCCGAAGCTAGATAAGATCTCAACAGCGATTTCCTGGTTAACAGGTTGATCCTCCGCAACCAAAATCGATATGCCATTTAGTGCTTGTTTACTAATCGTTTGTTCTTTTTTGGTGATAGTGGTTCTTACCTCTGGTGAGTCAAATACGGCATTTTGAATAACGTCCACAAGGTTTGACGGATTAATCGGCTTTAAAAGTACACCATCGACTAAACTGGCTTGGCTGTCGCTCAGGTTTAACTCCCGACCATAAGCTGTGACTAAAATAAACTTACTTTGTGACACATCGACTTGCGATTGCAGCTTAGTGATCATCTCGATGCCATCTAATTTTGGCATATGCCAATCGACGAAAATAAGATCGGGTAAATCTTGTGTTAGGACGAATTGATTTAATGCTTTATGAGGGTCCAAATAAGAACAAACTTGCATACCAAAGTTTGTTAGCATACCACTTAACACGTCCAATGCATGTTGGTTATCGTCAATAATTGTTGCTGATAGCTCTGATAAGTGGGTTGACGCCATTTTCGCCTGACTCAGCTCGTCACTGACTTCCATTTCTAATGTGAAATAAAACTCCGAACCGACGTTTTCCTCACTCTCAACATATATTTCTCCCCCCATAAGCTTGACCAGTTGCTGCGAAATTGTGAGGCCAAGCCCAGTACCGCCATATTTTCGGGTGATTGAATTGTCTGCTTGAGAAAAAGATTGAAATAGGTTTTTTTGCTGGCGTTTATTCATGCCAATACCGGAGTCTTTGACGCTAAACTTAATTTTCGCTAACCCTTTTTCGACATTGACGAGGGCAACACGAATAACAACCTCACCGGTTTCTGTGAATTTAACCGCGTTACCCGCTAAATTGATGAGTACTTGGCTTATTCTAAACTGATCGCCAATCACGCAGTAGGGCACTTGTGAGTCAATATCAAAGACTAACTCTAGTTGTTTTTCTTGGGCTTTTACACTGACGATGGTGGCGACATTGTCGAGTAGTTTTTCTGTTGAAAAGGCCTGATATTCTAACTCGATTTTGCCAGCTTCGATTTTTGAAAAATCGAGTATATCGTTAATCAATCTCAGTAATTGCTTTGCCGCAGTATCTATTTTTGATACGTAGTCGTGCTGTTTTGCATTTAATTCGGTCGCAAGTGCGAGATGAGACATACCAATAATCGCGTTCATTGGGGTTCTAATTTCATGGCTCATGTTGGCGAGGAATTCGCTTTTCGCTTTTGCCGAGTTTTGGGCCAAGTCTTTCGCTTCTATGAGCTCGCGTTGTAGTTGGTTCCTCTCCGACACGTCAAGGTACATACCAACAATCCCAGCTACAGCGCCATTTTCATTAAAAAATGGCGCTTCGTATACAATCAGTTCCCGAGCTTGCTCTTGGCCATCGAGTAATAGTACTTCGTAGGTTTGCTCTTGGGTTGTGGTGATAATTTCGTGGGCTTTGGACTCAAATAGACTGGCTATTCCTAAATCAAAAATCTCGTCTAGTTTGGCGCCAATCACGTCTACTTCAAATTGATCTAACAGTGCCAAGAAGGACTTGTTTACCCCCATAAATACCCCGTCAGTAGATCGATAGTATGTAGGGTTTGGGATAGCATTGATAATGTGGTGGGTAAGTTCAAGTTGTTCGCTTAAGGCCGACTCTGTCTTTTGTTGTTTTTCGATATTTTCATTAATAGCAAGCGCGAGACTTAAGTCCTTACACAAGTACTCAAGCGCTTCAAATTGGCTGTCTATCAACGCCTGTACACTACCGACTAGTAGCACATAAACTACATGATTACCGATGGCTAGTGGAAAGCAATAACGGCTTTGTAACTTCACTTCAACTTCTTGTTCTTTGAGCCACAACGGTTCTTGTTGTACTTGCGGTTCATTATTTGTTGCGCAAAGCGCTATCGTGGACGCAATAATTGATTGGCTTGGTGTCACTCCGTGGCTTTTCACTAACGACAAGGTGTCGTCTTCTGAATTGGCATAGAGGCAAACACTCGGTGCATTGAACTCACTGGAAATAAACTCTAGTGCGTGGCGGACGATAGGCTCGGAACCAGTGATGGATTTTAGTTCGCGATTATAGTTTTCGATAATTGCGGCTGACGCCAACTTTTGGCTTTGAGAGGTGGTGGCAGCATGGATAGCTTGTGTGAGGCGTTTTACATCTGCGTCACTGTTTGTGGGGGTTACTGAAAGAGGGGCGCCGTTTAACGCTTGTTCACGTAACGTATTGACGATGCGATAGAGTGGGGAGAAATGTTTAGTGCGCATAAACCAAACATAAAAGCTTAAAAATAGTGTTAACACCGCGAAAGCAAGGCCAGTAATCAACAGTATTTTAAGTTGTTGATTAGTATGTGTTTCGAGTTCAGCGTTTGCGATGAGAGGCAGCTGTGAGATGGCGTTTTGATAACTTTGAGGTAAATAGACCTGTTCAACCGTGTTTGCTAAAAATTGAGATTTTAATCTTGCTTGGGTTTCATAAATTTGTTGTAGCGGTAGTGGTAATGAGTGACTTGGTGCAGGTTTGATATCATTGAGCCATTGGGCGTTTTTATCTTTGCTATATATCTCAAGTGAGAGGTGGTTGTGATAAGCGGTATTAACGTCGGTCGCGAGTGTGCTATGAGTGGTTGTTGAGTAGTAGATAAGCGTTGCGCTTCCTAAGGCTGCCATCAAGGCGAAAAGTGCGATCCAACTTAGTAATGCTTTTGAGGACATAAGTTATTATTTACGCGTGAATTTATATATAAACATAGTCGCGATATACAATTTCTCAAGCTATGCTGTAAAAAGTGTCTACCTTAAGGACTTGAGTAACGTTACATGTCAGACATTTTAATTGTTGACGATATGCCGGAAAACCTCCAAGTATTGCAGCTCATACTAAGAAAGGAAGGATATAAAGTATTGGCGGCACGAGGCGGGGACATTGCATTAGGTATCGTTAAAAAGCATCAGCCTGAATTAATTATTACTGATATAAAAATGCCAAACATGTCGGGGATTGAACTATGTAAAGTGCTTAAGTCCGACAACTCGACTGCGGCCATTCCCGTTATTTTTGTGAGTGCTTATGAAGACAGCGAGAGCTTGGTACAAGCATTCGAGGTTGGTGGTGTTGATTACATTACCAAACCCTATAAACCCGCTGAAATCATAGCCAGAGTAAACACCCAATTTAAGTTAATTGAAGCGCAAAAGTTAGCGGTAAAACAGCAGCTATCTAAAGCCATAAACCAAATGGTGATGGGGATTGCACACGAAATCAATACCCCGCTTGGTACCAGTATTACATCAAACACCTTTTTAGAAGGCGTCATGCAAGAGCTTCAAAGTGCACTTACCGCAGGTACGCTTACGCAGGATGGGCTGGTTACGGGGTTTGAACAGATCAAAGACAGCAGTGCGCTGTGCAGCCGTAATCTAGAAAAAGTGGCTAAGTTTGTCAGCTTATTGAAATCGGTCTCTCAGTCTGAGCGAGATAGCAGCTGTGCTGACGTTAAATTACAAGAAATAGAAACAAGACTGAAAAAAGATTTTTCAAAGCAAGACGTACAAATTCAGTTTGTTGGTAACACAACAACAGAGATTTATGTGGATGGACAAGCTCTGGTTGAGGTATTGAGCAACTTAGTTGAAAATTCCATTGCGCATGCTTGGATTGACCATGATCATCTTGCCACTATCACCTTTACGCACTCGGGTAACAATTTACATGTGAATTATACTGACAATGGAATAGGGCTTAGAGGAATTAGTACACAAGAGTTATTAAAACCATTTGTTACAACAAAAAGAGGTAATGCAGGTCATGTTGGGCTCAGCGCAAATTTAACTGCCAACTTGGTTTCAGGGGCACTCAATGGAGAGTTTAGTGTGAAAAATACACCGCAAGGATTGGAGTGGGATATCCAAATACCGATAGATGCACCCGATAATGCTTGATCTGCATCAAAAGTCTCAGGTCCTATACATAAAAGCGGACATAAGTCCTTATATCATTTGTCCTAATTCAATAAGCTCGCTCGCTGTTAAAACGTAATCTTTAAAAAGTACTCTGCTAACCATGTAATTAGCTACACTTTTTTAAGAATTATCGACAACACGATCGTATAAGGGCTTTTTAGCCTTTGCTGTTGCTGTTTTGAGCGAGTCTTGTCAAATACAAGTTTACTGCTTAAAAACAACCCCCTAGGTTAACAGACCCGATAACATACGCCTTACCTTCTACTAGGTACGCAGTGTTGAGATGACACGGGAAGTGCGTTATTTACTCCAATGTGCAATTGAGTAAATAACCATGAATTACTAATAATTTTGGTGGAACCATTATGCAACAGTTACCTACCGTAGACTATCAATCGCCAAATGCTGCGAAAGAATTTGTAGAATCTTTAAGAAACACGGGTTTTGGTGTACTAAAAAATCACCCAATCCCACAAGAGTTGGTTGAATCAATCTACAAACATTGGCAAGAATTTTTTAATTCAGAAGAAAAACACGAATTCCTTTTCAATAAAGAAACCCAAGATGGTTACTTCCCACCAGAAGTCTCTGAAGTTGCGAAAGGTTTTACAGTAAAAGACATTAAAGAGTACTTTCACGTTTATCCAAAAGGTCGCGTACCGGCCCAATTAGAAGCAGAGATTCGTGAATATTACCGTTTAGCGAGCGAGTTTGCTCAAGAATTGCTAAGCTGGGTACAAGCTGAAGCGCCTGCAGATGTGAGAGCGAGATTCTCTATTGATCTTAAAGATATGATCAAAGAATCAGAGCAGACATTACTGCGTATTCTTCATTACCCACCAATGACAGGCGATGAAGAACCGGGTGCAATTCGCGCCGCGGCTCATGGTGATATCAATCTACTTACTGTATTGCCTGCGGCAAATGAGCCAGGTCTACAAGTGCAAAGACAAGATGGCAGCTGGTTAGACGTACCATGTGACTTTGGTTCGCTAATTATTAACATTGGTGACATGCTGCAAGAGGCGTCGGGTGATTACTTCCCATCGACAATTCACCGTGTGATTAATCCTACAGGCAAAGCGTCGACGAAATCTCGCATTTCATTGCCGCTATTCTTACATCCAAGACCGGATGTTGTGTTGTCAGAGCGTTACACTGCAGATAGCTATTTGCAAGAGCGTTTGAGAGAACTTGGGGTTAAGTAATCTGCGAATAACCTGAACGATAAGGTTAAATCGATAAAGCGACTTGATGTAATATTGAGTCGCTTTTTTATTATGTGTCTAACAATCCCTAATCTCTGTTAGTCCTTGTAATTTGACGATTATTGCAATTTTTCACTGACAATCCTCACAAACTGTGCAATATTAGTTTTTTTCAAAATGAAGAAATTTCTTGAAAAATTTAATGACAACGCTGTCATTTGTTGTGTAACATCAATTCAACATGAATGAAAAACCGTGTCCAACGAAAACAATAACGCGGTCTAATCCAGAACAAAGTAGGGGTCTTTACATGATGGCTAAACAGGTTAACCAAGACCAACTATACATCGGCGTCGATGGTGGTGGAACAAAATGCCGCGCTACAATTTATTCTCTTCAACATGGCGTTTTGGGTACGGGTCTAGGCGGTCCTGCGAATCCCTTACATGGTTTAGAGCGTACGCTTGAATCCATCATGGTATCGACACAAATGGCGTTACAAGACGCGGGTCTTCGTGTTGAACAAGTACATGAGCTAAATGCTGGTCTTGGCCTTGCAGGTGTTAACTTACCCGCGCTCTATGACAAAATCATGCAATGGGAGCATCCCTTTAAACAAATGTTCCTTACCACAGACTTACACACCGCGTGTATTGGTGCTCATGAAGGTAGCGATGGTGCCGTGATTATTACGGGCACCGGCTCCTGTGGTTTTGCCTTGGTTGATGGTAAAACAGTGAACTATGGTGGTCATGGCTTTGCTCAAGGCGATATGGGCAGTGGCGCATGGATGGGATTAGAGGCAGTAAAAGCAGCGTTACTCGATCTTGATGGTCTTGGTGAAAAAACGTCATTGAGCCAAGTATTGCTAGAGCACTTCAGTGCGAAAGGGGCAATGGGTATTGCAGAACAAATGGCGGGGCAGCCGTCTAGTGGGTATGCAAAGCTGGCTCGTTATGTGTTAGAGCAAGCAAAACTAAATGATGAAATTGCCCTTTCTATCGTAAAGTCTGGTGCGGAATACATTAGTCGTTTAGCGAAGCGTTTACTTGAACTAAACCCGCCTAGACTCTCTATGATTGGCGGATTATCAGAGCCGCTACAACCTTGGCTCGACCCAGAAGTTGCAAAGCAAGTCCAATTACCGAAACAACCTCCTGAAATGGGGGCAATTTACTTTGCAATTCAAAGTGCAGGTCAAGAATTAAAAAAGGCGAACTAATGACGACTCAATGTTATTTTGCTCCAGAATTTTTTGATGGTGAAAGTTTTAGAAAAGACGTTTACTTCGAAGTAAACAACGGCCAAATTGGTTATATCTACGAGTCGCAAGCGACCAATGTATCTAAGTTATCGGGACTAGTTGCACCAGGTTTTATTGACGTACAAGTTAATGGTGGTGGCGGTGCATTTTTTAACGCCGAGCAATCGACGGCATGCTTGGCGACTATGGTTAAAGCACATGGCCAATTTGGTTCAACGGGATTAATGCCAACCCTTATCACTGACAAAATTGAAGTAATGCAACAAGCGGCAGATGCAACAGCAGAAGCGATTGCTACTAATCAGCCCGGAGTGCTTGGGATCCATTTTGAGGGCCCACACTTATCTCATCCTAAAAAGGGTACGCATAGCGAAAAGTTCATCAGGCCAATCTCAGAGCAAGAGTTTGCGGTATACGCGCGTCAAGATTTAGGCATCAAAATGGTGACTTTAGCACCTGAAACTGTGCCGCTTAGCGATATAGAGCGCTTGATTTCATTGGGTGTTAAAGTGTGTATCGGTCATTCAAACGCGGACTATGACACCGCCAGCGCCGCACTAAACGTTGGCGTGGATGGCTTTACGCACCTATTTAATGCAATGTCTGCGTTTACTTCCCGTGAGCCGGGCGTTGTCGGCGCGGCGCTTTGGAATGACAATAGTTGGTGTGGTTTGATTGTTGATGGCCACCACGTTCATCCATTGTCGGCGCAGCTTGCGATTCGTACTAAGCAGCGCGGCAAAATGATGCTAGTGACGGATGCCATGCCTCCGGTTGGGACTGATGATACGGAGTTTGACTTTTTTGATGGCAGAAAAGTTATTCGTACCGGTGATCGGTTAAATTCAACGACTGGTGAGCTTGCTGGCAGTGTATTGGATATGGCAAGTGCGGTGCGGAACACCGTTAATACGCTTAACGTGAGTCTAGCGGAGAGTTTACGCATGGCTTCTTTGTACCCTGCGCAATATCTTGGCCTGTCTCAAAAGGGGCATCTAAGATCGGGGGCTGATGCTGATTTCGTGGTGCTCGATAGCGATTTGATTGTGAAGCAAACCTATATTGGTGGTCAGTTGTTATAACTGATTTACAATTGAATAGTGGACGGAAACGGCCGCTTAAGTTTCCCTGATAAAACCCCGCAGCAGTACCGCGGGGCTTTGTTTTTTAAGCTTAGTTAGGGCCTGTTGACCTTTTCTGTTTGATTTTTGTTCTTCTGAGTGTGTTTTGGTCGCGACGCTCGACTTGCCGCCTAGTAATCTAGGCAAAAGTTGAGCAACAATGAACAAAGCGCACTCAGGTGAACCCGAAGGGCTGCGCTTGATTGGCATTTCTACTGTGTTATCGCCTGACTTACATAGAATAACTATGCTACGCAGGCTCTGCCTAGTATAAATGGCAATCAAACTGCTGCAAAAACAAACTTGAAAGGTCAACAGGTCCTAGTATTTGGTTAAGCATGGGTGGATCGACAACTCAGGAAGTTATTGTCGTGTGCGTAATGATAGAGTCATGATTGCAACGCGCATCAAAACTAACCTTGAGGCAAATGGATTTGCTTGATTGAGCGATCCATAGTTAATGTTTTCACGCGGATAAATAACAATGACAACGAATAATAAGCCAAAGCGACTTGCGTCTTTAGATGCCTTACGCGGCATGGATATGTTCTGGATCTTAGGTGGCCAGTCTATTTTTGCGGCACTGTTTGTATTGACCGGATGGCAAGGGTGGAAGGCTTTTGAAGCGCACACGCTGCACAGTCCTTGGCATGGTTTTACTTTTTACGATCTTATCTTTCCACTGTTTATCTTTTTATCGGGTGTGGCGATGGGCTTGTCGCCTAAACGTATCGACCATCTGCCCTTTAATGAACGTAAACCGTTTTATCTCAAAGCACTGAAGCGCCTTTTGTTACTGTGTGCTTTTGGCGTGTTATACAACCATGGTTGGGGAACTGGGATCCCAATGGATCCTGACGGTATTCGCTACGCCAGTGTATTAGGTCGCATCGCGTTTGCTTGGTTCTTTTGTGCTTTACTGGTTTGGCATACGAGTTTGCGAACCTTGGCCCATGTGGGTGTAGGCATATTGTTATTTTATTGGTTACTGCTTTGCTTTATCCCGGTTCCTGGTGGGCAAGCGGGTGACTTAAGTGCAAATGGTGTTGGTAGTTGGAATGCGTTCATTGATACGTATTTACTACCTGGGATCAGTTATCAAAACCGTCCGGTTGACCCAGAAGGTGTGCTGTCAAGCTTACCTGCCATTGTAAATGCTATCGCAGGTGTATTTGCTGGTCGTGCGATTGCCAATGCCCAAACGCAAGGAGAGTGGAAAACCGTTGGTATTTTGGCAGGCTCCGGTGTACTTGTCCTAGCACTAGGTTGGCTTTGGGACATGCAATTTCCAGTTAATAAAGAATTGTGGACAAGCTCATTTGTGCTAGTAACCGTCGGCTGGAGCGCAATTCTACTTGCGGTATTTTACGCGATAGTAGATGTACTCAGCTTTCAACGTTGGGCGTATTCATTTGTTATTATAGGAGCCAATTCCATTATCATTTATTTGGCGTCAAGCTTAGTGAATTGGACCTTTATTAGTAAAAGCGTATTCGGTGGCGTGATTGCCGCTGTGCCAACTGCGTGGCAACCATTAATTGCTGTTTTTGCGCTACTGGCGGTACAGCTTTTAGTGCTGCATTGGATGTATAAACGCCGTATTTTTGTAAGTGTATAATATTCGCAAGCCTCCTTTCAAAAAGCCCACCGTTGTGGGCTTTTTAACACCTTTCGATTGCATAGAGTAAAAAATATCCATATTTTTTTTCACTTTTGCTTTACAAGCGAATTATTTCTGATAATAATGACAGCGTTGTCATAATGGTAATAACCTAATGTTGTGTATCCCAATTAGGTTCGATCTGACCTTGCTTTGATTGCACGCGAGGCAAGGCTCAGATCCCATTTTATTCTAATCATCTCAACATTTGGTTAATCGTATGCAAGTAGTCATTTTAAAAGACGCTGCCGAAGTGGCAGCATATGGTGCAGACATTTTTACAACGCAATTAAAGCGTAAAGCTAACTCTGTGTTGGGATTAGCGACGGGTTCAACACCGGTTGCTTTGTATCAAGAATTAATTAAGCGTAACCAAGCGAACGATATCAGTTTTGCTGAAGTTACCAGCTTTAACCTAGATGAATATTTAGGTTTAGATGGCTCGCACCCACAAAGTTATCGTTACTTTATGCAGCAGCAGCTGTTTGACCATATCAACATTGATAAAAGTAACACGCACGTACCGCCGGGTGATGCAAAAAATCCAATTACGGCGTGCGGCGAGTATGAAGCGCGTATTAAATCTGCTGGTGGTATAGATGTACAACTGTTAGGCATTGGCAGAAATGGCCATATTGGCTTTAACGAGCCATCTTCTGGCTTAACGTCACGCACTCGGGTTAAAACCCTAACGAAAGCGACGATTGATGATAATGCTCGTTTTTTTAAAGCTGATGAGTACCAACCTCACTTGTCAATCACTATGGGTATTGGCACGATTTTAGATGCTAAAAAAGTCGTGTTATTAGCGACTGGTGAAAATAAAGCTGATGCCGTTGTTGCTATGGTGGAAGGCCCGTTGACTGCGGCGTGTCCAGCTTCGGCACTACAAATGCATCGTGATGCTGTAATCGTCATCGATGAAGCTGCGGCATCTAAGCTAAAAGATATTGAATTCTATAAGCATATTGAAAACGAAAATCAAAAGTTGCTGGACTATCTTGCCTCTCTGTAGTGTGAAATCACACTGTAGTTTTCAAAAGCCCATTTATGGGCTTTTTTTTTGCCTGTACCTTTGTGCTATGGTAGTTTTAAGGTCTCGCCGAGGTGGATAAAATGTTCCAGAACACGAAGGAATAGGGGCTTGCTGTATTACACTCAAATGACGTTAGACAGAGCGTCTAACGAAAGAAAAGATCAAAACTGGTTATTATCTCAAATGGGTGACAATAGTCGCTGGTTATTAATTCAAGACGACGCTAATCTAGTGCGTGCCCTAGATAATGAATTACATTATCTTTCTCGCACAGAAGTCGCTGATTTAGCGCTCCAAGACGCGATATTCTTAGGTCGTGACGAAGCGCACAGCTATTTTGCGCTTGATGTCTCCAAACAACGAGACAAGCTTTCTTTTATTGACTCCGAGTCAGAATTCATCGATATGCGCCAAGTGGGTCGTAACTTACCAAAGCAACAGGGCTCAATTGGTGTGCTTGCACGAGGATTATGTTACTGGCATAAAACCCATTGTTTTTGCGGACGTTGTGGGCAACCCAATAAAATGGTTGAAGCAGGCCATGCAAGACGTTGTGTTAACCCTGAATGTCGCCATATGACGTTTCCACGTACAGATCCAGCCGTTATCATGCTTGTCACTCATGTTTTCCCTGATGGCGTTGAACGCTGTTTGTTGGGCCGTCAGGCTGTTTGGCCAGAAGGTGTATTTTCGACGCTGGCTGGATTTGTTGACCCCGGCGAGTCGCTAGAGCAAGCCGTGATAAGGGAAGTGATGGAAGAGGCGGGTGTTGAAGCATACGACGCCACTTATATTGCCTCACAGCCTTGGCCGTTCCCGTCTTCACTTATGCTTGGATTTATCGCGAAGGCAAAAACCACAGAGATTTTTGTTGAGCAAGATGAGCTTGAGCAAGCTAAATGGTTTTCACGGGCGGAGCTTAATACATTTTCAGAGTGGGGTGATACAAAGCCCGGCTATAAACTCACCAGAGAAGACTCTATTTCCAGATATTTAGTTGAATACTGGCGTGCACAATCAGAAGAGTAATTATGAAAAAGCATACTAAAATCGTTGCTGCTGGAAGAAAAGCAGAATATACCAAAGGGGTAGTAAACCCAGTTGTTCAGCGCGCCTCTACTGTAGTTTTTGAGAGCGTTGCCGAAATGCAAGAAGCGATAAAAGGCCGTGGACATCGCACACTGTTTTACGGCCGCCGTGGTACCAATACCCATTTCGCCTTGCAAGATGCCATTACTGAGCTTGAAAATGGTGCAGGTTGCGCTTTGTATCCGTCTGGTGCTGCTGCTATCGCACAGTCACTACTGTCATTTTTAAAAGCAGGCGATCACTTGCTGATGGTGGATACTGCGTATGAGCCAACCAGAGATTTGTGCGATAAGCTGTTAAAAGGCTATGGTATCGAAACCACTTATTATGACCCTATGGTTGGCGCAGGTATTGACGCGTTAATTCAAGACAATACCAAAGTGTTGTTCTTAGAGTCTCCAGGTTCAATCACTATGGAAGTTCAAGATGTGCCAGCGATGGTTGAAGTTGCAAAGCGCCGTGGCGTTATCACTATGCTTGATAATACGTGGGGCAATGGCTGGCAGTTTCGTCCGCTCGATCATGGTGTTGATATCAGCATTCAAGCGGCAACCAAGTATATTGTTGGGCATTCGGATGTCATGATGGGGGTTGCCGTTGCAAATGAGCGTTATTGGCCTGAGCTTAGAGAGCACTCGTATTTACTTGGTCAATGTACCTCTGCAGATGATGCTTATTTAGCACTACGTGGGTTACGTACTATGCCAGCGAGGTTAAAACAGCACGAGCAGTCGGCAATGACAGTGGCGAAATGGCTCGAAGCGCATCCTCTCGTAGATCACGTTAGACATCCCGCTTTTGAGACTTGTCCTGGTCATGAATTCTTCAAGCGCGACTTTGATGGCAGTAATGGTTTGTTTTCAATCGTAATGAAAGAAGGTAGCCAAAAGGCGATTAACCGTTTCTTAGATGCCTTATCCCATTTTAAAATGGGTTTCTCATGGGGCGGCTATGAAAGTTTAGTTACAGCCAATAAAACCATGGAGCATTTGCGATCAACCACAGGTTGGACACTTGGCCCCGTGATCCGCCTTCACATCGGTCTTGAAGACGTAGAAGACTTGATAGAAGATTTAGAACACGCACTTAAGGTCTACGAACAAAACCTCGGTAAATCTTAAAATTTCGGTTCGATTTATTGGTATGGGGTGCTTCTTTTTAAATGAGGTACCTCGGACTTATTTATACCATTTTGAAGGTCGCATGTTTTTCATCACCTTGACCCAAGTAGTGCCATTACCTAATACTTCCATTTCATAATTGTCCAAAATCTGTAGACACAGATCATATAAAGCTAGTTTTATGGCGTTGAAAGGAGTAACTTTATTTACGTATTTTTGCCAGCTTTACATAAAATAATACATAGGAAGTTTCAAGGAGAATTATATGATGGAAGTAATGTGGAGTAGTATCAGCGTCATAAGTGCGCTTGTTTACATCGGTTTTATTTTTTTGTGTATACCAATTCCCCTCTTTATTTACCTTATTTCAAAACGAGTCAAAGAAATGAGAGATTTAGCGGTGGAATCAAGAATGGAAATTAAAGAGATCAATGCCAGTTTGAAGTACTTTAAACGTAAGTACAGGGAATCTATTGAGGAAGGTAATATTTAAGACTTACGTCACAAGAATATTACAACCCAAATTCAAGGAAAAGTGATGAAATTAAGTTTATTGATTATGTTACCGATAGTCTCACTCAGTGCTTGTGTGGTAATGCCCGTTAAGGATACTGCCCACATCAACAAGTGTGAGATTTCATCGGATAGAAAAACCCTAAAAATAGTCGATGTTGCAGATGAAACCAATACGTATTATTCCGTGAGTGGAATTATATTAACGCCGATACTCGTTCCTACTACTGCTATTATTTCGGGAACTTATGTGTTGGCAAATAATGCCTATCGTCTTGGGGAAGAGACGATAAAATGCGAAAATAAATCTTAAAACTAACTACAAACTTATTTAACTGTTGCGTTGTGTGTTGGTTTAAGCACAGCGCAACGCTCCAAAACCACTTGTGCTAGCTCCCGGAGGGATTCGGCACATCAGTTTTAAACAACAAGATGGCAGTTGGGGACGTGCTATCAACATGGGGGACAAGGTAAATTCAGACAAATGGGATGCTTACGCTACGGTTACTTCGGATGGTAAATACATATTGTTTAATCGGGGGATGGATAACGAGAATTCCAATGTGGATATCTACTTGGTGGAAGCAAAGATAATTAATGAGTTAAAAACGAAAAATGGCTATTCTAAACCAAAAAGCCAAGGTGACTTGCCAAGAGAGCAAGTGCACGGTATTTCGCTTTCCGCACCATTTGTAGAGTTCTTTCGGCCTATGACGAACGGTTTGATAGCATGCTCTGCACGACCATAGTCTATCTTTAGATGTCTGTCATCTAGGTAGCGAACGAGTTTTGACCATTATCTGAGTGTGTTGTGGACGGCTTTGCCCTCGCTTCGATTTTGGTAGCATCGTTTGCGCTGATTTATCTAACCGGTAAGAGAAAACAAATCGCTGACACCCACCACGAAAACAAATCGCTGACACCCACAAAACAAATCGCTGACACCCACCACTAATTTACACCTTCCTAAGATACCGCCTACGCTTTAATTCTGCACTCAAAGGATTGAGGAAAACAAACTATGGCTACTGCCCGTAAAAAACAAATCAGTTTAACTGACACCAAATACTATCACTGTATCTCCCGTTGCGTAAGGCGCGCCTTTCTGTGCGGTGAAGATAAACTTACTGGCAAATCATACGAGTACCGCCATGATTGGGTTGAAGAAAAGCTCTTGATGTTGGGCTCTGTGTTTTGTATTGATGTCTGTGCTTATGCCGTGATGAGTAATCACACTCACATAGTTTTATATGTTGATGATAAAAAGGCTAAGCGTCTGTCGGATAAAGCGATTGTGATACGATGGCACAAGTTATTTAAAGGTAATTGGATAAGCCGTAAATTTACTGAAGGTGAGCCTCTCAATGAGTCGGAGCAATTGATACTCAATGAGCTGGTTGATAAGTACAGGGAAAGACTAGCCGATATTAGCTGGTTTATGCGAGTACTCAACGAAGATATCGCCCGTAGAGCAAATAAAGAAGATAATTGTAGAGGCCGATTTTGGGAAGGACGATTCAAATCCCAAGCATTACTGGACGAGGCAGCACTGGCTGCTTGTTTGGCATATGTAGACCTAAACCCTATTAGAGCCAAAATCGCCGCAACGCCTGAAACCTCAGACTACACCAGCATCAAAAAGCGAATTGACCATGCGAAATTAGGTAAACAGCCAAAAAGCCTACTACGCTTTGCTGGCAGCCCAAGAAAACATATGCCGAAAGGACTGCCTTTTGAGCTCAAATCCTATATTGAGTTGGTTGAACTCACAGGCCAATGTATTCGCGCCGACAAGCGAGGCTATATCTTTGAGTCACAACCCATTCTTACTCGACTAAATATCGAACCGGAGAACTGGATAAAACTCACCACGCAATTTTCACGGGTATTTCACGGTGCAGTTGGTCGAGAGCGGACAATAACCGCTTACTGTGAAACACTGCAAAAACGACGGCGGACGAATCTGACAAACTGCGAGCGCTTGCTGGCTTAGCAAAACTCACATTCTCAATTTTAGAATTTCTTACTTCCGTATTTACATCGCCTTGTCGTGCGTGATAACTCAGTTTTGGTGTAGAGATATGCTTGGGCGACAAGAATTGGCCTATCTAATAACGTTTTTGTACCTAGCGATTAAAGTATTTTTATACTTTTTTACTTTACTTCCTCAGCTTGGATGCTAGTAGTGGTGGGTGTCACTTGTTTTATTTTCTAGTAGTGGTGGGTGTCACTTGTTTTATCCCTCAATTTTAGAATTTCTTACTTCCGTATTTACATCGCTTTGTCGTGCGTGATAACTCAGTTTTGGTGTAGAGATATGCTTGGGCGACAAGAATTGGCCTATCTAATAACGTTTTTGTACCTAGCGATTAAAGTATTTTTATACTTTTTTACTTTACTTCCTCAGCTTGGATGCGAGTAGTGGTGCTAGTAGTGGTGGGTGTCACTTGTTTTATCCTTTTAACAACTGATTTAAACCTTTATTGAGTTACTTGCGTCTCAAGGAGCATAATTATAAAAAATTGTATTTTTTAATAGCAAGATCGATTTGCTATACAATACCACGTGCTAAATTTTGACATTAGGGACAATTTTGATGCTTACTCGTTTTTCGTACTTTTGTACCATTTTATCCATAGTTACCACCTCATTTTCGACATTAGCTTCAGATGTTTTAGATTGTGTTATTGAGAGTTATAGTCAGCCAAATAGCCCGTTTACGGGTTTACCTAATCCTGCCGAACAGGGCGAACATAAATACACAGTGATGAACTATGGCGAACGACCATTTTTATTTGCTATATCAAAACCTGATGTAATTGCTCCAAATGTGAGCTTACCTAGCTTTCTTTCCGACTATTCTCGTAACCAAGGATATGAGGACAATGCCTACCACAAATTTAAAAGTAGTAATTTACCTTTGGAGGCTAAAGTTTGGCTTCCGTTGGGAGCCCAACCACTACCGTTAGTATTATTAGTCCATGGAAATTCTGCCCCGGGGTTTGATTATCTAGGTGAATTGCTCGCCAGCCGAGGTCACTTTGTTGTGCAAGTAAATCAAACTTATTTGAATGATTTATTGGGAGAAAATGGTGCCCGTGGTTGGATACTACTTGAACATATTAAGCTGCTGCAAAAATGGAATGCTGAGCAAGGTCACACTTTTTATAACAAAATAGATTTAGAGAATATCGCTTTAATAGGGATGTCTAGAGGAGGGGAGGCTGTTGCTTTAGCTGCATCATTTAATCAATGGAAGACCTTACCAAATAGTAGTGAATCAACAGAGTTTGGTTTTAACATTAAATCCATTGTCGCTTTAGCCCCAATGGACGGGCAATATCAACATGCTGATGGTAGAAACATCCTGAAAAATGTTAACTATTTAGTGTTACAAGGAGGTCATGATGCGGATGTTTATCAGTTTCTTGGTAGCCAACAATGGCATCGAACTCACTTCGATGATGATAAAAACTACTTAAAGCAGTCCATTTATATCTATCGTGCTAACCATATAAACTTTAATCAAGATATGTCTGATGATTTCCATTGGGGAAGCAGCAAAGATTTTTATTCTAAGCTATTAACACCCAAACAACAGGAGAATTTAACTAAAGTGTATGTTTCTGCTTTTTTGGAAGCTACATTGGCGAACGCAAAAGAGTATCGAAAAATTTTTAGACAACCTGTGGCTGGTGAGTTTGGTCTTCCTGACGATATTTATATCAGTCGCCATATGGCATCTGATTTCAAAGTTATAGAAGATTTTGAAAATGTAGCTAAAAAGGAAAGTACCGTTAAAGTCCTATCCGATAAAACGTTAACAGAAGTGCCAATCAATATAGACTCAGAGCGCCTAAGAAACGGAACTAAAACTTCTAATAATGTATTAAAGGTTCAACTTAAGAAACAAGTTGAAACACGGTTGAGCATTAAGCTTTCAGAAGCTGAGTTGTTACATAAAAATCACAAAGGAAAATCCTACCTAAGTTTCTCACTGGCTCGCGCTGATTCAGGAGAAAGCGAAGGGTGTGGAGCATACAATTTGTTATCTGATACGAGGGTAGAGCTACTTGATAAGTCTGGTGTAGTATTTAAAAAAAGTATTGGCGTATCTGGCAGTGTCTCCCCTTTATTAATTTCTGACTTCTCTGAATTGGAAAAAGGTGATATGAAATATGCGCCGACAGAGCCAGTATTGCAAACCTTTACGCTCCCTATTGAATTGAATAAGACAATCAGTGCCGAAAGCGAATTAGAGCTTGTCTTGATTTTTGCACCGAAGCGAGATGTATCTATCATCGTGGATGATATTGGGATAACTAGTTCTATATAGCCCATCAGCTTTCTTTTAAAGAAGCTAGTCATTAGCGCATTAGGAAAGTTAGTTTGCCTTAAGATGAGGCATAAAATCGTTCTTAACGGCGGCTATTGGCACTGGGTCGACATTCGGTTCTAAATTGTTTTTGTCCCAATACAAGTTGAGTGAGCATCCGTTATCGCAATTGGATTTAAGATATGAAATTGCTGTTGGACAGCTGAGTTTGGCACTTACATTTGCTTAAGCCCTAACAATCAAGCTTGACAGATAAAGTTAAGGCTTATGCATCTTAAGACTGTTCACCTTCAAAATAAAGATGAAGAATTCGGATCAAGCCAAGGCTTGATCCGGTTTTCGCTTAGTGTTGTGGCTGTGGTGGGAAGTTAGCCAGCAACTCCGAAATGGTTTTGTTAATTGACGCTGTTCTTTGGTCTGGTGATTGGTTGCTACGTAAGCGACCTTCTTTTGCTCCGCGCCAAACTAGCTGGTTAGACGCTTTGTCTATCATATCGAGTACAAGCGTGCCCACTTCATATTCACGTGTTGTGGTCTGTGTTTGCCAGCCAATACCCCAGTAATTCCAACGCGCACCATAAGTGGTGTGAAGCGAGTCAGATTCAATTTTTGTATCAACTGATGCGTGATAGTTAACCAGTAAGTCAGCCGATTGCGGATCGGTGAAGGTGAAGCCTTGTTTGCTCATTTCGTTTTGAATTGCACTGCGGATCCGCTTTTCCATTAAGTCATTGACTTGGTATTCACGACCATTATTTTTTAGGTCCGCTTCGGGTGACCAAGTATAGGTTTTATAGTTAGCGAATTGTACAGACTTATCATAATCCCAATCAGGGGTTTTGGCGCAGGCCGCTAACATCAGCACCAAAGTGGCGATAACAATATTCTTAAACATGTGTCTTTACTCCTTAGTCGGATGTTTGCTCTACCTTAACGTGTTAAGGCGTTAAATGGTAGAGACAAGCATCCTTTAATAATTGTGTCTAAGACATTAACTTGGGATTAATGTTCCACTTCTATCCAGTCTTTTTCATCCACCCAGTTTTGGCTACCTTGTGCAACACTACGGATCGGCACCAAGTAGTCACAGCTGATCTGTGGTTTCACCGATGCAAAAATTGGCACAAACCCAAAGCTTAGTGCGGTTTCGATAATAGCCTTTTGGTTTTGTGGGTCGATATCCGCGGCTTCATCGATGTAAATTGGGATACGATACATTGCTTGCTCTTGATCAGATAGCAGATAGCGAATAAATAGCATGCCACATAAAAGCTTGATGGTGATCCGCGTACCGTTTGAACCGGCTGAGTCAATTTTATCAAAGTGCTCAGTGTCACCTGCGCGGTTGACCACTTCAAAGCGAATATCAAAGAGATCGGTTAACGTCAATCCCGCTTTGTCACTTGCTAGTTTGATGATGTGATCTTTCGCCTCATTAACAGATTTCTCTGAGCTAGGCTGCTCGCTGAGTAGGTCTAAACTTTCGCCTTTTTCATATAAATCTGAAGTGCTAATAATGGTATCTATGCTATCAACTAGCATCTTACGAGGGATGACATTGATTTTGAATGCCTGCAAGTTAGAGATACGATGCTGGCTTATGCCTTTGTTAAAACTGTTCATCTCTCGGCGTAAGCGGTCTAAGTCTTGACGCAGTCCTTTAATGGTTGCGGCCACTTCGGTGAGCGCCACTCGCGCTTGTTTATCGACGGCATCTCGTTCGTTATCTAAGTTATGATACGCACTGATCAGCTTTTGGTACTTAATAGTAACGTCTGACTCGTTTTCAAACTTAGTGATCCCAGCATTGTAGATATGCAAGTAGGTATTACGCACATTAACGTCTAAGTTTCTAAGCTCATTACAATCTTTATTAAACTGGTGGATCACTTCAGAGAGGTTATCAAAATCTAGGTTAATTTCGATTTCGTACGGTGCCAGCTTACCCGAGTATAGGTCTAGTGTGTGGTCGATACGTTCTGACTTCACTTGCTTTAGGCGGTCGGCTTGGCGCACCAATAAGTCTTGCTTGCTTTTAATGATAGAGCGGCGGTCTGAAATCGAACCAGCATTACGTTGAATATCATGCAAATATTCATCAACTTGCTCTCGTTCCATCTCCAGTTGCTCTTTTAGTGCTTGTTGAGCATCAACAGATTGCAACATAGTTTGATATTGCTCAAAGCGCTTCATGGCCGCTTCGGTAGCCATGAGTTCATCATAAAGCGCATCACGCTCTTTTTGCTTTTCAGCGACGTTTGCGGCTACTTCACGCTGTTGCTTTAAGTCGCTAAGTGATTGTTGTAATGACTCCAGCTGTGCTTGCAGTTGGGCTTTGTTCTCACCACTTTGCATTTGCACGGGACTTAGTTTTTTCAACTTAACGGTAGCGCCAGGCACCTTAAGCTCACCACCTTGAACTGACTTAGACAGCGACTCCAAAAATGCGCCAAAGGCATCTTCGTCAGTGATATCAATTTCACCTTGAGAGGTGGTTGAAAACGATAACAAATCTGGATTCAAGATCCGCGAGATCTCTTCCACTTCTTTTAAAGAAAGATCTTCACGCATACGAGTAAACAGGTTGAACTCAAGGTTCTTGAGTTGCAGTTTTAAACTCTTAATCTGCTTTTGTGTTTCGTTGATGCGAAAATCAAGGGTATGGAGACTTTGCCCCTGTGCACTATTAATAGAGAAGGAAAGCTGCTCATATTCCTTTTTTAACAGTGTTAAATTGGTTTTAAGCGTTGCATGATTAGTTAGTTCAAATTCACGTTTTAACGCGTGGAAGTCGGTAAACCATTGCTCGATTTGGGTTTGCTTACGCTCGATATCACGAGACTGTTGGACGTACAGCTGCTGCTTAGACTCAAATTCGCGCTTTTCGGCTTCTATGTCTTCTAGCTGTGTTGCCAGCTCTGCAATTTGCTCGTTGTGATAGTTATCATATTCAACCAAAGCTAAATCGAGTTTCGGGGCGTAAGCCGCTAATTTACCTTTTAATACCGCCTCATTTCCAAGCATTTTCTCAAGGGCTGAAATTGGCTCTTGCATCGACTCCAGCGCATTCAGCTCACGGCGCGCACGGTTGACCTTATCAAAAGCGCGACGCCAGACTTCATAAAAGTCGACTTTCGAGTTCGACATATGGCGTTCGAACACCTTGAGCATAAAGCGTTTTACGTCTTGCGCGCCGAGTTTATGCAGATTCAGAATACGACGGAATATTTCTTTGTATACAGGCGCATCTTGGACATTATTCAGTGGGATCATCTTCAGGTTGATATCACCATCAAATGGTGTGGCGCCACCTGTGAGTAGGGCATTAAGTTCTTGTGCTTTTAGCTCTACAGGCTTAAGTTGTTTTTCCTGTAAGTGATTAAAGAGCTTAGTGTACTTGATGATACTTTTACCTTGGGTGTAATCATCAAGATTCAGTTTGCCTTGATAGCAAAAAAACTGGTGCGCGTAACCGGCGATTTTACCCAGCCCCGCAACGCCAATGACCACATCGCCGTGGGGGAGGTTGGCTTCCAGCAAAATATAGGATTGATCAGAAGAGAAGTAAAACTTACGCGTTTCTTCTAAATCGTGACCATCCCATTCAGTCAGTCTTAAATCGTTGATAAGTGGAAATTGCAGCGCATTGATCACCGAGCTTTTACCAGTGTTATTTGGAGCGCAGATAGACGCGCTTTTATCCAGAGGAATGACACACTTAGCGTATCCGGCGGTGTTTAATAATGCTAGTTTACTTAAGCCGTACAACTGCTCGCTCATAGCTCGTCCTCAATATCATATTGTTCTTCGTTTACTTCCATTAGCGCGTCAATGTA
The DNA here is from genome assembly GCF_024124685.1 of Pseudoalteromonas sp. OANN1. Classification (NCBI taxonomy): domain Bacteria; kingdom Pseudomonadati; phylum Pseudomonadota; class Gammaproteobacteria; order Alteromonadales; family Pseudoalteromonadaceae; genus Pseudoalteromonas; species Pseudoalteromonas sp. OANN1. The sequence continues at coordinate 73,035 of NZ_JAMXSE010000004.1, forward strand.
GCGATAAATCGGTGCAAGTAGCATAAAGCCTTGCTCAACCTCACGGGCTAGACCCAGTCTCACCATACGTAAAAACACGTCTTTTCTGAGATCTGAGCCAGAAAAAATCTCTAGCTGGTCAAAAAGATGCTTATTGAGCTGCACTATGGTTTGCATTAGCTCTAGATCGCAGCTTTCATCAAATAGTACGCGAAGCGGATCTTTACCTTGGTTGGCATAGTGTTCAATCAAAATATAAATGGTTAGGGCAATCGCACGGGAAATTTTCCCCATATTTGGCGTGCTTTCATCGCTTGCCAAATAATAAAAGCCACGGGCATCGTGCTGTAAATCATGGCCTAAGGCTGAAAATAGCGCTTGATAGCTATCAATTTGCTGATCTAATTCTTGCCAAAGGGTAGTGTCTTGCTCACTGATATGATACCCGCTCACCAGTTTTTTATTAATGGCTTGGAGTTCATTGAGCATGTCTAAGTTAATTGTCGTCATAATGCTAATCTTGTTTTGCTTTGGCACTAAATGGATATAAAGAGAAGGTATGCGATGCGATAGTGATCTTGCTCTTTTGTTGTTCTTGGCTAAGTGCCAAGTCAGATTCGTTGATCAGCTTTTGATAAAGAAACAGCATTTCGTCTGCTTCAAGATCAGGGTAGCTATCGCTTAAAAAGCCCAATAGTGCCTGGCGCTTTTTACCGGTTTGTTGAAATCTCGTTTTTACCGAGTTGTAATCTGGAATGTTAGGACTTTGATAAGCTGGCACATCATCGTGATCGGGCAGCTGATATTCTTCATGCTCAAACTCAACGAGACTTGCCATATAAGCGACCATGTGACGCTTTTGTCCGAGGTTAAAACGTTGAATGTCTGACACAAATTCTGGTTGAACTGGTGAGAGTAAGCGGTCAACGCCGCGCTTTCTAATTTGTCCAAGGACTTTGGAGGCTTGGCGTGTAATGAGTGTATTGCGGCGTAGCTCTTCTCTTAACGGCATTAGGAGATCGGCACTGCGGCTTAAACTTTCTCTACCAATGAGGTGCATATCTAAAATACGTGTTCTGAGCTGCTCCAGCATACGTTTGTCTGCAGCGCCACGGCCTAATTGTTCAATCTCGTCAATTTGCTCACTGACCTGAAGCTCTATTTGATCAAAGCAGCGTTGGAAAGGGCCATGAATATCGACCATTTCCAGCATCGGTTCGATATATTCGTCAAAAGCTTCCAATACGGCTTTATATCTCATGCCAAGAGAAAGCGTTGAGGTGTCAGATTTGGCTTGTTCAACCAAGTTCATGATAGCGCTTTCGTTATGTTCGAACAGCTTAACAATTTTACGAACGCGTTCGTCCATAATGCGGCTAAAACGGCGTAGCTCAGAGTAGTCAGCCTCTTCACCAGCTTGTGCGATGCGATTACCTAATCTTTCTAAGTCTTTTACCAGCACAGTGATCTCTTCTGCTAAACCAAGGCTCTCTTCTTGTAAAAGAAAGCTGGCGAAGTCAGCGATTGCACGGTTGATTTCTAACTGTGAAGATTTAGCTAAAGGGATAATAATTTCTTGTTGGAGTAATCGATTGGTTTCTTTATAAATTCGTTCACTCGACCAGCTAGGGTTTTTCTGTTTTAGGATGTTTTGTACATCTTTTAGACTGAAATCTGCGAGCTTAAATCGTTTAAAAAGTAGCTCGAGTACGCTCCAGTGTTCATTTATCGTATTTAATAATTTTTTTGCTGGGATCATAACTTTCCAGTGTGTAGTAGTTAAGTTACATCACTACTTCATCAATTTGTCACAAAATGTTTATCGTACGTAGCATGGGGACTGTGATGGTGCTAGAATCCGCCGCGAAAACGAACCCACCCCTTGTTACATTTAATTACAGGTTGTTTACGCATTATGGTCACGCCCATTATTCTAACCCTGATCGCCATCGCTTTTATACTCATCGTTATAGAAGATATTATTCACGTAAACAAGGCCAAAACAACGCTTTTTTTTGGTACTTTATGTTGGATTATCGCCTTTATCTCTCCAATTCATGGTCAAAGCCCAGAAATTGTACAAATTGAGCTAGACCATAACATTTTGGAAATCGCGACACTTTGGCTGTTCTTAATGGCTGCAATGACATTTGTTGCCTACTTGAACTCAAAAGGGTTTATCCAAAATATTGTTCACCGGATCATGCCAACCCATATTAGCGAACGCAAGCTAATGTTTTTGGTCGGTGCGTTTGCATTCGTATTTTCGTCAATATCGGATAACATCACCGCGACGCTTATTTCATTAGCTGTAGTCATGTCTTTGAAATTAGACCCGAAAAAGCTAATTAGATATGCGACGTTAATCATCTTTAGTGTTAACTCCGGTGGGGTATCATTGATCACCGGTGATGTAACCACCTTGATGATATTTCTAGCCGATAAAGTGACTATCCCTGATCTGCTTTTACTAATCGCTCCCTCTATTTTTAGCGTATTTATCTTAGCTGCGATGCTGTCAATCGGCATGAATGATAAGATCACCTTTGAAAAGGCTGAATTACGCAGAATTGAAAAGACCGATATCACCATTGCGCTCATCTTCTTATCAACCATTTTTGCCACGTTATTCTTAAGCGTGCAATACCATGTACCGCCGATGTTAACCTTCTTATTTGGCTTGTCTTTGATGTTCTTAATGGCGCAATTCTTGATGCGCAAGAAGGACGTAAATAAGAAAATCATCGACTATATCCGTGAAATTGAATACGACACTTTATTGTTCTTTGTGGGTGTGCTGTTATTAGTTGGTGCGTTGAAAGAAGTCGGTGTATTGTCTAAGTTTACCGATTTATATCTGCATCTTGCGCCGGAATACGCAAACTACTTGGTCGGTTTAATGAGTGCGGCGGTAGATAACGTGCCTTTGACGGCTGCGCTATTAAAAGCAGACATTACGATGACTCCAGCGCAATGGCTAACCTTTACTTATGCGACTGGCGTTGGTGGCTCTATGCTCATTATTGGCTCTGCAGCGGGGATCATTGCAATGAGTAAGGTTAAAGCTTTAACCTTCTCAAGCTATCTTAAAATGAGTATCTACCTGCTTATCGCATATACCATTGGATATAGTGGCGCGTATTTCGCGGGTCAGCTTATTTAAGATCAATGGATTTAATTTTTTACCGCTTTGGGATAAGTTTTTCATAAATAACTTGACACCTAGACGGCTAAAAGATAATTTTCTTACATCGCCCGCATTTATTGCGGGCTTTTATTTTGCTTTTATTCAGATTAACAAAGGCAAAATAAACAGAAGAGGCGCGATGCTTAGGTAGTTAGTGTGAGGTGACGAGACCAATGATCACTAGTGAGGGAAGTATTCGCCGAGGAGAAAAGTTGCTCGTCGCAACGATTCTTCGGTTTACGAGGCTGAATCCTCGGAACTGTCACCGTATTGGTGGAGAGCTTCTGGCAAAGGTCATTTCAAGCGTTCGTCTTTCTAGAAATCCCATGCCGAGTTCTCCTTATAAAATTTGACTGTGCCAACAGTCGAGAGGAGAGAAAATGAATTCGCAGTATGTTGTAGCCAAATTTGGCGGTACCAGTGTCGCTGACTTTGAAGCTATGTCTCGTTGTGCTCACATTGTTCGTGACAACCCAAATGTTCGAGTGGTCGTTGTTAGTGCATGTGCTGGCGTAACCAATCACCTTGTAACGCTAACCCAACAAAAGGAAGATGAAGCCGGGCGCAAAGCAGTTGTTGCAGCGGTTGAAAACATACAGCAAGCGATTATCGACCAAGTGTCTTTGGATGCTGATCTTGCTGAGGGTTACAAGCAAACGTTCAGTGAATTTGAAAGCCTTGCGAGTTTACCTGCACTTAGCAGACAGCAATGCGATGAAATGCTGAGCTTTGGCGAACGTTTTTCTTCTTATTTGTTTACCCAAATATTACGTAATAACCAGGTTCAGGCGTCGCGCTTTGATGTACGTAAAGTGCTTAAAACAGATAATCAATTTGGTAAAGCGAATCCAAATGTCGCAGCTACGCTTGAAGCTGCGCAAACTAATTTGGTCGCGCTACTTGGCGACACAGTACAGGTGACACAAGGGTTTATTGGTAGTGACCAATACGGCCAGACGACTACGCTTGGTCGTGGTGGTTCTGACTATAGTGCTGCATTGTTAGCTGAGGCAATTGACGCGTCAAGTGTGCATATTTGGACCGATGTCGTTGGTATTTTCAGTACCGATCCGCGTTTGTGTGTAAAGGCTAGACCAATTCCTCGTTTGAGTTTTGATGAAGCGGCAGAAATGGCGACATTTGGTGCTAAGGTGCTACATCCCGCAACTATATTGCCAGCGAGTCGTAAAGGTATTTCAGTATTTGTTGGTTCAAGTCGTGATCCGCAAGCGGGTGGCACTTGGATTGAAAAAGAGAAAACGGCGCAAGCAGGCATTCGTGCAGTGACACAACGCAAAAACCAAATACTATTGACGCTAAAGAGCCCTGAAATGCTCCTTGCTAGCGGCTTTTTGGCTCGTATCTTCACCATTTTAAGTAATTACAATATATCGGTTGACTTGGTAACGACTTCGGAAATTAGTGTCGCGCTTACGCTAGATAACGCGCCGAATGCTTCTCGACCAGAGTTAGAACAAGCTTGTTTGGATGAACTTGGCGAGTTTTGTCATGTGACCGTTGAAAATAATCTTACTTTGGTGGCCATGATAGGTTCTGAGATCCAGTTGAAGAAGTGCCAACTTAACCTGATGGATGTGTTGTCAGAGTTTAATATTCGACTAATTTGCCATGGTGCGAGCAAGCACAATCTGTGCTTTTTAGTTGAGCAGCAGGAGTCAGATCAGGTCGTGCAGTCAATTCATGCTAAATTACTAGAGGTTGCATAAGTGAATTTATTGCCCATTCGGAACTAATAAAAAAGTTGCATTATTGAGTGATGGGTGGCACTTTGTTTATAACGGTTAGGGTCTGCTGACCATCAAGTTTGTTTTTCCCTAGGAGTGCCATCATGAATTATAAAGACGTCTACGAATTCTGGTTTGTTGAATGCACTGAATCAGATTGGTGGAAGAAGTCTGCGGACTTTGATCGCATAATAAAAAATCGCTTCGGTATCTTGCACCAAATGGCGCACCAAGGTGAGCTTTCGAGCTGGAGAGCAACACCACTTGGCGCGCTGTGCGAAATCATTATCTTAGATCAGTTTTCACGCAATATATTCAGAGACACTCCAGAGGCGTTTGCCAGTGATCCTTTGGCGCTAAGCCTCACCCAACACGCCATCGAAAAGGGCTATCACCGCCAGCTCAACGATACTGAATTGATGTTTTTATACCTACCTATGATGCATAGCGAAAGTCGCATCATCCATCGTGCAGCAGACCATTATTTTCGCGACCTGCCTAATTATGATTTTGAAGTCGCGCATAAAAAAATTATCGATAGATTTGGCCGATATCCCCATCGAAATGAAATACTCAATCGCGATTCAACAGAAGAAGAAATGGACTTTCTAGAGACGCCCAACTCGAGTTTCTGAGGCACGGCTAGAACCTCTCGCATTTTCAGCGGAAGTACGTATAATCGGCCGTCTACAAAAATAATGATTGATTACAGACATGGCTCATACGCGCGATGGATTTCAAAGCCGACTTGGCTTTGTGTTAGCAGCAGCTGGTGCGGCTGTTGGACTTGGTAACATTTGGGGATTTCCCACACAAGCCGCAAACCACGGTGGCGGTGCATTTTTACTGGTTTATTTTGCGGTAATTTTCTTACTCGCATTACCTGCACTTTACACAGAATTGTACTTAGGCCATCAGGCACAAGCAAACCCAGTTAAAGCACTTAAGACTGCTTGGCGTGAAGGTAATCCGAAAATAGGAGCCGCGGCGGGGTATATCGGCCTTGCTGGTGCTATCGTGATGCTCAGCTTTTACTCCATTGTGGCTGGATGGATGCTGTCTCATGCACTTGCTCCTCTTGCGCAAATGGCTGAATTAGATACCGCACACCAGTTTCTTAGCGGTGACTCGATGCTGAGAAACTTTATCTTTACGCCACTGATGCTAATTTTGACTGCGAGCATTATTCTCAAAGGCGTAAAATCAGGTATAGAAGCTTGGTCGCGCAGACTTATGCCGTTGTTACTGGTATTACTGCTTTGCCTTATTGGCTATATGGCGACGTTAGACGGCGCAGCAGAGGGGTTTAGAACGTATTTAGTTCCAGACTTTTCAAAAATTAGCGATCCTGATTTGATCATCGCGGCGATGGGGCAGGCGTTCTTTTCGTTGTCGTTGGGTGTGGGCTGCATGATGATTTATGGCTCGTACTTAAAACCGAATGAAAATCTACCTAAGCTTACGTTTAGTGTTGCAATGCTAGACACCAGTGTCGCATTTTTGGCCGGTTTACTTATTATCCCTGCAATATTCGTTGCGCAGCAAAATGGTGTTCAAGTATTTCAAGACGGCAAATTAATCGGTGAAGGCCGTTTGATTTTTGCCATTTTACCCGAGCTATTTGCCAATATGGGGGAAATGGGATTATTGGTTAGCCTGACTTTCTTTGTGCTTATGTCGATTGCGTCGGTAACTTCTACCATTTCTTCAACAGAAATTCCGGTATCTTTCTTGGTTGAAAACCATGGCTTTAAACGTAAACAAGCGACTTGGTTGGTTACGCTAGTTATCTTATTAGCATCGAGCACGATTATTCTAAACTTTGATTGGTTGTTCGAATTGGTGATCAGTCTATTCACGCAATATCAGCTACCATTGATGGGACTGTTCTACTTTATTACTGTTGGCTGGGTTTGGAAGCGCGGTAATCAGCTCCACTTAGAATCTCGTGGTGCACATTACTGGTTTGCTCAGTACGTTAGATTTGTTTGCCCAATCTTAATGACCGCGGTATTTATTAACGTAGCACTGGCAAAGTAGTGATCATTTATTCTCAAAAACGGGAAGCATAGGCTTCCCGTTTTGATTTTTATAACAAGGCTCAGAAATCACGTGGGGAAACAAACTCCCCAGCTTGAATGCTCTCGTAAGTTCGTTGCGCCAATGAATCTAAGTTGGCTAAATCTTTTCCCATTGCAGCCAGTTGGTTTGTCACTGGAATAATATCGATATCTTCAACCCCAGAAAGTTGAGCTACTCTAGCAAAAGTATATGCGTGCTTATACTTTTCGTGTTTGTAGAAAATACTGACTAAAGATGAATAGACTTCTGGGTTAGGGGTATGGCCTCTCTTGTTTAGCTCTAATACGCGGTAGAGAATATCGACGGTTTTATCGTCATCTACTTTGGCGTAAAACTCTGCGAGGAAAAGCTGAATTTCAGGATCGTTTTGAACTCTAGGGTCATCCTGCATGTTCAGTAGCTTGTTCATTGCTGTGCGATCACTGTTACGAGACCAATGATAATAAAGTAAGCCTGGGTGGTTACTGCCTTTTGTTTCATTATAAATACGTGTCATTTCTTTTAATGCAGTGAGATGACCTTCCACTCGTGAAGTGGTTTTTTCTTTTAACTTGATGTGCTCAATTTTGGCAGCGCGAGAAACACATTGGTTGTAGCTTTCTAAATTCTGCAACAAGTCATATTTGTTTTCGTCCGTCGGTGACTTGTATTCGTGATAGCGCGCGTAGATTAGCGACGCACGTTCGTCTTTACAGTGACTGTCTTTATTTAAGTCTTCACAAAAACCAGGCGTTTCGCTACACACTTGGTTCAAGGTTAGGGTGTCGTCGCAACCAGCAAGTAGTAACGCTGCAAAAACTAGCGACTTTTTAAACGCCATAGTTTGACCTCAATGATTTTTTATAATTATAGGGGGTTACGCCCGAATAAACAGGGTAGAGCTAATAGTTTACTAGTTTAACGCAATGAATTGTTCGGTAACAGTGGAGAATCACGGCAGTTTAAATTAGAATAGCCGTGCCCATTCGGGCTATCCGTTCAAAGAAAATTGTTTATTAGGCAGAAAAAATGACCTTATCTCACGAGCAAGAATATCAAAACAGCTGGCAAGAGCGTCAAGATTATGCAGAAAGCATGCAACCCCTAATCGGTCGTCTATACCGTAACAAAGGCGTTGAAATCTCTGTATACGGTCGTCCTCTTGTGAGCGCAAGCACCATTGATGTTATCAAAGCACACAAAACAGTAGCACGCTTTGAAGAGCGCAAACTACGTCTTCGTGAAAGCTTTCCATTCTTAGAAGTGATCAGCAAAATGGAATTGGCACCAGGTCGTGTTGACCTTGGTAAGCTAGCTTATGCCTACATTTATAAAAATGCAGGTGAAGGCCGCTCAATCGAAGAGTTTTTAAATGCAGAACTTGCAGAATTACTAAACCAAGGTGCACGTCCAGAACCTCGTGACGTCGTTCTTTATGGTTTTGGTCGCATCGGCCGTTTATTAGCACGCCTACTTATCGAACGTGGCGGCTCTCACGCTGATTTACGCCTACGTGCAATCGTTGTTCGCGGTGGCCGCGATGGTGATCTTGAGAAACGTGCAAGTTTATTGCGCCGTGACTCAATTCATGGTCCTTTCAATGGTTCAATCACAGTAGACCATGAAAAAGGTGCGATTAAAGCAAACGGTAACTACATTCAAGTTATCTACGCAAACTCACCTGAAGAAGTGGATTACACAAAATACGGTATTGAAAACGCACTTATCGTAGATAATACAGGTGTTTGGAAAGACGAAGATGGCTTAGGTAAACACCTTAAGTCAATTGGTGCGTCTAAAGTATTACTTACAGCACCAGCTAAAGGCGACATCAAAAACATCGTTTATGGTGTTAACAACTCAGACATTCAGTCTGAAGACAAGATTGTGTCTGCAGCAAGCTGTACAACTAACGCAATCACACCGGTATTAAAAGCACTTAACGACAAGTTTGGTATTAAAAACGGTCATGTTGAAACAGTTCACTCTTACACCAATGACCAAAACTTGATCGACAACTACCACAAAGCTGAGCGTCGTGGTCGTAGTGCAGCATTGAACATGGTTATTACTTCAACTGGTGCTGCGAAAGCGGTTGCTAAGGCACTGCCTGAGCTTGCTGGTAAACTAACTGGTAACGCAATCCGTGTACCAACACCAAACGTATCAATGGCAATTCTTAACCTAAATCTAGGTAAAGAAACAACTGCTGAAGAGCTAAATGAATTCCTTCGTGAGTCTTCACTTTACTCTGAACTACGTGACCAGATTGACTACACTGCATCAACAGAGATCGTGTCTACTGACCTTGTGGGTAGCCGTTATGCAGGTGTGGTTGACTCAAAAGCAACCATCGTTGATGGCGACCGTGTAGTACTTTACGTATGGTACGATAATGAGTTTGGTTACAGCTGTCAGGTTGTACGTGTAATGCAAGACATGGCGGAAGTAAAATTCCCGAGCCTACCTCGCTAATACGAAATTTACGATAAAAAGCCAGCACCAGCTGGCTTTTTTAGTTTTTGAAACAAGTTCGTTGTGGTAGGCTTGCTAAGATAGGTCAGCTACAATTAGCTAACAAAAAGTTACACCTCAACTTTGTGCAAAGGCAGGCACAGTATTACCTCTCTTTGAGGTTTAATATAATTCTCGACTGAAGCATAGTTGAGTATGGTAACAGTGTATTTACACAGCAGTTTTTAACTTATTTAGGGAAACCTATGCGCATTACGAGTAATTTCGATAGTGGTAATATCAAGGTGGTAAAAGCAGAATCACCTGCAGATATTCAACTAGAAATCAATAAAGACAATGAGTCTGACTTTTTTCAATGGTTTCACTTTAGACTAGAGTCTACGCCTTTTTTAGAGCACAAAATTCATATCAATCAACTATTAAACTCAGCCTACCCAGAAGGTTGGGATGATTATCATGCGGTTGCATCTTACGATCGTCAAACCTGGTTCCGTGTGCCAACCCGTTATGAGAATGGTACATTAACTATCGATTTTGAGCCTGAATGTGCTCACACCTACTTTGCTTATTTTGCGCCTTATAGTTATGAGCGCCATTTAGACCTAGTCTACTGGGCTCAAGCCCATGATGCGTGCGTTGTAGAGACGCTAGGTCAAACGCTTGATGGCCGTGATATGAGCTTACTCACTATTGGTGAGCCGTCAGATGAGAAGAAAAAGATTTGGATCACGGCGCGCCAGCACCCTGGTGAAACGATGGCAGAATGGTTTGTTGAAGGTCTACTTCACAAACTATTGGATGACGAAGATCCACATGCCGCTGCACTGTTATCGAAAGCGGTATTTTATGTCGTGCCAAATATGAATCCGGACGGCAGCGTTCGTGGTCATCTGCGTACAAATGCAAAAGGCGTTAACCTTAACCGTGAATGGCAAACGCCAACACTTGAGAACTCACCTGAAGTTTATTATGTATTAAATAAAATGCATGAAACTGGGCTGGATATGTACCTCGATATTCATGGTGATGAAGCACTACCGTATAACTTCGTTGCGGGTAGTGAAGGTATTCCGAGCTATGATGAGCGTCTACAGCGTTTGGAAGACTCTTTCAAGGCGGCACTGTTAACTATCACACCTGAGTTCCAAGATGAATTTGGTTACGATAAAGATGCACCGGGTGAAGCAAACCTCACCGTTGCTTCGTGTGCTGTCGGTGAAGCGTTCAAAGCGTTGGCTTATACCGTTGAAATGCCGTTTAAGGACAATGCAAATTTGCCAGATCCTTACTTCGGTTGGTCAGACCGACGTTCATATCAGTTTGGTCAAGACACCTTAGCTGCAATCTTAAATGTGGTTGATGACTTAAGATAAGCTTAAAGACGGGTAATCACCATATTGATTACCCGTTTATTTTTGTGCGTTTAAAAGAACAACAAAATAATATTTAAAGCAAATTAATATTAAAAAATAAGGTAGAACACCTCAACAGGGTGTAATAACAACAATAAAGGGGAATATTCGTGGATGCGTTAGGCAGCTTATTAGATAGCTTAGATGGAATGTTAGGTGGTTCACCTTGGTTCCCGTATGTTCTGTTAGGGGTAGGTTTGTTTTTTACAATCTACTTGAAATTTCCACAGATCAGATATTTCAAACATGCGTGTAAAGTCGTTACTGGTAAATATGATAAAAAAGGCCTAGAAGGCGATACCACACACTTCCAAGCACTCGCAACGGCACTTTCTGGCACAGTTGGTACTGGTAATATTGGTGGGGTGGCGCTGGCAATTTCAATCGGTGGGCCAGCAGCATTATTTTGGATGTGGATGACTGCCTTTTTTGGTATGACAACCAAGTTTGTGGAAGTCACACTATCGCATAAATACCGTGTACAAACAGATGATGGCACCATGGCCGGTGGTCCAATGTACTATATGGATCGTCGCCTAAACATGAAATGGTTAGCGGTATTATTTGCAATTGCTACTGTGATTAGCTCATTTGGTACAGGTAGCTTGCCGCAGATCAACAACATTGCTCAAGGCATGGAAGCGACCTTTGGTTTTGCACCGATGGCAACCGGTGCTGTGCTTTCAGTTTTGCTTGCGCTTGTAATACTTGGTGGTATCAAGCGCATTGCTGCTATCACTTCTCGCGTCGTGCCATTAATGGCTGCGATTTATATTCTTGGTTCTTTTGCCGTTATCTTCTACAACGTTGAGAATATCGTTCCTTCTTTCCTTTCTGTATTTACAGATGCTTTCACGGGTTCTGCGGCAGCGGGTGGTTTCTTAGGGGCTTCTTTTGCTTATGCATTTAACCGTGGGGTGAACCGAGGTCTGTTTTCTAACGAAGCGGGTCAAGGTTCAGCACCAATCGCGCACGCCTCGGCAAAAGCCGATGAACCAGTGTCTGAAGGTATGGTTTCCATTCTTGAACCGTTTATTGACACAATCATTATCTGTACCTTGACGGGATTGGTTATTTTGTCATCGGGTGTGTGGACCGAAAAGTTCGAAACCCATTTCGAGCGCTCGTCTATGGTTATCTTAGACGGTAAATATGACGAATCGAATCAACAAGACCGAGATGCATTGTACGCCTACTTGAATGGTAAAAAAGAGCATACTGTCAAACCTTTCAATGGTGAGATTGAAGTTGTACAGGGTAAAGCGGTAACGGAAAACTTTACCGTGATCCACTCGCGTTCTATTGGTGAGCAAGTACGTTTTGGTATTACTGAGCGTCACAAGTACACGGGTACCGTCGAAGTGAAAGACGGCTTGCCAACAGACAATAGCATCAGCGTGATTGGTTACTCTTTAGTGCATTCGGCAGAGCTAACAACCAAAGCATTTACCCGAGGTTATTTGGGCGAAAATGGTAAATACATCGTTTCGATTGGTTTGTTGTTATTCGCGTTTTCTACGGCAATTGCATGGTCATACTATGGCGACCGCGCGATGATTTATCTTCTGGGTAGTCGTTCGGTCATGCCGTATCGCGTATTCTATGTTGCAGGCTTCTTCTGGGCGTCGTTCGCTGATACGACACTAGTGTGGAAGTTGGCTGCCGTGGCCATCGTAGTGATGACGTTACCTAACTTATTTGGTATTTTACTACTCAGAAAAGAAATGAAATCTTCGGTTAAAGAATACTGGGAAGATTTCAACAAAGAACACAAACAGTGAGCGAATTTTAATTAAAATTATCTTGTCATGTAAGGACAAGAGTTCGCAAAGGTAGTAGAATAGGGCGCCTCACAGGTGCCCTTTTTTGTATTATGGAGAAGTAACACGATGGCAATAGCACAGTGCCCAAGCTGCGGTAAATCTATTTCCTCCAAACATAAGTCCTGCCCGCATTGTGAAACCAATTTAGCAGACTTTTCTCAAGAAGACAGAGAGAGAGCGGCCTCTAGAAATCGTGTAAAACGTCAGCAATCTGTAATGAATTACTCGTTTATTGCACTGATCCTAGTACTAGGTGGATTCTTATATATCTATTGGCAGCAGCCTGATCCTAACTCGTTTGAAATGATCGCAAGCAAAAGCGCTATAGGCATTGGTGCGGTTTGGTACTTAATTAATCGAGTCATCCTCGTTATTTTGAAAAAGAAAAAGTAGTAATGAATGTAGATAGCTTAGTTCAAAATATTACCCCTGAAGTATTCGAGCGTTTGCAATACGGTGCGTCAACCGGAAAGTGGCCTGATGGTACGCCACTAAGTGATGCGCAAAAAGAGCAAACCGTGCAGTTGGTTATGCTATATCAAGCAAAAGTAGCTAAGTCCAATGAGCAGTTCACCATCAACGAAAAAGGTGAAATGGTGCAAAAATCCAAACGCGAATTACAACAAGAATTCAAAGCCGACAATGAAATAGCTAGGTTCAGTGAAAATGATCTTTAAACACCTTTTTACACCGAAATGGAAACACCCAAAGGTTGACGTTCGCTCACAAGCAGTGGACAAGTTAGACTTAAGCAAAGACGCAACTTTACTACATACGCTAGCACTTGAGGACGAGTCTGCGCAGATCAGAAAAAAGGTACTTACTAAGGTAAATGACCTTGGCCTTTGGTGGAAAGTTTATAAGCAAGATAGCGAGTTAAAAGAGCTTGCTGAGCAGAAAATTTCGAGTGCGGTCATTAATCAAGACACCACACTGCAGAGCAACATTCGTGAAGAATACATTGAACGCTATGCGCCAGCTAAAACGCTTGAGAAAGTTGCGTTAATTGAAACCGATTTAACGAACAAAGTTAAACTGCTTAAGCGCCTTGCGAATGCCACGTTGATCGAAAAATCCTTCAAAGAAGGTGATGAAGCACTTCAGATCGCTATGCTGGAACTGATTGCACAGCATTCACTTGAAAAAAGTGTCCTAAAAGCAGCTAAAGGTGAAGCGCTGACTTCTCTTAGTGGATCACTGGAGCAGCAGCGATTAGCAAAAGAAATGCCTACTCAAGTTGCTGAGCAAACGCGAGTTGTGCTTGCCAAGTTAAACGCGCTAAGAGATAAGCAAAACTATGAAACTGTGAACGCGCAAGCACAGCAGTTATTTGCACAGTGGCAAAGCATTGAGCTTAAGTGGTTAGATACTGAAACGGTAACTGCACTAGATGCAAAGTATCAACAAGTAGCAGATAAATTAAGCCGTCATCTCAATGAGTTACAAGTTAAACATCAAGCGCAGCAAGCTGAGTTAATGCAAAAGCAAAATGAAGCCTTAGAGGTTGCTGAGTTAACTGCTGAACTTGAGGCCATTGAAAAATCGGTCGAAGTTGCATGTAAAACACTAGACTTAGCCCCACACGATGCATTGGTTCAGCGTTGTGAAGTATTAAAAGGCAAAGTGTCTGCACCGCAATATGTTACTGTTGAAGCGCTTGGCGAGTTCACCAGAAAACTGCAAAATATTGAGCGTGATCTTGCCGATTTACCGGCACTTATTGCTGCAAGTGAAACCTTCAATAATGCCTTAGCAGAGTTGAAGGCAGTTGAAGTACCAACCTCATTAGAAGCGCTTGATACCCAAGTGCAAGCACAAAAAGACCGCTATGTTACAGTGCGTAAAGCGTTAGATTCACTGCCTAAGGTATTGCATAAATCAGCAAAAGCTGAGCTATCAGATGCAAGCCAAGCGTTTATGACAGCTATCGAGCCGCTGAAAAATGAGCAAGAAAAAGCACTCAAAATCGCGAAGAAGAAAGCACGCGATGTTCAACGATTAATTGATCAGGGTCGATTTAACGTGGCATTTGGTGTTTTTAATGGCTTTATTGAGCAGTTTGAGTTGCTTACGCCAAGCTACAAAAAGCAGCTTGAAAACCAGCATGAAAGCTTGTCTCAAGCATTAAAAGATCTTAAAGATTGGCAAAAGTATGCAGCTACACCTAAACGTGAAGAATTGCTTACGGAGCTTGATATCAAACTGGCTGAGGAGTCAGTTGATCCAGTTAAGCGTGCTGAGGAAGTAAAATTGCTTAGAACACGTTGGAACGAACTTGGTCATGTTGAAACGGAACAGGAAAAGGCACAAGCAGCTCAATTTGATGAAAAAATTGAATTATTGTTTGTACCTTGTCGCGCTTACTTTGCGGAGCAAGAAGTACAGCGTGAGCAGGCAAAAATAGCGCGTGAAGCGGTGATTGAAGAAGTGAAAGCACTTGTTAGTACTTTGGATAACGAGGGTATTGATTGGCGGGAAGTGGAAGCACAATTTAATCGCCTAGCCAAAGTGTGGAAAAACGCTGGCAATGTTGATGCCAAAGTCTATCAAAAGCTGAATTCGATTTACCGTGAGCACCATCAAGCGGTTTACGAGAAACTTAAAGCCTTCCATCAAGCCAACGCTGTTGAAAAGGCTAAGCTAGTTGAAACTGCACAGCAGCAGTTAGAGGCTGAAGATTTAGCAGCAGCTTGTGACTTGCTGAAATCATTGCAAAAACAGTGGCAGCAAATTGGTTTTGCTGGTGCCAAGCAAGAGCATACTTTGTGGAAAGCATTTCGTGCCCATAATGACGCAGTGTTTGAAAAACGCAGTGCACAATATGCCGAGCAAAAAGCACAGGAAAAGTCGCAGGAAGCCGAACAGCGTCAGTTGCTAGCAGAGTTCGACAACAAGGTCATTGAAGCGGTCACTCAAAATGAACTGGCTGCCATTCGTGACGAACTCAATACGTTTATTGTAGTGCCAGGACTGAAGCAAGAAAAGAATCGTTTACTGTCACAAGTGAAGTCGAAATTAGATGATCTATTTTCTTCACAACGTCGTGAAAAGTTCAATGAACTGGTGGAAGCGGTAGACACTGACGGTGATATTCCTAGCTCTTGGCAAGGTAATAATAAAACCTCGCTAAACGCCGCCCAGTTGCTATTGAGACTTGAGATTTTGACGAATCAGTCATCACCGGAAGCATTGCAAAGCGAGAGAATGTCTGAGCAAGTTGCGATGCTAGATGCAAAACTGCAAGGTGAAGAAAGTAGTCTTGAGACTTACCTTATCAGTTATCTAGCTGAGGCTGACAAAGCTGATTTAGCGACGTCAAAAGGCAGGCTACTTGCGGTTTTGAACGCTTAGCCATGCACTTTGAGCCTACTCAGGATACTCTGAGTAGGCTTCTATCGATGTAAACTCTATCCGCCTCTAACATCTTGAGCTCGGTTTGAATGCTAAAGTTAAGTGAAATCTGCTTAGTGGCTCTAGGTAGTTACACCACTTTGTCTTAATACTTTGCTCTAGTAACCAATAATAAGAAGAAAAATAATGACCAACAAACTTTACCAATATCCACTCGCGCTTGCGTTTACTTTAAACTTAGTCGGATGCTCTGTGGGTAACCTCAACGCCACTCATGGTGAAGACTTAAGCCATTTTGCTGGAAATATTGATGTGGCAAGTGGTCAAAAAGCTGGGAACTTATCCCTACAAAATGGCAATATTACGCTAGCTGAAGGGGCCAAAGTTAAATCTGCAGAAGTGACTAACGGTAATATTCAGCTTGATAAGTATAGTGAAGCACAGTCGGTTAATGTTGAGAATGGCAACATTATGCTGATGGAAAAAGCGCGCGTGTATGGGAGCATTCAAGTTACCAATGGTAATATTGAGGTTGGTGAGTCGGTGCTAATTGAAGGAAATGTCATCAACGCGAGCGGAGATATTACAATTGCTAGCGGCGCTACTATCTTAGGTGATGTGATTTATCGTCAGGCAGGATATCTTGCTTCTAAGCTTGAGAAAGACATACCAACGCTTACAATTAGTGATGGTGCAAAGATTGTTGGCACTATCCAGCTTTATCGTCCTATTCATATTGAACCTAAACATCTACAAAGTCAGATCACTTACCACTATAAACAGTAAGCTGCATGAGAGTAAAGAGAGCGCAATACGCTCACTTGTGCTCTTACTTAGCGCTAAGTATTTGTGCTAGTTTGTGCACATCATCAATAGCACGTTGTTTTGAGCGCTTATGCCTGTCGTCGCCAAACTCTTGATACTCAGATGCTATTTCATAAAACGTTTCAGCACCTAAATATGGAGCCAACTGCTCGATATGGCTACTTAGGTGATTCAAATGATATTGTGACTCACCTTTTTTAAATGCAAATTCTCCCCAAGATGCCAGTAATACGAGAGTTTTACCCGATAAAATTGGCTCCAGTGGTTTATCACCTCGTGCTAAATCAAAGCTGAAGGTTTTATTTACTCGGATCGCCAGATCAAACCAAGCCTTTAGCACTGCAGGCATGCCGTAGTTATACATAGGGCTTGCGATCACGATAATATCGGCATTGGTCACTTCTTTGATAATTTCGTCAGACTCAGCGAGTACTAAGCGTTGCTCTTCGCTCAACACTCCTTTTGCAAATGCAGCCGCTATAAATGCTTCATCGATGAATGCAGGTTGTTTCACGGAGAGGTCGCGATGGGTGATTTCCACTTCATGTATGCAGCTGCTAAATTTTGTCAAAAATTGCTCACCTAACATCCGACTAATTGACTGATGTTGCGAACTTGTCTCACTATACTTTCTTGCGCTACTACTTATATATAAAATGTTTTTCATGGCTTTTCTCCAGTTATGTCCTGTGTTTTATTCTGTGCTTACGTAAGCAATGTGACAACTGAGAAGAATCCACTTATAGATGAGATATACTAACTTATAGGTTTGTTATGTTCACACATTTACCGTCTTTGAATAATATAAAAACCTTTGCGGTTGCCGCGCACTACTTAAGTTTTAAAGATGCGGCGCGAGTACTTAATGTTACGCCTACGGCAGTGTCACATCAGATAAAGTCACTGGAATCACAGTTAAGGGTTCAGCTTTTTGAGCGAAAAACGCGAGCAGTGCAATTAACATTACAAGGACAGGCACTGGCAAAGGTGTGTATTGATTCACTCAATATGCTTGATAATGCGTTTATTGAGTTTACTGAGCAAAAGAATGATTTGCTTATTTCATGCTGTAATTCATTTGCTGCACTTTGGCTTGCTCCTAATATGGCTGCCATTAATCGCGCTTTTCCAAACCAAACCGTCACAATATGCGCGAGCGATCAGCTCATTGATTTAAATAAAGAGAAGCATATTGATATCGCCCTGCGTTATGGCAAAGCGGTTCCGAATTCCAATGAAACTCATCTTATTACCGAGAAAATAGGGCTTTATGCTAGTCCAAACTATCGGGTGCCAGACCACGGTAAACCTGTACTATTTCTCACCCATTGGCAAGACGAAACGGGGCTTGAAAATATTCCTTGGCAAGCGCACATTGACGAAAGTCATTATGACTTGCGTTATTTTGAGCAAGAACACTTTGTCTTGCAGGCGGCTGTGGCCGGGCAAGGGCTGGCACTATTGAGCGATGTATTAGCAGAGTCTGCAGTTAGACAGGGGTGGTTAAGTAAAAGCTCAGCAATGGAGGAATTTTCAGGCTATGGCTATTGGCTCAGGCAAACGACTTATCGCAAGAGTTCGGCGATTTTTCACCAGTTTACCATTTGGCTGGCAAGCGCGTTACAAAATATCAAGGCCAACAAAGATAAGGACATAAGATAAAGGACAGGCACTTTTATCAATGAGTAAATAAGCCGTTTTTTAATATTGATCTATACTTTTGTGGAACTTAAGTCCTTATTCGAAAAGTGTTTATTGCTAGGTGGTGATGTGATGATAAAAATCCTGCTGATGAGTCTCATTTTGTTTCCCGCTTTATGTTTGAGTGGTGATTATACCTTCGCCTTTGTGCCGCAGCAGTCTGCAAATAAGTTAGCCAAAAATTGGCAGCCTATTCTCGATTATCTCAGTGATAAAACCGGAGATAACTACACATTTAAAACCGCTAAAGATATACCAACCTTTGAAGCCAGGGTGCTGCAGCAAGAGTATGATGTGGCATACATGAATCCCTATCACTTTGTTGTATTTAATGAGCGGGCAGGTTATCAAGCTATCGCCAAGCAAAGAGATAAAATGATAAAAGGGATCATCGTGGTTAAAAAGGGAGCGGGTATTACTGACTTATTGCAGTTGCGAGGAGAGACACTTGCTTTTCCGGCTCCTGCTGCATTCGCTGCGAGCATTTTGCCCCGAGGTGAATTGGCGAAGCAAGGTATTGAATTTACGCCAAGATATGTATCTTCCCATGACTCCGTTTATCTCAACGTGTCGAGAGGATTTGTCAAAGCGGGGGGCGGTGTCATGCGTACTTTCAACAACGCCGATCCTAAAATTAAATCACAACTCGACATTCTCTGGACGACAAAAGGTTATACACCACATGCATTTGCTGTAAAAAGAGCAATGCCAGAAGATGCAAGGCAAAGATTAGTAGCGGCGTTGACCTCTCTTGAACTGAGTGAAGATGGAATCAGGCTACTCGAAGCGGTGAATTTCAAAGGCATTATGGCAGCGTCGAACGAGGACTGGCAAGACGTAAAAGCATTAGAATTAGAAACCTTGGTTGGCAAATAGTACTCGGATTATTAAGAAGCGCCACGACTGAATGAAAAGGCTATCGTTAAGACTCAAAACCATGATTGGCACCGCTATTATTGAAGCGGTGCTGTTGAGTGCGCTCATATTTGTGGTGATTGATTTTATGATGGAGTCCGCAAATGACGCCATGAATAAACGCGCAACCACGACTGCACGTTTGTTTGCGAGCGCGACCAAAGATGCTGTGTTGTCGTACGATTTAGCCACGCTGGATGCTTTTACCAATGAGTTATTAAGCAACCCAGATATCCTTTACGTTAAAGTGATCGATGGTGAAAGCCAAACACTTTCCTTTGCAGGAAACGAGCGCTTTAAAACGCGCACATTTGAAGATGATACGTTAGTTGCGAAAGTCACGGACGGTATTTTTGATATTCATGCTGATATTGTTGAAGGAGGGACACTATTTGGCACTATTCAGATAGGCATAGATATTGGTACGATAAATCGAACGATGTCTGAAGTAAAACGCTGGACGGTTTCTATCGCGCTGTTTGAAATGGCGTTAGTTGCTATTTTCTCTTATTTTCTCGGTATATATCTCACAACCAATCTGTATATCTTGAAGAGCCAAGCTAAATTTATCGCTCGTAATGTCAAAAAAGGCGTATTTGATTTCAAATGGAAACCAATACAGAGTAAAGATGAGTTACAAGAACTGTCTTTAGCGTTTGATGAACTATCACAAACTTTAGCCGAAGAGCATGAGCGTCGAGAACGATATAAACATGATTTGATTGAGCTAAATAAACACTTAGAAGAACTGGTGGCACAGAGAACTGAAAAGCTGAATCAGAAAAATCAGCAGCTTGAGGCCACCAACAGAGAGCTTGAAGCCGCGCAACAACAACTTGTTCACTCAGAAAAAATGGCGTCTGTGGGTCAATTGGCCGCCGGAGTTGCCCATGAAATAAATAATCCGCTCGGTTTTGTGATGAGTAACCTTGATGTGATGCGTCACTATCATGGCGATTATGCCGAACTTGCAAAGCGTGCGGTTCAGCTCGGACTTGAACCCGGCGAACGTAATGCGTTCAATCAATTTGTTCAAGACAAAGACTTTGCTTTTATTAATAGCGATTGTACAGAGCTTATTGATGAGTCGATGACTGGGCTGCAAAGAGTTTCTGCGATTGTGAACGATCTCAAGCAGTTTTCAAGAGCAGATACTATTCAATTGCAACCTTGCGATATTAATGCCTGCATAAAGACAACGTTAAATCTGGTGGAGAGTAAGCTCAAGTATCATGCTAACGTGATAACTCAGTTAGGTGAAGTCCCTCAAGTGCTGGGGAACCAAGGCAAGCTAATTCAAGTAATGACAAACTTACTCATCAATGCAGCGCAGGCGTTGGAGAGTGAAGGAGAGATTAAGGTAACAACGCATTTGGAAAATGGCAGTGTTGCGATCAGTGTACAAGACAGTGGCGTAGGGATCCCCAAGGAGATCATTGATAAGATATTTGACCCCTTTTTTACTACTAAGCCTGTCGGTAAAGGCACAGGACTTGGGCTCTCCATTAGCTACGATATAATCAAAGAGCATGGTGGAGAGTTATTGGTTGAGAGTGAAGAGGGCATTGGGACATGTTTTACTATTTTATTGCCGCCATGCAAGTAAGAAGTTGGGTGATATTATTTGGAGGGTAAGCTGCGTGTTATTATGGGTTTGTTAAGACAAGTTACACCTTGAAGCACTAGCTGCTTTTGCCAAATTTATTCATTTCCGACAAACACGCGAATACGATGTTTATCTGGGTCTAATACGACAAAACTAGCGCCATATACCTCAGCTTGCGGGACCTGAGCAAACTTAATATCTAGTAACTTCCATGTATCGTATAAAGCAAAAAACGCCTCTTGGCTTGGTTGTACAATAGAGATTTCAGTACCGCCCCCGGTAATGCGACTTGGTGGTGTAAGGGCTGTGTTTTGTTTAAGTGCAATGGAGATGTTGTTTGCACACTTCATAGAAACAAAAGTTGGAGAAAGTTGCGCTGCCTCACATTGGAATAGCTGTCTATAAAACGCTTCGCTAAGCTTGATATCGCTTACATATAACACCAAAGAATCAACGGTGACCATCATGTAATTCCATCATTTTTTAAAAAGTTGCAGCTACGATACTCTCTGTGTGTGTCAGTTACTGTCAGTAGCTTTGCGCTGAGTTCAAAACAGGTGTTTGAGCATTTAATCGAGACAGATAGTCCCATATCACTTTAACTTCATGTTATTAACGCTTACAGTAATCTCGCACACTGTCTAACGGTGTGTAGAGCAAAGTGAAACTGGTGTTTTTAACAAAAAGGAAAGGTTGTATGGTTACTTGTTACTTAAAATATGTTGTTGATCCGGCAAAAATTGCTGACTTTGAGGAATATGCCAAAATGTGGATCCCACTCGTCAATCGTTTTGGTGGGCAGCATAATGGCTACTTTTTACCATCGGAAGGTGCAAGTAATATTGCCTTGGCATTATTCACCTTTCCCAGTTTGGCGGCCTATGAAACGTATCGCAATGAATCGTTTCAAGATGCACAGTGTCAGGCTGCAATTAAATTTGCAGAAGATACCGGTTGCATAATCAGCTATGAACGCAGCTTCTTTAGACCTGTATTTGAATAGAGGTGAGTAAATGGAGCTGAACATCCCGTGCAACTAGATATTTCTGCCAATCTCAAACTACAAAACCTTGCTTTGACGCATGCAAAGCCATTATTTGATTGCGTACAAAGTAGTCGAGCAAGTTTACAAAACGTGTTGCCGTGGGTTGCGACATTACATACCGAGGCTGATGCAGAGCGATATATCGACACACGTATAAACAACCAAGTTGGCGGACTTTGGTCTGCTATTGAATTTAATTGCGAGTTTTGTGGTGTGTTTGGGATCAAATATATGGACGCGCAAACGCAAACCGCTGAGATCGGCTATTGGCTTGGCGAAAAGGCAAGAGGTCATGGCTTAATCGGTCTAGTGCTTGAACAGGTTATTGCCAAGCTTCGAGAGGTAAGTGATATTAAAGCTGTGGAGTTTCAATGTTTACAGTCAAATATTGCGAGCCAGCGGATCATTGAAAAAATAGGCGGCCAGTTTGTTGAGTCCTGTGTCAATGATCTGGGCGTAGCAAGTGACGAGTCGCTATATATCTATCGACTCACACTTTAATTTCGTCTATTTAAATGAGTGAGCGCATAGTTGCTATGCGCTCAACTGATTAGTTTACCTCACACTTAGGAGGCACTGCTCTGCTTCGTAGGGTAGTGACGATAATTTGCGGTAATAGCGGCATTACAATCATGCCAACCATCAAACTATATTGAAGCGGCGTGAACGTCTCGCCCAGTAGCACCAACCCCGTCAAAATACCCGCTATCGGATTTGCAATACCACCAAAGGTAAAGTCCACCACAGACATACGCTGTAGTAACCACACGTACAAGCTATAACCCAGCGCGGTATTCAGGAGCACAACCCATAATATGCCGCTGAGATTGGTTGTCGAGAAATTGTAAAAAGCCGCAATATACTTAGCTGGTGCGATTACACCGTGAACGGTTGATGCGAGGGTGAGAATAACGCCACCAATAATGAGCTGCCAAGTTAACACCGTCCACCAATGCATGCGATCACCAAGAGACTTAGTGATTGAGCTGCCGATCACGATACAGGTTATTGCCGCAAGTATTGCCGCTATACCAAGAGGGTTTAAATTCAGTGAACTCGGATCAAATAGCAACCAGGCCAACACAATAAGCGCCGCGCCGCATAACGCTTGCACCAATCCTGGACGCTGTTTGTTGACTAACCAATGATAAATCATGGCGAATACCGGCACAGACACCATGCCCACGCTCGATATGGCAGATGGTAGCGTTAACGACATCACGAAGATCATGCTAAAAAAGGCCGCGATATTAATCGCCCCAAGGCCGCATAGTATTTTCCAGTCTGCTTTTTTTGGCAAACTCGGCTTAACTGCCAGCAAAATAAGCCCAGCCGGCAGCGCTCTAATAGCGCCAAGTAAAAGAGGCGGCCAGTCCGCAAGGGTGTATTGTGTCACCGCATATGTGGTACCCCATAAAAATGCAGGGATCATCGCGAGGAGTATATTCACATTAACTATCTTTACATTGAGATACTTTGCGGTAAGGTATTACTAAAAACACTTTTTGTAAAGTATCTTTATGTTAAGATATTTCTTTATAAAGTTTGTTGTCGGGGCAAATATTGATGGATGCGATTGATAGAGTACAAGAGCAATGGGCTCGTGAAAAACCACAGTTAGAAACAACGCCCATGGCGATAATGGGTCGCTTAGTGCGCATAGCTAAACATATGGAAGCCGAAGTTGAAAAGCTGCACAAGCAATACGGGTTAAATTTGGGTGCATTTGATGTGTTAGCTACCTTGCGCCGCAGCGGCAAGCCATTTCGCTTAACCCCATCAGAGCTATTTAAAACCATGCTACTCACCTCTGGCGCGATGACCAATCGTTTAGATAAACTAGCGGCAAAAGGCCTTATCAAACGTGAGCATTGTAAAGAAGACCGCCGCAGTGTAACTGTTGAATTGACAGCCGAAGGCCTCGGCCTGATTGAAAAGCTGATTGAACCGCATATCGACATTCAAGCCCAATTGGTTGAAGGAATGAGTAAAGAGCAGCAAACCTTGTTAAATAGTGTTTTAAAAGAGTGGTTAACGCAATTTGAGTGAGGGTGTAAACAGTCTTGTAGGCGGTTCACCTGCCGAGAAGTTATTTGTTCGAGCTATTGTTGATGATGAGTTTGCGGGTGACCAGTTCGAGTTGACTAATGAGTAGAGCCATCCTTGGTTAATATCAAAGCGCATTCATGCGCTTCTCGTTCATTCTTTTGAAACGACGCGATCGAGCGAACCAAGAAAACGTCGCCCCGACATCACACTTAATCCTCAAATCCTAAGCCGATATAGTGCAACCGTCTTGTAAGGCACGTCCCTGTACCAGACAAGACTTGGCCGACATCCTGTCGGCACATTGCATATCAGCTTATGCTTTTCGGGTGTGATGGAGGGGGGATGGTGTCGCTTGAGGCGTTTGCGTGATGTAGGGAGTGGCTTTTCTTTTGCGCTATCTTCTTATCTTATTTAATCTACCAGCTAAAGCTTATCAACAGGCTGAATACAACAAGTTATGACAGAATCACAGCACCTTGCCAAATTAGAAAAATGTGGGTTTAATAATGTATATAAATACTTTGTTCAGGCAGGGATTGAGTCGCGTTGTACCGCTTTAGATAATAAACGGACAAACACAAAAGTCACCCATATCAAGGTCAATCCACACTGCTGGATAGGGAGTGCAGGAGCTATCCAATTCAATTTGCGATTATGCATGCTGCGCTTGCGTGAATACTAAGGTGTTAAGCATAAAGGAAATCAAGTTGTCATATAAAAACCACTTTAAAAGAATAAGAGAATCAGAATACTTTATTCGTCGCAAGATAGAACAAACATTAAAAGCCATTCAATTTGATGAAGAAATCAAGGAAATAGCTGGTAATCATGACACATATTTTGATATGTGGCAGGCAACATATGGCGATAAATTCTACGACATGACAACAATAGTTCGTCTTGGAACAACGATTGAAATGTGTTTAAAGGATTATTATCAAAGCCGAAAAGGGTTTTCATCTAGAAAGGAATTAAAAGATCATATAAACAGCAAGCAAAATATATTTCAACAAGTTTTTCCTTGGCATAACCAAGGAATATTAACGAAGATAGAGAGTGAATTTCAAGTAGAACTATTTCAAATACCTCAGCTTAAAATTATGCAAGAAACGATGTTATTTAGGCATTTATACGCACATAACAGCGGGTTGCTCGATAAGAAGTTTGTAGATGATTATAAACGTTTATCCAATATTGATTTATCAAGCAGCAGTTCAGAATATAGAGACTATGAAATAGAGGACTATTTTTATTTTGAACCACTAAAAAAGGTCTCTCATTTCATTGATGGTACTGAGAAGTTCTTCGATAAATTGTATGCGCTTTGATGTGCTCTCTACGCGCACGGCAAGCTTGGTTTGGCTTGTTGTATTCACAAGTAATGACATGTGTTTTTAGCTGAATAGCGTTTCCGTATAGTTATTTTGAAGATTAATATGGCTCTGGCTTTTAGCTAACCCGCAAAGGCGGAGGTTAATACTTTGTGAGTCATTACACCTAAGCAACAAACTTATAGTTAGAAAGTTAGGAAAAAATTATGGAAAATTACTCAATCAGAGAAATTCTGGATTCAGTTTACAGAGGGCAGATTAGAATTCCCGCTTTTCAAAGAGGGTTTGTTTGGGATCCTGATCGGGTCGCGTTTCTTATTGATAGTATTTATAAAGGATATCCGTTCGGTTCCTTATTGTTTTGGCGCACGAACGAACCGTTGAGAACTGAGAGAAAACTAGGTCCGTTTGAACTGCCGGAACCCCAAGAAGATTTCCCTATTGATTATGTACTGGATGGGCAACAGAGGGTTACTTCTATATTTGGGGTGTTTCAAACAGAACTTTATCATCAACAGGATGATAACTGGAAAGATATATATTTTGATTTTTCCCTGCCAGATGATGTTCAGGAAAGCCAATTTTTGGCATTAAATGAAGATGAAGTTGATCAAGAAAAGCACTTTCCACTAAATAGCTTCTTCGACACTGCTGAATACCGTCGTCTAACAAGAAATATGAACGATTCGCTCGCAGAAAAAATTGATAGAGTGCAGGCTACATTCAAAGAAGCTAAAATCCCCGTTCAGTCATTTAGAACTGATGAAAAAGATAAGGTTGCAATTATATTTGAGCGGATAAATAGGCAAGGTATCCCTTTGGACACTCTTCAACTACTCTCTGCATGGACATGGAGTGAGGATTTTCAATTACAGGGCCAGTTTGAAGATCTAATTGAAGAGCTTGAGGGATATGGTTTTTCCGAATTGTCTAATGATATAAGCTTGCTTCTTAGATGTACGGCAGCTGTTCTTACAAATTCCTGCAAACCAGAAAGTTTAGTATTATTGAATGGAGCGGATGTTAGGGCTAGATTTAGTGAAGTCGTAAATGGAATCAAAGGTGCGTTGGATTTTCTTAAAACAGAACTCAATGTGCATTCGATAGATCTCTTACCATATAAGTATATTTTAGTTCCCCTTTCTGTATTCTTTTCAATTGATGGAAATAGAGAGTTTAATTACTCCAACGCCCAGAGAGAGAAACTAGTATTGTGGTTCTGGAGGTGTTCATTCATTAAGAGATATAGTCATGGTACCATGCGGAATCTGGGTGTTGATATAGACGAAATAAAAAAATTAAAGGAAGGTATTGAAAATACTTTATCTAATCTAAATCCTCAGATTTCATCAGATACATTTAAGCACGAAAAATTTGTCATGAACTCCGTTATGACAAAAACCTTTATTCTAATGTTATCAAAAAATACCCCAATTAATTTTATCAATGGATCGCCAATTGATCTAGAAGCAAAGCTTAGAGATTGCAACAGAAAGGAATTCCACCACCTTATGCCAAAAGCTTTTCTTAGAGATAGTGCTCAAGACATATATAGTGAAAATTGTTTAGCAAATTTTTGCTTTATATCACGTGCTGATAATCGTGAATTAGGGGGTGATAAGCCCAGTGTTTATCGAGTCAAAATGACAGGTAATATTAACCAAATTATACAATCTCATTACTGTCCAAATGCTTTATTTGACGACAACTATCAGCAATTTATTAGCAATAGGTCCGAGATACTAGCTCAAGTAGCTGCAGATTTGTGTGGAATGACTTAATAAGCCAAAGCGCAGGGTGCTATGCATCGTTACTCGATGTGTTATTGTTGTTCAGCTTTGAAATTACACCCATAATCACTAACACAAACCCCAAACAAAAAAGCCACCTTGTTAAGGTGGCTTAGTCCAAACCTGCATCCGGTTATTTATGCTTTACAGCCCACAGATGCAGTAGTTCGTGTGCAATGGTGGCGGCGGCGATTGCGGTGAGCTCGCTTTGGTCGTAGGAAGGGGAAACTTCTACTACGTCCATGCCTATCATGTTTATCCCTTGCAGTGCGCGTAAAATTTTCAGCACTTTGTCGCTGGTTAGACCGCCGCACACTGGGGTGCCGGTGCCTGGTGCGAATGCTGGGTCTAGACAGTCGATATCAAAGGTTAAGTACACCGGCAAATCGCCGACGCGTGCTTTGATTTGTGCTGCTATTTCTTCAGCGCTTAAGTCGTTTGCTGCCATAGCGTCAATCACGCCAAACTCGTGACCTTGCTCTGTGTACTCGGTTCTAATGCCAATTTGCATTGAATGCTCTGGGCTTATTAAGCCTTCAATGGGAGCATGATAGAACATAGTCCCGTGGTCATAGCGTGAACCTTGGCTGTATGTATCTGTGTGCGCATCAAAATGTACGAGCGCCATTTTGCCGTGAATTTGCTGGTGAGCACGCAGCAGTGGCAGGGTCACAAAGTGATCACCGCCTAGGCTTAATAGCGTTTTGCCTTGCTGCAAAATTTGCAGAGCAGCTAGCTCGAGCTGCGCAGTAAAATACTCAGGATCGCCAACTGGGTAAGTGAAATCGCCAGCGTCCTCTAGTTTAATTTTGTCCCACAATGCAAATGACCAAGGATATTTTTTGCTTTCCCAAGCTAAATGCACGGATGCGCGACGGATTGCATCTGGACCCAAGCGTGCGCCTGGGCGTCCAGAGGTTGCCAAGTCAAATGGCAAGCCAAGTACCACAACGTCTGCATCAATATCTGTGATATTGCGTACCATTGGCTGACGTAAAAACGTCATGCCGTTGGAGTACAGAGAATGATCGGTGTGATCGAATAAGTGGCTCATGGGTTAAAAATCTTCCAAATAAGTATAGCCGTCAAGGCCGGTTTCAAGCTCTGCTAGGCAGGTAGCTCGTTCTTCAAGCGGTAGTTTGCTTTCAACTAGGTTGGCAAAATTACGCTTAAACTGTTCAACATCAAGGTGTACATAACGCATCATATCGGCAACGGTGTCACCCGCATCCACATTACCAAGCGATAATTCGCCTTGGTCATCTAATGTGGCTACAACGGTGTGGGTGTCGCCAAATAGGTTGTGCATGTCACCTAAAATCTCTTGGTATGCTCCCACCAAGAAAAATCCCAATAAATAGGGTTTATCTTTGCAAAACTCTGGTACTGGTAGCGTGGCTTCAATACCTTGACCATCCACATAATGCTCCACTGTACCGTCAGAATCACAGGTAATATCCAGCAATACCGCGCGGCGCTTTGGTGCTTCTGTTAACCCGCTGAGTGGCAGTACAGGGAATACCTGTTCAATACCCCAAGCGTCTGGCAAAGATTGAAATAGCGAGAAATTCACAAAGAATTTATCCGCAAGCTTAGCACTGAGTTCGTCAATAATTGGGCGATGGAAACGATTTTTGTTGTCCATACGCCTGTTTAGCTCATAACATACACGCAGGTTTACTTGCTCCGCCCATGCTCTTTGCTCAAGGCTTAATAGGCCCATTGCAAATTGGCTGTGTACTTCTGCCAAATCGCCCTGCGTATCATGAAAAATTTCAATCAACGCGCGGTCATCACTCTGCTCGTTGAGCGCCTGCCAAGACGTCCACATATTGTGCAGTAGTCTTGGGGCGTCACTTACCGGTGCAGTTATCTCTTCTACTTGATAGCTCTCTGTGCCAATCACATCGGTGATTAATACCGCGTGATGCGCCGTTAACGCACGACCCGACTCAGAGATGATCTTTGGCATTGGCTGATTGTATTGCTTACAGGTATCGCCTACTGTGTAAACGATGTTGTTTGCATATTCAGCTAAGCTGTAGTTCATCGAGTTGGACGATTGACTACGCGTACCGTCGTAATCCACTGCAAGTCCGCCACCTACGTCTAAATTCAACAGGTTTGCACCTAAACGGCGTAACTCGCAGTAGAATCTAGCGGCTTCACCCACACCAACGCGCACGTCACGAATGTTGGCCATTTGCGAGCCTAAGTGAAAGTGCACCAGTTGCAGCGCGTCTAGCATGTCAGCTTGCTTTAATTGGTTAACAACCGTAAGAACTTGCGATGCAGACAGACCAAATTTGGACTTTTCGCCGCCGCTTGCTTGCCATTTACCTTTACCTTGCGATGCCAAACGTACGCGTAACCCTAAACGTGGTTTAACGTTTAGTGCTTTGGCTTCTGCCATCACGATGTCGAGCTCAGAACGCTTTTCTAAAACGATATAAACTTGATGACCTAATTTTTCACCGATAAGCGCAAGACGGACGTATTCTCTGTCTTTGTAGCCGTTACACACGATCACTGCGCTGGTTTTTTCACTAAGCGCCAATACAGTAAGTAATTCAGCTTTACTGCCAGCCTCTAAGCCAAGCTGTTTTTTATCGCTGGCTGCTTGGCTTGCAATAAGCCCCTCAATGACTTCTTTTTGTTGGTTTACTTTAATTGGGTAAACCAATAAATAGTCTTCTGGGTAGCTGTAATCAGTAATCGCCTGATTAAACGCACCAACAATATTATGTACACGCTGTTCTAGAATTTGTGGAAAACGCACTAGCGCAGGTAGGGTATAACCCTCAGATTTAATTTGTTGTGCAATGTTTGTCAGAGTTACGGCGTGCTGTGGCTGATGTTGGTTCGGCATCGCTGTAACCTCTCCCTGATCATTAATACCAAAGAAGCCTTGGCTCCAGTGGCGCACGTTGTAGCATTCACGTGCTTGCTCAGAAGAGGTAAATTTGGTCATTCAAGTTCCTTAACG
The DNA here is from genome assembly GCF_024124685.1 of Pseudoalteromonas sp. OANN1. NCBI lineage: Bacteria > Pseudomonadati > Pseudomonadota > Gammaproteobacteria > Alteromonadales > Pseudoalteromonadaceae > Pseudoalteromonas > Pseudoalteromonas sp. OANN1. The sequence continues at coordinate 103,316 of NZ_JAMXSE010000004.1, forward strand.
TAAGTTAGAGTTCAGCCTGCAGTGCGCCATCAATGGCGGCTACTCACTGAGTGATAGGTAGAATTAACCTGAACTCAGCATAACAACTTATTCTCTGGCAGCTGTTATCCCTTACTACAGCGTTAAATTTGTTTGCAATAGGCCAGCTATTGACGCACAAATTTGCCTTGTATTAAGAAATAACATCTGGCCAGAGCGATATTACGCTTTTGAGCATGGATATTTTAGTTGGTTAACTAACTTTTTATCCCGAGTTCAGGTTAATTAATTTTCGCGCATTAGACACAAATAGAAAGTCTCAGTCTAATGAGTTATTTTGCTCGTCAAGAGTGACAAATCTTTCCCTTAGTTTAGTTGCGCTATAACGTGAATTAAGTGAGTGTAAACAAGGAGTAGTAAATTCTACTCTCGTGGTTTTTTAAGCTAACATTCCATCAAAGCGCAAGATTTGCATCGATGACAATCAATATTATTTATGTCGCTTTGCTCTGTGTGCCTTTGCTTATTTTAGACCTTAAGCTTAGTTGTCGAGAAGGTGGTATCTTGTTTATGTAGCTTATTTCATTTATACGTTGAGTTAATAAAGTTTCAGAAATTTCTGAAACTTTGTTGCGTTTATCGAGTAGACTAATTAGTATGTTATTGGGAAAACTTAAAAATGAGAAAGGACAATGAAAACAATAACATCAGCAGTACTCGGACTCGTCGCTTATAGTTCAGTGGCCAGCGCCAACCAATCAGTTCATGAACACGATTATCAATATGTGGAAATAAACGGCAATAAACTTGCTTATGCTTGTAAAGGAGAGGGCGAAACAACGGCACTTTTACTTGCTGGAATGGGCCTTGATGCTCATGAAACCTACAAAAACACCATTCATAACATAAATCCAAAAGGCTATCGCTTATGTTTTTATGATAGAGCGGGCACCGGAAAAAGCACTTTTGCAAAGCCACGAGTGCGTACTATGTTGGAGCTTACACAAGAGCTTGAGGCATTCACTCAAGCCACTAAAATGGATAATTTGGTACTTGTACCTCACTCTTTTGGTGGTTTTGTTGCAAGAGCCTATGCCAACCGAAACCCTGAAAAAGTAAAAGGTATGGTGCTTATCGATATCGCTCATGAGTCTTGGTATCACGATATGAAAAGTAAGATGTCCAAAGAAGCATGGAAGATAATGGAATGGATCATTAACTGGGAGCGAGATACTCATTCACTAGAAGATTTTGAAGAAGCTTCTGCCCATACAGAGATGTACAAAATCAACCAGAAAATGCCAGTTACTATACTGTCACGTGGGATCCCTTATGTGACTATCCGCTCTACTGGTATGAGTTATGCCGATGTTGATGTTTATACTCAAACTTCAAAAGACTCCCAAATAAAGCTGCAAGAAATTGGCGATAATGTTACGCCCATTACCATGAAATATGCATCTCACCTGTTTGATGAAACAGATCCATTTATTGCCATCAAATATATTGAAGAAATGGTGAAAAAGGTACAATAATATTTTTTACGCAAAGGGTTAGCGGTTATACTGCTGCTAACCCAACTAACAATAATAAAGCAATGTTCTCTCATCACATAATCAGTTCAAAAATCACGACTTTCTTAGTAGCTGCAGCCGGCTTTGCAGGGGTGGTATTGTCAGTACTGGGTGTATTTAACCATCCGGAATTGACGTTAATCCTCGACTTTACAGCAAGCTTTTTATGCTTGGTGGTCGCGTTTAAGTTATATCAAAAGCAACTCAGGGCCTTAAGTTGGGCTGCGGTGCTCGGCGCGCTCATGTCCATTGGCGTAGTCGTTGATGATACGCTAATCCAATTTTCATCAGGGCTGCTATTAACAGTTCAGTTGAACCTAGAAACCATAGCCGTAAACATCAACTTACTTGGCTTGATTATCATCGCGACTGCGCTTAGGGCAAAAATAAAGTTAACAAATGCAAAGGAATAATTAATGGAACTACTCAATTATCTGCAGACGCATTTTATTACTAAAGAGACTTTGCTGCGCGAGTCGCAGTTATCCCACCTTGAATTGGCTACGTTAATTGAAAAACGTTTGATGCCAAAAGCCGCCTATAAGTTAGCATTAAAGCTCGAATGTGACTCATTCTTTGGCGAGCACAGTGATGAAAGCTGCCTAGAATTTTATCCGCAAGGCGCTTTAGTGTGGCTTGGTGCTGTTTCGCAAGTTACGGATGAAGCACAAGCCTTTGCACTCTTTAGTAAACGTTATAAAAACCAACTGCATAGATTAAAAGCGCAAGGCTTTAATCCGCGAGATGCAAAACTGGATCAAAACATAGACGCCCACTTAGAAAGTGAATGGCAACACTTCCTTGGCGGTATTTACGGACTTTGTACTAAAACGGGTTTACCTGAAGATATTGCAAATAAAGAAGCCGCTATCGTTATCATCAATGAGTATTTAGCACGAGATGAACATTTGAGTCCAGATGAACTAACCAACCTTCACCAAGTGGTTGATTTATTGGATGAGGCCAGTGCCTTATTTGCGCCTCATGAGCGTGAACGTAGCTCACGCAAGCGTTTAATCGACGACGTAAGAGCAAAATTTCCAAAGCCTTTAACATCATAATTAACTGTTTTTGGCTTTTTAAATCATGTGAATTGACTTCACATCCATTTCACACCTGTCCGCATAAAGTGTCTGTAACAAAACAACACAAGGGTCAACAGGCCCGAGGACAGGATGATGAACAAATCACTATTAACCTTATCTCTCGTTGCTGCCTTATCAGCAACTTCAATTAATGCGGTTGCGCAAGATAAAAATACACCTCATGTGCTCATGGTGCTCAGTAGTTATGGCGAAATGGGGGCTGATGGCTCTTTAAGCAAACCTGGATTTGAATTTGACGAGCTCAGTAAAGCGTATGCCGTGTTCAAACAAAATGGCATAAAAGTCACGTTAGCCTCGCCAAAGGGCGGTGAACCACTGGCCGATAAGTTCGATAAGAACAAACCCTACAATCAAGCATACAGTAACGATACGACTGCGATGGCGCAGCTTAAAAACACTAAAAGACTGAGTGAGTTAGAGCCCTCGCAATACGATTCTGTATTTGTGGTTGGGGGCAAAGGCCCAATGTTCGACTTGCATGACTCCAAGCCGTTACAGGCAATTATTCGTGATATCTACGTTAACAACGGCGTGATTGGTGCGGTTTGTCATGGTCCTGCGGCATTGGTGGATGTAAAGCTTGAAAATGGAGAGTATTTAATTGCTGGCAAGCGAGTAAATGGCTTTACTAACGAAGAAGAAGCAGCGTTTGGTAAAAAGTGGACCAAACAGTTTCCATTCCTACTTGAAGATAAACTCATTGAGCGTGGAGCATCGTTTGTGCAAGACGGGTTGATGTTGAATCAGGTAAGTATTGACGGCCATTTGATCACAGGACAAAACCCTTTTTCTACGGTAGATACTGCTAAAGCGATGGTTGCGGCACTAGGTCTGACGGTAAGCGAGTTACCGCGATTCAAAGACGATGAAAGTATTTTGTTGGTAGAAGAGTTCTTTTCAGATAGCAGCAAAGCGAAGGCGCGTTACTTAGCGGATAAGTCATCGTTTGATCCTATGTTGCTCGGGATCTCTGGTTTATATCAAGCGCAGCATGCGCAAACTGCTTATCAACTTGCCGTGGCCGTTGAGTTGATGGAATTAACCCTTGCAGATATCGATCACCCCATGCTGTACGAAGCACTAATAAATGCACAGCTCAAACTAAATGATATGTCTGGTGCAAAATCCACATTAGAAGCAGCGCTTAAAAAGCATGGTACGGCAGAGAATCTGATTGCACTAAAAGAGAAAGTTTATGGTTAAGCAAAACTGGAGAAAAGCAATGTTAGTAGTGACTGGAATTATCGCAGGCGTTGCCGCTGTTTGGTACGCAGTATTTGGATTAAAGCCATATAGCGTTACTACAGAGGAATTAACGCAAATATATAGCTATGAGCAAAAAGCGGTGGAGGTAAAGCTATCGCCATTAAAAGCTAATCACTTTTCGCTTGAGTACAAAACGTTTGATGGTGATAAAGTCAATGGGCATATTCTCTACCCAAGTAATTACGACGCGACTAAACCAATGCCCGTTATGGTGGGTGTCCACGGTATGGGTCGAAGTGATGTACGCTGGATACAAGAGAGCTTTAAAGGACGTGACACATACGAGCAAACGGATGAACTAACCAAAATGGCGCTAGCAAACGGGTATGCTGTGATTGCCATTGATTCAAGAAATCATGGTAAGCGTAAAAATCTTGATCATAATATTATTGAAGTTATGCATGATTTAGATTGGTGGGGTAAGCGTGAGCCCTACGAAAACATGGTTATTGATTCGGTAAAGGATCACAGGGTTCTGCTTGATTGGATTGCAACCCAACCGCAATTTGATCAAAACCAAATCAGCGTTGCAGGATACAGCATGGGAGGTCAAATCAGTTTAATTTTAGCTGCACTGGATAAACGAGTAGATAATGTGTTATCAATTGTGCCGCCTTACCTGACTAACGCGGTGGCTCGAGTGGCGATTAAAAACTTTGCGACTGCCGTTGACTCTCCTAAGGTGTGGTTGGTCTCGGCGGATGACGATGAATACGCCAGCGAGCGTGAAAATGAAGCATTATTCGAGGCCATTGCGAGTGTTAAAAAACATCACGTGGTCGTAGAAGGTGAGCATCTCTTGCCTGAAGGCTACTACAAAAAACTACAAGGCTGGTATTAATGAAAACAAGCTCACAACTCAATATTTTAGTGATTGAAGACAACCCCGCGATTGCAAGTAATATAGCCGATTACTTTGATATGCAGGGACATAATCTGGACTTTGCTTATACGGGAGAGCAGGGTTGTGAGCTTGCATTAACGCAATATTTTGACTGTATAGTTTTGGATATTATGCTGCCAGATATTGAAGGGCTTGAGGTCTGTCAGCGATTAAGGCTTCAAGCCGACAGGCATATTCCCATCATCATGTTAACAGCTCGAGATACCTTGGACGATAAATTAGCAGGATTTGCGCAGGGTGCGGATGATTATCTCACCAAACCTTTCTCGCTAGAGGAGCTAGCTGCTCGAGTCAGCGCATTAACTTGCCGATTAAATCCCACACCTGCTGCAAGAACACTCAGTGTAGGGAACGCAGATAAACAGGTTACGCTCAACTATCAAAATCAAACGGTAACACGAGGTGAAACTGTACTCGTGCTACCGCCCATATTGTTCAATATTCTTAAAATTTTGATGGAAAGTTACCCTCGAGCGGTATCAAAGAGTGAGCTCGTTGAGCGTATTTGGGGCGAGGAGGGCACTGACTCGGACTCTTTACGGTCACACATCTACCAATTACGTAAAGCGGTAGATAAGCCATTTCCAACTGCCATTATTAAAACCATTCACAGCGTTGGCTTAGTGCTGGATTTATAGCTGAAATTGCAACTGAGAAAAATGAAAACAAAACAACTAAGAAACCGCATCATCACTTATTTTGTCTCTATCGTCGTGTTGCTCAGTGTATTATTTTCACTGATCACTTTGCTTTTTAGCTACATCATAGAAGACAGTTTTTTTTATCAAATTTTAGAGGATGAAAGAAAGCAGATAGCGCTTCAAATCGTCAATAACGAGACACCAAAAGCACATTTTGACTTCGTCACATTTCATCCTACAACCGACACTTTACCCGCGGTGGTAAGAACGCTACTCGCTGAGGAACCAAACCGTAAAGAGTTTAGCGCTGAGGCGGGTAAACATTATCATATCGCCTTTCTAAACAAGGATGACCGTGGACAAGGTTTATTGCTTGCTGAAGTAAGCGGCCATCTTGTGGTGCGCGAACTTCGAGGCTTAATGCTTGGTTTTTCACTGACCTTATTGGTGATTGGATTAGTAATCGCGTTATTGTTAGCGCTCGGTACGGTAAAGCTGGCAAAAAAACTACTTAAACCTTTGGATGAGCTTATGGCTATTGTAGAGGCGAGTCCCGTTGAAAACCTCCCGACCAATTTTGCATCTCAGTTTTCGCAAAATGAAATTGGTAAATTTGCACAAACGCTAGAATCGGCCCTTGCTCGCATTCGAGCATTCGTTGAGCGTGAACGCCAATTTACCAGAGATATTTCCCATGAATTGAGAACACCTGTCACCATTTCCCAAGGGGCGGTCAGTTTACTCAACCACACTGAGTTAAACAGTAAACAGCAAGAGCTGGTGGCAAGGATAGCGGAGTCTGATCAGCAGATGCAGCTAACACTAGAAGCGTTACTTGCCCTTGCCCGGGAAAAAGCAAATACACCGGAGCAGACTAATCTACAATCCGTGATTGAAGCCTGCATTATTAATAATCAAGCGCTGTTTGAGCATAAAGTCCTAAGTATTGACTTACCCGGCAATGTATTTGTTCCTATGGCCGCGCAGGAGCTAAGATTGGTAGTGCAAAACCTGTTACAGAACGCTGTACATCATAGCCAAGGCGAGCAAATTCATATTCGTTACAGAGATAATACACTAACGATTGCAGATAATGGTCAAGGGTTACCAGAGATCTTTACGGTAAACGAGCAAGCCTTTGAGTCTGGCATGCGGGGTCCTAATAGTTTAGGTACAGGCATTGGCTTATCGCTAGTAAAGCGTCTTTGTGAGAAGTTTTCTGTAGAGGTGATGATTGAAAGTAGTGAAACGGGTGTATCGGTTCACTTAAAGTTTGCTTAGGGTCGTTGTTGACCCGACCCAACAGAGGATGAAAAGGCACGGCGACTTCCGTTATCGTGCCTTGAGAGAGTTTAATTGAACTTAAGAAAACTCGGCGATAACCAATACTCTCTTGTGCTTAGCACTATAAAAAACAATCCCTTCACCACCGCCCTCAAAATAAGTGGAGAAGCAGAAGGTGCCAAGGTACGCAAAATCTACGTCATGCTCTTCATCAAAAAAGCCAATTTCACGAGTGGAGTAGTGGCTGTAGTTCTCGCCACTTTGCTCATCCATAGCGTCAAAATAGCGCGTTTCATCATCACCTTCTTCATCCCACAAATAGGCGTCCCAATTGCAACCGAGTATGGGTTGGCCACCGAATTCAAAGAGCGGAACGCTTTCATCGTTTGCGTCAAAAGAGTAGTTAAGTCGTTGATGTTTGGCGTAGAAGCTGGCTGCTTGCTGATAGTATTCGCTATAGTCTTCAAAATCCTCCTTCTCTTCACTTAGGTTGTCAACATTGTGAGCGTCAACTTGCCACCCATTGTCTGTCAGTGAGTACGAGATATAAGGAAGGTCGCCATCAAAAATCTCCATAGAAATCGGTAATGCGATAAGTACATTATCATCGCTGTTTACGTCTAATTTTGAACAGGCAAGTAGTCCTATTGGTAATAGCTGAGTGTCATTAAACGCGACTTCTTGGCTACTCGGGAATGGCTTATAAAAATCAGTCGCTTGTAACACTTTTGTTGCAGGGCATGCGAGCGCCGAATCTTTAATGTAGAGGGCCATAAAACAACTCCTTTTTATGGTTTATTTTTTTGGTAATTAATACGTTAGGATTATATTTGGTGCACACGATATAGCGATGTGTGTGGAAAATCAATCAGTGTGATAACTATTCGGGCGTTAGCGTGCCTGTCCTTTATATTTTCTTTATATTTTCTCCAAATTTGTGGCTTATCATGCCTATGATAGGGCCATTGCAGTGCTGGATTGTCCGCTATAATACAAACTACATCAGGTGAGAAAAGTAGATACGCCATGGAAAATAGAACATTTAAAATAAAAGTAATGGATCTAACTGAATTAGAAATTGCTGCAAAGTGGGCCCTGCAAGAAGGGTGGAACCCTGGGCTTAGCGACGCACAGTGCTACTATCAAGCCGATCCAAATGGCTTTTTAATTGGCTATCTAGGCGATGAACCTATCGCTTCGATTTCGGTGGTTAAGTACGATGATTCATTTGGTTTTTTAGGCTTTTATATTGTTAAACCAGAATATCGAGGTCAGGGTTATGGGATGCAGATTTGGCAAGCAGGACTTCGATATTTAGCTGGTTGTAACGTCGCATTGGATGGAGTGGTCGCTCAGCAAGAGAATTACAAAAAATCGGGTTTTAAGCTCGCCTATCGCAATATTCGCTACGAAGGAATGGGCGGTGGCGAAGCGCTAGATTGTACAAACTTAGTGGCACTTGAAAGATTACCGATAGAAGAGGTCATTGCGTACGACAGAGCGTTTTTCCCAGCAAAAAGAGTAGCCTTTGTTGATGCTTGGATTAACCAGCCAAACTGCCACGCTTTAGGCATTAAACAGGATGACACTCTTGTAGCCATTGGTGTGATCCGCCCTTGTCACGTCGGCTATAAAATAGGACCTCTTTATGCTGATAACGCAGAACTTGCAGAGACACTCTTCTTAGCGCTTAGGTCCAAGGTATCAGCAACTGAGGCCATTTATTTGGATGTGCCAGAAGTAAATGCAGCTGCTGTTGCGCTTGCACAAAAGTACAAGATGTCGCTTTCTTTTGAAACCGCGAGAATGTACACCGCTGAACGCCCAGATTTGCCATTAACGCGAGTGTTCGGGGTAACTTCGTTTGAAATTGGTTAGTTTGATTCAATCGAAGCGGTATTGCTGATAGGTTGAAGTCAATAGCTCAACAAACTCCCGTACCTTTGCGGGAGTATATTGCTTCGACAAGTACAGTGCGTGAATAGGATAACTTTCATCGTGTAGTTCAGGTAGTAGCTGTACACAACTGCCCATAGCTAATTCATCTTTAAATGCCCATAGCGGCCCGTAATGCACACCAAGGCCAGCGTTTACCCAATTTTTTAGCACTGCAACACTGTTGGCGATGAGTTTACCACTTACCGCAACGGCTTCACGGTGCAGGCCTTTACCGAGAATGAGCTGATCACCAAGCTTAGGTTTATTGTAAAAGATAAAGTCCAGTTTGCTTAAATCGCTAAAGCGTTGTGGTTGTCCCATGCGTTCAATATACGATTTAGAGGCCATCAAGACCCGTGGTACATGGCCTAGTTGTCGGCAAATCAAGGAGGAATCATCCAGTTTGCCAATCCTAATGGCAATATCGATTTGTTTAGCCTTGAGATCTTCAAAATGACTGCCGAGCAGTAACTCGATATTGAGGTCTGGATAGGTGGTTATCATGGTTTGTACCACAGGAGCAATGAAGCGCTCAGCGAAGTCGTGTGGAGCTGCAACCCTTAATGTCCCAGAAGGCACTGCTGAGGTGCCTGAAATCGACTCTTCTAATTCCCTTTTTTCATCTAGTAATTGCTTTACGCCTTTATAGTACTCAAGCCCAACCTCAGTTGCAGCCGTTTGCTTAGTGGAGCGCTGTAAAAGTTTTACTCCTAATCGACTTTCTAAGTTTGCGAGCTTTCGGCTTACCGAGGAGGGATCGGTACCTATCACTTCAGCCGCAGATTTGAGGCTGCCAGATTCAACGGTAAGAACAAACAAATCTTCTTCAGTAATCGATTTCATAGCGGATGTAAAAAATGCAATTAGTAAATGACTAAAATCACTATACCTGTATCCCTTTCACCTAGCTACACTAAAAGTCGATAGAATATTTCAAGTAGGAGAAATAGGTATGTCTAAGCAGTTAACAGGTAAGGTTGTGTTTATCACTGGGTCAGCCAAAAATATGGGGAAGGATTTTGCTATTGCGCTGGCAAAGCAAGGCGCTGATCTTGTCATTCACTATCATAGTGCGCATTCTAAACCACAAGCACTTGAAACCCAGAAGGAAGTTGAAGCGCTGGGTGTTAGGACGACGCTAGTACACGGAGATGTCAGCAATAAAGCGCAGGTAATGAATATATTTGAGCATATTATTAGTGAGTTTGGCGGCGTAGATATCGTTATCAATAATGCCGGTACAATCAGCAAAAAAACGTTTGTTGAATATAGTGAGGAAGATTTTGACAGGCTATTTGGGATCAACTGTAAAGGGGCATTTTTTGTGATGCAAGAAGCCGCAAAACATATTCGTGATAACGGTCGGATCATTAATATGGGCACTTCGCTGTTGGCAGCATTTACAGGAAATTATGCGCTCTATGCTGGCTCTAAAGCACCACTTGAGCATTTCACTCGTGCGCTGGCAAAGGAAATCGGACATCGAGGGGTGACCGTCAATACCATCGCACCAGGTCCAATTGACACTGACTTTTTCCATGGCGAAGAAAACGAGCAAACCGTTAATTATTTGCAGTCTGCAAGTGTAATGAACCGACTAGGGCAAGTAGACGATATTACCCCTGCGGTGCTTTATCTTGCGTCGGAGCAATCACGCTGGACGACTGGGCAAACTTTGTTTGTTAATGGAGGCTTTGTCACTCGTTAAGTATGCTATTAGACCACAAGTTGGTTAGGCGGTTTGTGCCAACGTTTTGTTCGCCAACAAGATGGTAAAAGTGGTGCCATTTCCGGCTTTGGAATTAACTTTTAAGTCACCTTCTAAATGTTTTTTGACGAGATTATAGGTGACGGAAAGTCCAAGCCCGGCATGACCATGTTGGCGAGCTGTGGTGTAAAACGGCTCGAAGATCCGGTTTAGGACCTCATTACTCATACCGACGCCTTCGTCTTTGACCCGAATAAATATTTTATTGTCAGTGATCTCTAAACGAACAGCAGCAAATGGTTGGGTGTCGCTATCATTACTAAAACCATGCACTCGGGCATTCTCAAGCAGCTGCAACAAGATTTGCTGTAGCGCCTTAACGTTGATTTTGACCAGTTGTTCCAGTTTTCCTGTTGCGCTAAATTCAACGCGCATCTTTAACTGGAAACGTGCCGTTTGTTCGCAATAATCGCGAATAACTGCTTCTAGGTCGACAAGTTGCTCGACGTCAGTTTCTTGCTCTGCAGAGATATTCTTGAACTCTTGTACTAGCTTTGCCGTTTTGCCGAGATTTCGCTCTGCGATAGACAACCCAGAATCCAATGCTGCCATAATTTCTAAAAACTCAGCGTGCGACAAACGCTGAGTTTTCATGCCGGTTTCCATCACATCCACTTGCTCTTGGCAGGATGACACTGCGGTAATCGAGACGCCAAGTGGGGTATTTACCTCGTGAGCCAATCCCGAAACTAAACTACCTAGGCTCGATAATTTTTCCGCCTCTACCAGTTGCTGGTGGATCACATGAATGTGGCTAAGGAGCTGATTGATGGCAAGGCTAACATCAGTCAGTTCATTGTGGTTATCAATGTCGATACGTTTTTCGAGACTCGAGCTCTCAATAATGTGATTGATTTGCGAGCGAATATGATTGATTGGATGTTGAATAGAGCGATATAAAGCTAAGCCAACGGCGATTAAGCTCACCAATACAATCACAGAAAAAATAATGAGCAACAACTTTAGTTGGCTAAATTGTTGCTCGGTTTGCTCCACAATACTGAGTGCGACGTCATTTTGTACCTCGGTGAGAGCTTGTAGTGACGAAGTTAACGGATCGAACTTTTCATAGAGTGCAGTAACAAACTGATTTTGTGGAATCGCTAAAAATGTCCCTTGATTTATCGCGCTTTGGAGCGTGGCAATATGCGTAAATACGGCCTGCAGTTGGAACTCAATGAGTTCAACTTTGACTTGCTCCGCCGTCACCAAATATGTGTTTAGATAGCTTTGCCAGGCGTCGTTCATGACCCGAGTAGCATCTGCTATTTGCATCAACACCTCGTCTTTGGAGACCAGCCCTGCACGATACTTATGAAGTATGTCGACAATCTGAATCGCACCGTGATCTGATACTTTTTTTATTTGAATAAGCGGCACAACACGATCGGCGTATAGAGATTCTACTTCTGACTCAAGGTGAGCGTAACGGTTAAAAGCATATCCAAGCAGTAAGGCAAGCGCAATGATGGGAAACACAATTAGCAGCCATAATTTATGGCGAATATTAATTAGCTCTAGCACTACAGATAACTCATTTTTTACATATCAACTTGAAGTATAAGTGCTGTTGATAATGTCGCCATTTTTCGTGGTGAAAATTAAAAAAGCATAATGTGCGACTTGTGTCGCACTTTTTTGTTTGTTAATGTGTGACATATGTCGCAGTTGTGAGAAAAATAATGAAACCTAACTCAACCGAACTAATCGTTTTAAAAATCCTTTGGCGTGAACAGCCAAGAACGGGTAAAGAAATCCACACAGAAATAGGATCAAAGCTCAGCTGGAGCTACTCATCAACTCGAAAAACTCTTGAGAGAATGTGTGAAAAGGGTTATCTCGCCGAGCAAATGCAAGGCAATAAAAAAATATATTCAGCTGTCCTTGCTAAGGTACCGACTCTCGCACTTTATGCCCAAGAGTTTGCAAAGCAAATTATGGAGTTGGATGAGCCTCTGCCAATCGCTATGTTTTCAGATAGTAAGTTAATTGCAGCGGATGAATTAGATGAATTAGAAGCCATGTTAGATGAGTTAGCTAAGACGCAAGGTGATAAAGAGTAAGGTATGGAACTAATATTACTTTCGGTCTTGCTGTGGGTGGCGCTTAGTGGCTTAACGTACGCACTAGGTGTGAAATTTTCCGCTCGGTATGTACAGAATAAAGGACTTTGGTGGGGCGTGCTGGCAGTGACTTTTGTGCCTTGGATCCCACTTGAACACATGGAGCAACACAACGCCATTCCAGCCGTATTGTTTAATGCCAATTTACAACAATTTGCAGAGCCGCTGCTGGCAATGACGAAGCGCACTCAAGTTGCGTCTGACTGGCTAAACCTGACGCTTATGGCTGTATTTCTGGTCTATTGCGTTGGGCTAATCGCTCATCTTTTGGTACTTGGGCGACAGTATTGGCGAGTAAAACGCCTCTGTAGCACCGCCTCAAAAATAAAGCTCGGTGCACGGAGTTGCTATCAATTGCCAATTACTTGCTCTCCTTTTGTGTTCGGACTGTGGCAACCTAAAGTGTATTTGCCGGTGGAATTTGACACGCTACCAGAGGCAGAGCAGCAAGCACTTATTCTGCATGAGTTAACCCACATAGATAAGGGCGATCACATTGCCGTCGTAATTTGGCGAATACTCGCGACGCTTGCTTGGTTTAACCCGTTCATTGCAAAAATGGAACTGGGCTTTATTCGAGCGATGGAATATTGCTGTGATGAGGTGACGATAGCGAAGCACAGCCTTGAGCCTTTGGCTTATAGCAAAGCATTAATGAACTCTTTAAAACGAGCTGCTGCGCAGCCGAAAACGATGAATATGACAGCAAATTTTGCATCTAACTCATTGACTTTAGATGACTATAAAAAGCGTTTTAGCGTTATTCTTAAATCTAAAAAGAAGCCTAGTAACCTTGTGTTGATAGGGTTTTTTGTGTTGCTTAGTTCAGGTTTAGCCTATGGCAATATTCAATGGACAATGGGAACGGCGATGGTCAGTAAAACATGGACATACCCGGTCGCCACCCCTGAAATAACATCAAGGTTTGGGCATGTATCGAATTTTCGTCACAATAAAGCACATCAAGGGCTGGATTTAGCTGGCGGCGTTGGTGAACCTGCGATGGCGGTTGCCAGCGGTACGGTCACGATTGCCGATGATAAAACCTTGCCTGAGAATTACGGTAAAGTGGTGTTGATCCATCATGACAATGGTTATCAAAGTCTCTACGCACATCTTGATAGCATTGATGTTGAGGTGGGTGAGCAAGTATCACAAGGAGAAGTGATCGGTACCATAGGTGAAACCGGTCGAGTCACTGGTCCACATCTACATCTAGAAGCTCTACATAACAACACGCGCATTGATCCGCTTACCTTATTGGAAAATTAACATGATTAAAAAGCTTTCTATCGCCATTGCAATGATGGCAACTTTTGGCTGCTCGAAACAACCCGAGCAGACTCATTCGGTCAATAAAGCGCAAGAGAACACCTTTGTGTCGGCGCAAGCAGATCAAGAGCAAGCTGTTGTACATAATGGATCCGCTGAAGACTCAGTCGCGGCCCAAATCACCCAGGAGCTAAAGCCAGTTCAAGATATTCGTTTACTTGAACTTAAATCGGGTGAGAGTTTAGCGAATCTTTTAAGTGAGTTTGCATTCAGTGATCGCGATAGTTGGCTGGTGGAACAAGCCGTGAGTACGTGGACATCACTGACTAAGCTCAAGGCTGGACAGTTAATAGAAGCAGAGCTTGTAGACGGACAAGTACAGCAGATCCGCTTTGAATATACATTTGCACAGGTTATTGAGATTAAAAGAGTGGATGAGCAGTGGCATGCATCGCTAAGTGAACTTGAAACCGTCACGCAAACAAAGCGTTTATCGACAAGCATAGATTCTAGCTTTTTTGTGGACGCCAGCAAAATCGGGGTGCCTAACGACATTATCAATCAAAGTATTGTGGCCTTATCTCACCTTGTCGATTTTCAAAGAGAAGTATATGCCGGCGATCAAATTGATTTTGTATTTCAAGAACAGCAGCTTGTGGCAGCCGAAAAGTTACTCAAGCAAATCTCCAAACCTATAGAATTACAACATGTTGCGCTACTTTCAGGAAAAGAAAAATACCGCTTATACCGGTTTACTGATAATGGTGGAACGACCGCTTTTTACCACTCAGATGGTACCCTCGCGCAAAGTTTTTTAATGAAAACGCCGCTTAACGGTGCTCGATTATCGTCAAACTTCGGTAAACGTCATCACCCAGTGTTGGGCTATAACCGAATGCACAAAGGGATCGATTTTGGTGCGCCTGTTGGTACGCCCATTATGGCTGCGGGTTCTGGAAAAGTACTCAAAGCTGGGTGGGGCGGCAGCTTTGGTAATCGTATAGTGTTAGACCACGGTAAAGGCTATCAAACACTTTATGCTCACTTAAATGGCTTTGCGAACGGTCTCAAGGCTGGGACGCGAGTAAAGCAAGGCGATGTGATTGGTTATCTTGGTAATACCGGCCTGTCGCAGGCGCGTCACTTACATTATGAGGTGCATAAAGACGGAAAAGCCATCAATCCACTCACCCTAAAACAACCAAAAAACACCAAGCTAAGTGACACGCAATTTGATGAATTTAGCGCGCAGGTTGCACAAATTACCACACTGCTCGATAGCGAAAACACAAAGCTTGCTCACCATGATGGACAGTCGGGCCGCATGGGTAACTCAGATGACTAGTCCTGAAAGAAATCGCATTAACAGCCTCGACTTTATTCGCGGGGTAGCAATCCTATGTATTTTACTTATCAACATCGAAAGCTTTGCCTATCCCAATCCATGGGGCAGTTACCAATATGGCTTTATGACGGATATAGACAGTGAGGTAAGGTACTGGGTTTATGTATTTGCTCAGGGCAAATTTTACGGACTGCTGGCGATGTTATTTGGCGCAGGTCTCACCATTATTCTTCAAAAACAGCCATTTGAATTTGCTATTAAATTAAGTGCGGCTAGGCTAGTGGCTTTATTTATACTCGGCCTTGTTCATGCTTATTGTATTTGGAGTGGCGACATTCTTTATCACTATGCCGTGATAGGAATGATTGCCACCACCGTCATATTACTTGGCACCCGGGCCATCAAAGTCAGCATAGTAATTTGTTTGGCGTTTATGTTAGTTGCAGGTTTTGGCAGAGCAGAGCGCACCATCGCCCAATACGATGCTTACCAAGCAGCACTCAATGTGGACGAAGCGTCTCGCACACGAGACCAGCAAAAAGCGATTAATCGGTGGCAGAATAAAACCGAACCACGGACACCCATCCATCGTACTTTGGAAGAAACGCCAAGCTTAACTGAGTATTGGCAGGAAAACTTTGACAGCCCGCAAGTCCACAAAGGTAAGCTGTTTTATTCAAGTATTTTTTGGTCCACGCTAATGATGATGCTGATAGGCTCGCAGCTGTTTCAATGGGGATTGTTCTCAAAGACTAAACTTAGCCCATTTGCGGTAGTGGCACTGCTTTGCTTGATTGCGGTGTCATGTTATGCCACTCAAGCTCGCTATTTTCATTGGCTACAAAGTTCACATATCCCAGTGTTATCTTACGCTAAACAAATGATCATTGTACTTAACCGGGAGCTGCAAGCGATTGTTTACTTGGTTTTGTTATCTTTACTATATAACCGTTGGTTGCATCGGTTCAAACCCCTTGAGGCGATAAATCAAGTGGGTCGATTTGCGCTGAGCAATTACATTGGACAGTCACTGTTATTGGTGGTGATATTTTATGGCTTTGGATTACATAATACGCTAAGTCGCAGTGAGCTCTTGCTCTTATGGCTTGTTATTATGGCAGTGCAGCTGCTATTAAATGTGATTTACGGGCGATTCTTTAAGGTGGGTCCCGTTGAACGTGTATGGCGCAAACTAACAATTAAGTTACATGCATAATCGACTCGAATTTTTTACAAATTCGAACTTCATACCTAAGCTAACTTTGACCTAAAATTGATGTCTATACGTTAGCTTGAGGTAAGGTATGGAAATAGAAATAACACAAGGATGGGACATTGAGCATGCGCAAGCGGCTGCTGAGCTTTATGTTGATGCGTTTGGTAGCAAATTCAAAGCCGCAGTGCCGGATCGCAATAAGCTGATCACTATTATCGCGAAGAGCTTCATCTCAGAATACTCTTTTGCTGCCTTTGCAAACGGTAAGTTAGTGGGGGTTGCGGGCTTTCAATATGGCAAAAGCGGTTTTACATCGAATATGGGCTTTACTGGACTCATTGACGAATTAGGCTTGCTAGGCGGGGTTAAAGCCGCAGCGGTGTTTACCCTATTTGAGCGAAAGCCTGCGCCCAATGAAGTGGTGATGGACGGCATTGCTGTTGCAGAATCGGTTAGAGGACAAGGTGTTGGTACTGCGCTTTTAGTGGCACTGCAGCGCTATACCAAACAAAGCGGGTTTCACGCTTTACGACTTGATGTCATTGACTCTAACCCTCAAGCAAAAAAGCTTTATATGAGAATGGGCTTTGTTGCCTCCCATCACGAAGATTTTTCTTATCTCAATTGGTTAATCGGTTTTAGCGGGGCAACAACGATGTTGTGGCGTCCATAGGACCGGTTTTCTGTGCTGCAAAAAATAAACGTGAAAGATAAGCAGACCTTAGGCATTTGCTTTTGCTATGAAGTAACAAGTAAAATGCCGAACTTTACGCATAACCAGACACCGACATGACAGCAATAAACCCTGTATCGACCCTCCTTAATCATTTGCAAACCCAAGCCGTACCAAACGAGCTAAGGCGTCTATTTCATGGACGTGGTCGTTGCTATGAAGGGCTTGAACAAATCACAGTAGATTGGTTACAAGGTCAGCTCTTAGTCTCTTTATTCAAGGAGCACGACGTTGACTTGATAGCGTCGTTAAAGCAGGCATTATTATCACTTGTGGAGACCGAAGCGTTTAACGGAAAACTCTCTGCTATTTTACTACAGCATCGTTATTTGCCTGACTCAGATCTCGAGGTTTTGTATGGTGAATTAACTGCTATGCCTATCGTTGAAGAAAATGGACTTAAATATGGCTTAAAGCTCGGCGTAAAGCAGAACATGGGACTGTTTTTAGATATGCGTTTGGGTCGTGAGTTTGTTAAAGCTCAGTCTGCGGGGGCTCGGGTACTTAATCTGTTTTCTTATACTTGTGGGTTTTCTGTTGCGGCAATTGCGGGCGGAGCTGCCCATGTTGTGAATCTGGATATGGCAAAAGCGGCGCTCAAGCAAGGCCGAGTCAACCACCAACTCAATGAACACGACCTCAGCAAGGTGTCTTTTTTAGGCCATGATTTGTTTAAATCTTGGGGAAAAGTACGTAAATATGGGCCGTACGACCTAATCGTAATTGATCCGCCAAGCTTTCAAAAAGGCAGCTTTGCACTGACCAAAGACTATCAACGAATTTTAAGAAAGCTTCCTGAGTTACTTACGCCAAATGCCCAAGTGTTGGCGTGTGTGAATTCTCCTGATGTTTCAAGCCAATTCCTCATTGATGAAATGACCAGAGAGGCACCAGCGCTTACGTTTGTTGAACGTTTGCAAAACCCACCTGAATTTAAAGACATTGATGAGCAAAGCAGCCTCAAGTGTTTACGGTTTAAAGCAAGTTAATCTATTTTTTAGCACTTTTACTGGATGTAAAAGTGTGGACTAATACAGATAACCATTTAGTATTGAAAAGCGACCATTCAGCAATATTCAGAGTGCTTTTCGACGTTAAATGCGTACCATGAACGTATTCAGTCATTATTTGTGTTAATTATTTGCTCAAACCGTATAGCACTGAACGCTTAGCGTTGGCGCTATCAAGAGTCAATCATGTTATCGCGACAGGATTAGCCGCTACTTTAACGAGTCAGGTGGTGGGGAAAACCTCACTAATTGATGTTTGCAGCTTTTAGTTGCTTTGTGTATTTTGCCGGTGTGATCTGAAAGATAGTTTTAAACTCGCGAATAAGATGAGATTGATCAGCGTAGCCGCAATCTAGTGCGAGTTGAGCGATGTTAATGTCAGGCGTTTCTCTCAGTTTTTGTTTAGCCAATCGAACTCTATAAATGCGAGCTAAATGTTTAGGGGTGATCCCACAATGTGTTTTAACTTGTCTCTCTAATTGCCGTTTTCCGATGGGAGTTTGAGCATATGCTTGCTCTAAAGAGGTCATTGAAACAATATGCTCAAGGAGTATTTGGGTATGTAGGATAGAATTCTGTCGAGGAATTGGCATATTCAATATCGGCTCTAGAAGTCGAAGTAATGCTGTCAGGTTGGCACTAGTTTGCAGCGTGTTCAACAAGGGCAATATATTATTGGGATTTGCTATAGGGTGTTGCAGCGTTTTCAGAAATGCCAGTCCCGCGGGTTTAAAGCGGATCCCGAAAAAACATGCCTGTTCAGAATAGTTGACTTTGCTAGACTGAATGGCAATTGGTTGCAGATAAAAGGGGGCTGTGAGCGGATTGTCATTGAAGCTAACGAGTCCACGAAGAGGGAAAATAAATCCAGTTGCCCCGTCGCTTGGAAGCCAAGTTTCTCCGCGCTTATGTGATTGTGCAAACCAGATAGCTTGCACATAGTTAGCGATTTCACCTGTTGGGTTTATTAATTCAAGCGTTAGTTCTGTGCTCATTGAACTCTACATTTGGCTTAAACATTTTCACGATCCGATTCCAGCTGTTGATGGCATTAATAGCGATAGTTAACGTGGTCAATTCTCTATCATCAAATTCTACATTGAGTGTTTGATAAAAAGCATCATCAATCACTTGTGCGTTTGTCAGCTTTTCACAAAGCGCTAATGCCAGTTTTTCTTTATTGGTGTACAACGGCATGTCTTGCCATGCACTTAATCCAATAATTCGATTAGTGGTTTCACCATACTCTAGTGCCTGTTTAGTGTGCATTGCAATACAAAAAGCGCATTGATTGATTTGTGATGCTCTAAGTTTAACAAGCTCCCAGATTGTGATTCCAAAAGTTGCGTGGGCTTGCTGTTTTAATAATTCCTCTTGTCCCAATAAGTGTTGAATAAGCTCAGGTGCCCGATTGAAGTAGTCTGCTCTTTTCATTTCTGAATCCTCATGTTTAGTGATACGTATAGTGTAATGAGGTGTAAGCGGTAAAAATTGAAAAAAAACGTCTTTGTAATAAAATTTTAAGGAGGGAACACACAACTCTACTTTAAAGGATGGTTGTAAAATAATGTGCGATGTAAATCTTGCTTTAGCGCTTTATCATTTATCCATACTCAAAAAAATCTGGCTTCAAGCCAACAACACTGTCACAGATAGACAGCAGCTAGGAGAATCTGTCGAGTTCGAATTATATAAAACGACTTTTGACATACTTGGCCTAAGTTTATCTCAAGCACATCAGTTACAGTTTCAATATGCACACGATTACGATAGTTTTATTGATGCAATTGTAACAATTGCTCAGCCAAGTAGTGAAAAAATAGCACTGCTAAAACATGTCACCTGCCAGATGCCTTGCCCCGACAGTTATCAAGAAAAAATAGCTGCTGTTCAGAATATGCCGGATGTACTCACTGAGGACGACCTGAAATGCTGGCAGGACAACGGCTATGTCATCGTTAAGAATGCAGTGAGTGCTGAAGGCTGTGCCAATGCGAGAAATGCCATCCAAGACTATTTGGAGATTGAGTTAGCAGACCCAAAGACTTGGTATAAGGTTAACCAAGAAAAAATGAGTCGCAGTATGGTGCATTTGGTACAACATAAAGCACTGGAAGACAATCGGAATTCAATGAGAATTCATAAGGCCTTTAGCCAGTTATGGCAAAGCGAACAACTGATAGTTTCAGCCGATCAGTGTGGGTTCAACCCGCCTGAAACTGCGCAATCTAGCTTTCAAGGTCCTGATCTACATTGGGATTTAGATTTCTCTAAGCAACTCAAGTTTGGCACGCAAGGGATTTTGTATCTATCAGACACTGAAGAAAAACAGGGTGCAACAACTATTGTACCAGGATTTCATACAAAGCTAGAGTCATGGCTTGCAACGGCTCCATGGGATCCATGTATACCAAACACCGAGTACTTACATCAACTAGGTTCCAAAGCAATTGCAGCCAATGCCGGAGATATGGTGATTTGGCACCAGTTTTTACCCCATGGTGGCAGCGCGAATACAGCAAACACACCTCGTATAGTGCAATACATTAATATGCATCCATTCCCCGAAATGTAGAAGGTGAAAAAATCTCTATTTGGTTAATTTTTGTCTTAACTTGGCGGCGAGTAAACAGTAGTATGATTGTGAAGTTTGGGAGAATGTAGCAACTCACCACAAGGAAAAGCCGTCGATGCAATTAGCACAACTCAATATAGCCACCGCTAAATACCAAATGGATGCGCCAGAAATTCAATACTTTGTAGAAAGTTTAGACCGCATTAATTTACTCGCAGAGCAAAGCCCTGGCTTTATTTGGCGCTTAAAAGATGAAACCGGTAATGCAACAGAGATTAAGGCGTTTGATGATCCAAATATTATCGTCAACATGTCTGTATGGCAGTCGGAGCAAGCGCTCAAAGATTTTATGTTTAAAACCGCACATAAGGAATTTTTGGCTCGAAAAAAGGAATGGTTTCACCGCGCTGAACAGGAAACCTACGTGTTGTGGTGGGTTGAAGAAGGCCATATCCCGACACTGGATGAGGCCAAAGAAAGGCTTGATTACCTGCGTCGCTTTGGAGATTCGGCTTATGCCTTTACGTTTAGAAATAGTTTCACCGAACTAGACCTAAGGGAGAGGGAAGCTTGTGAAGAAGATTAATCTTGTGCACCGATGAAATGATAGTCAACCCTAAGGGGGAGAGCCGCGTGGAGTGGTGAATACCGATGATGTTGGTGATACACTTACCGGAGATCATGATGTATGGATTTAACGAAAAATGCGCGCGGCACTAAGAAGCAAGATAATAGAAGTATGTGATAAAAAATCGCACAAAAAGGGGATAACGTTGGCGTATCATTTTACGCTTTTTTTGCCAATAAAAACACGGACCCTGCATTACTTATGGAAGCGGCAACTTGGTGGATACAAACTCACGAACTAGACCACTTCGAAAAGGCGTTAAAGATAAAAGCAATGGTTGAAAGTGGAAAGTAGGCCCAAAGGACATGATCATGGGCCATCAACCGAGATGACCCAACTGGCAGTTACAGCGTGTAAAACGACACAAAAAATACGGCAACAGATGCAAGTGCAAACATAGTGTACTCAGTGATGGTTTGTTTGCGTTTCTCATCATCAGTTTTAGGGGCTGTCGCTATCATTAGCAGGCTAGTGACAAACATTGCTAATGAATATAAACATAAAATTGATAAGGTAGCATCTGTAAACATATAAGCCTCGACTTGGTTCTACTCATTTTAATTACGTGTATCATGGCCACACAGATCAACCTCAATACACGTTTATTTAAGTTGTATTCGCTTCTAATTACAGTAAATTATACTGTGTTTTTAGGTGTTTCTGAAAGGAGTAAAAGATGCAAGTTGAGTATTTTGTGGTTGACGCATTTACGCGTAAACGTTTCGGTGGTAACAACGCTGCAATCGTTGAGCTTGAAAATTGGCTTAGCGACGGCTTAATGCAGCAGATAGCCATCGAAAATAACCTTTCCGAAACCGCCTTTTTGAAGCCAATTGGTAACAATCATTATGAGATCCGGTGGTTTTCTCCAATTACTGAAATTGACTTTTGTGGTCATGCCACGCTTGCCGCGGCGTATGTGCTTTTTAATCACAAGGGAAAGTCAGGAGAGATAAAATTTCAAACCCAAGAAGTCGGGACACTCGCTGTTAAGCAAGTGGCTGATGGTCGCATTGTGATGGAATTTCCGAACTTAGCCCCTGAGTTAACTGAAGCCCCCGATGCACTGCTGGAAGGGCTTAACGTAACACCGACGCGGGTACTTAAAAATCGCCAAGCGTATTTTGTGATTGTTGAGACTGAGCAGCAAGTACGCAGCTGTGAGTACGACAGCGATAAACTGAAAACCCTTGCGCCTTTTGATGTTGTGGTAACAGCAAAAGGCGATGACGTTGATTTTGTGTCGCGCTACTTTTGGCCCGCCAACGGGGGCGATGAAGATCCGGTTACCGGTTCAATTCATGCCGGGTTAGCGCCATACTGGGCAAAGGCGCTAAACAAACAGAAACTTTATGCACATCAGGCTTCAAAACGTGGCGGTGAGCTATTCTGTGAAGTGACAGATACAAATGTCATCGTATCTGGGTTTGGTGTACTTTACGCAAAAGGAATATTCGAAATTGAGGACGAATAAGATTCACTTCATACAGGCAAAAGAAAGTGACTTTGATTACCTATTGGCACTGCGTAAAGCGACCATGGTGCCTCACTTAGAAAATGCAGGACTGTTTTTGACTGAGGCTGAACATAAAGCCCGAGTATTATACGAATACTCAAGCTCACATTTGATTTATATAAATGAAAAATGTGTTGGCTTGGCTAAGTTTAAGCAACGTGAACATGACTATTACCTCTTTCAGCTGCAAATAGAGCCCCACCAACAAGGAAAGGGGCTCGGTGCACAAGTCATTAAAAGCTTGATAGAAACCAACTCAACGTTGCCTTGGGTATTGACGGTGCTTAAAGCGAATCCCGCGAAGCGTTTATACGAGAAGTTGGGACTTGTGCAGTTTGATGATGATGAATATGAGTTTCATTTTAGGCGTGAACCTAATCCCTAAATTTAGTATTCTCTAGCCAGTTTAAATTTAAAAGAGTTGTTATGGCAAAACAAATATGGGTAGATGCCGATGCCTGCCCCGTGGTAATAAAAGAAATGCTGTTTCGCGCTGCAGTGCGTACTTCTACCACGGTTACATTGGTTGCAAATCAATATCTAAAAACGCCTCCGTCTCCTTTTATTCAAAAGCTTCAAGTCCCAAAGGGATTTGATATTGCGGATAACGAAATCGTGAAGCGCGTTAATGAGGGTGATTTGGTTATTACCGGCGATATTCCACTGGCAGACGAAGTCATTGAGAAAAAGTGCACTGCACTTAATACGCGCGGTGAATTACTGACGAAAGAAAACATAAAATCTCGCTTAAATATTCGTGACTTTATGGACACGATGCGTGCCAGCGGCGTACAAACTCAAGGGCCACCACCTTTGTCTCAAGCTGATAAGCAAAATTTCGCCAATCAATTGGATACTTGGATCACCAGAAACACAAAGGGGTAAGTATGGCTTACAAGGCGAGTTGTTTGTGTAAAGCGGTTCGAGTTGAGATCCGTGGACCAATCGGCGATATCATTCACTGCCATTGCTCTTTGTGTCGCAAGTCTACAGGCACGGCTTATGCGACCAATGGCTTTGTACAATGGAGTGATTTTGTGATTCTAAGTGGTGAAGAGGCACTAAACATCTTCGAGTTTAAACCTGGAAGAAAGCGTCATTTTTGCAAACATTGTGCAAGTCCAATTTTTAGTTCGAACGAAAGCGATCCAAAGCGGGTGAGGTTAAGACTTGGCATTTTGGACTCGGATATCAAAGAGCGGCCAATATCACATAATTTTGTCTCTTCAAAAGCCAATTGGGACGACTTAGATGCGCCGCTTCCTCGTTACGATGCATTTGAGCCTAGTCGCGATTTATCAACAACATCGGGAGGTAACTTGTGACGGGTATTAGCGATTTATCGCAATTATTAAAAGACATTTCCCCGACGCTTGATGATACACCTTATGTATTTTGTACAGTGCAAAAAAGCCTTGCTGAGTGCGTAATTTTCAGTCCAATTGCGACCTTTTTGGAGCGCGAGGGGTTAACGCTGGTAGTCACCAAGCAAATGGCAGACGAGCATGGATTGGATTACAGCTGTGTGATGAATAAAATTACTTTGCAAGTGCATTCGAGCTTAGAAGCCGTAGGGTTAACTGCTGCATTTTCCAATGCGCTAAAAGGTGCAGATATTAGCGCGAATGTAATTGCGGGCTTCTATCATGATCATATTTTCGTACCCGTAAATGATGCTAAGCGGGCGGTACACGCGATACAAACGTTGGCAAAATGACATTGATAAATCTCGAAGATTGTTAGGAAGCATGAAAGTTTACTTTAAAAGAATGGCCTCCAAAGGTGTGTGTCCTCCGAGAAAACCGCTTAAGAAAATCCTTTGGTCATGGGTTGGTGCAATGGTGGGGATCTTGTTGATTACGGTGATTTCTAACCTCGCTTTACCATATGGTGTTGGCAGCGCATTGCTCATTGGCTCTTTTGGTGCAACTGCCGTTATACTCTATGGCGCTCCTATGGCAGAGTTCTCTCAACCGAGGAATTTACTGGGCGGGCATTTCTTTTCAGCTTTACTCGGCGTCAGCATTTTTATTTTGCTTGGAGAAGAGAGTCTGTTTGCAGCACCGCTTGCGGTATCGCTCTCAATTGTTGTGATGCACTTTACTCGAACCTTGCATCCACCCGGTGGAGCGACCGCGTTAATCGCCATTATTGGTGGTGAGTCTGTTCATAACTTGGGATATATGTATGCATTTTATCCCGTGTTGGTGGGGGCTCTGCTGATGCTATTGGTCGCGCTGTCTGTGAACAATATGTCGCGCAACCCCAAATGGCATTACCCAGTTTATTGGTTCTAACTATTTTATATAAAAATTTAAAAGGACAGGCATGTCAAAAATTGAATTCGTCCCTTACCAATTAGTCCCAGCTAGCTTTAATCCATGGCGTGAAATATTTGTTGAAGTGGCAGAAGAAGTGATGGTGGCATTAGCACACCCTGAACTTGAATTTCTACACTTTGGTTCAAGCTCTTTTAAGGTTGCTGGCAAAGGGATTATAGATATCTCTGTGTTATACAAACCCGGGAAATTAACACAAGCTGTTGAACATCTTAAAAATTTAGGCTTTAAAGATCAGCACAGCGATAATCCATTTCCTGATACTCGTCCGAGAAAAGACATCGCGGTGATGTATCAAGGTGAGTTGTTTCAAGTGCATGCTCATGCCATTGAAAAAGGGAGTGAAGAACATATAAAGCAAGAAAAGTTTAAAGCTTATATGCTCAGTAATCCTGACGCGCGTGCGGAGTATGAAACTCAGAAGCAATTAGTAATAGCGCAAGGTATAGCTTCTCAAGATGAGTATGGAAAAGCTAAAGCACCATTTGTAAAACGCACTTTGAAGGACATCCACTTTAGTTAACTTATGTTCGCATAAATCAGATCTTTATAGCTGTTAGTGTGAGGACAATGGATAAGACCTAACACTAACAGCCCTACTTTATTTGGCTTTTCAGACTTCCAATTAATTGTTTCTACAAATTGATTATTTTAACCAGCCTAATCGGTTCACCATCAACGTCAAACTCACCCGTGATCTCAAGTAATCCATTTTTCAATCCTTGTAACTTATCTACTTCAATTACTTGTGTTTGATAAGGTAAGAAAGTAACAGGCTGCTGCCAAAGTGAACCTTCATTTTGAAATGATTGAAATGGAGTAAAATCGACGCGTAATATACCACTCGATGCACCTGAATAGGGACCGGTTAGCGTGATGGTAATATTGTCACGAACAGTGACTTCCATTTTTACCCCATCAAAAGGTTTCTCTGACGTTAGAAGAGGCTTTTGTTGTGTTAGTCCGTTCCAACTAATCACTAAGTTCTGAAAAGTATGCTTTGGCAATAGAACACGATGTTCACCTGAAGCTAGAATTTTTTTGTAGTTACCGTAACTTAGCGCAACAGCATGCTTACTGGGGTTGTTGACGTAAAGATAGTGCATTCCATCAGAAAAATAGCTTTGGGTGTTGATACCACTTAGCGTAAAGAGCGCATCGTCGCCAAGTGTTGATTGCCAACTTTGCATCAAGTGATTGAGGATTTTATTCTCAGTTTCAGTGACTGTCCTTGATTTCTGTTTGCTAAATATTTCGCGAAGTGGGGTCATACAGTCATTTAACTGAGCGCTATATTTCACACAGGTGTTAAAGGCTCTACGCAGTAATGATGCGCCTTTAAAGTGCCAGGGATTAGCGGTTTGTTCATTCGTGATCAAGTAATCATGCGCGGCAAAGTAGGGTGCTATTCTATGATTATTATTTCGGCCAAGAAGACTGATTTTTTGCAAGCTAAGCGCTGAAATGTCGATTTGGTTCAATTGTAATCTAGCCAGTTGCTCATGCTGTTGTGTTTTCATTTTAATAACTAGCACATCGTCCTGCTTTGAAAGCGTGAGCGCAAGTTGATGATACTGCTTGATATCCATGCGTAATTGCGGCAGCAGTGCGATAGACTGTGCGGGGAACAATGCTTGATTGCTTGAGATCGTTAACTTTACTCCTTCTTGAAGGGTAAATTGCAGTAAGTTGTCTTTACTAAAGTCAACTTCTTCAACTTTAGCGCGTCCAAGACGCGCATCTAAGCTTTGGCTTGTTAAGTCAGCGATTAACGCAACGCCAATTTCCCCACGTTTAATCTGCTCTGGCTCGAAGTCGATTAGTGCTGCAACACTATTCTCATTAAGTGAGTTGATTAGAGGTGTTTTATCTGGTGCGGGAAAATCCATCACGGCATGTGTAGAAGAAAATTTTGGATGAATGTCGAGACGATTAAGTGCTTTGCTTTCGGTATTTCTGAGCCAATATGCAGCACCGTTTTGCTCCCAAGGCCCATCGACAATATAAAAACTTGGCGTGGCAGAGCTCACAAACGCTGCAAACTGCTGTTCAAGCTGGGGCCAATTGGGGAAGGTCTGTTTTAAGAGTGCATTGGCAGTTGGCAAGGTGTTTTCAGAGTGAGGGTTTGCGTCCATTAATTTGCCGATAAAGCGTTTAAAATATTGATATCGCTCAGGATCGCTCAATAAAAAATGCACGATAAAAAAGTTTAGTCCGCGTTTGAGTGATGGATCATCGTTGATTGCTTCGAAAGATGGCTTTCCATTTTGGTGATACTGCTGTAAACCCAAGTGCAGATAGTTCATTGGAGCACGGTCGAAAACCATCACAGTTAACTGCTTTTTATTTGGATCATATACGTGGCTTGCAATGGAATCAGCCATCCCCTCAGTGATCCAATTAGGTGCCCAAGTTGAGTGACCGTTCAGAGCCATATGAAACGCATGCATGGTTTCATGGATCACGATGTAGCGCTGGTGATGCTGGCGATGACTCGGAAAGTTGTACCCTGCACGGTTATAAAACATGGTTTCGCCGCCAGCCGTTTTATGTACGCCTCGCAAAAAGCCATCGTCCAGCATGGCTTCTTTTGTGCGTTGGCGTGAACTGCCATAAACGACAGCAATTCTCTTTTTATCAATCGCAGCGGGCGCCATACCAAACAATTCAACATAGTGAGGATAAGACATTTCTAGTAATTCTAAATAGAGTTTTACTTTGTCCTCAGGCAAGTCACTTTTTAACGCGAAATGTTTACTCACCCACCAGTCATATCCCCTCGAGTTAGCTATTTTTCCATCGCTATAAGTGAGCGGAATTTGTTTACCAATATGTTGGATATCGATGTGTTTCAACGTGCTGACTCGGCCATTAACGCTTACTTCCGAGCGCATATCAGCGGGGCTTGGTATAGCGATAATATCGCTTCGCGTAGTTTTACATCCGCTGAGTAACGCAAGTATTGCAATTAGAGGAGCAAATACTAGCCGGGGCTTTTGGATAGAGGGTATTCGCCAATAAAAGGTATGGAATAGATAAAATAATGACATGATACTTTTCTCTCGTTGTTATTTGTGTATATTGTATGCAATATAAAATAACAAAGATAACAGGTATTGTCATTATGCAAAATCAGCAGCAGTGGGGTGAACCAGATCTCAATGAGGCAAATTGGTCAAAGTCGTCTTCTGGGTTTGGTCGAACTTTTTACATTGCGAATATCATGGAAATATTTGAGCGGCTCGCTTGGTATGGCTTCTTCGCCGTATCATCAATTTATATGACAACACCGAAGTCGCAAGGCGGTATTGGCTTTACTGATATAGAGCGTGGCGCCGTACAGGGGATTATTCCCTTCTTTTTATATCTTTTGCCTGTTGTAACTGGTGCGCTAGGAGATCGCGTCGGGTATAAAAGGATGTTCTTTTTTGCATTTTTGATCATGACGCCAAGCTATTATTTATTGGGACAGGCACAGAGTTTTTGG
Source organism: Pseudoalteromonas sp. OANN1 (assembly GCF_024124685.1). Classification (NCBI taxonomy): domain Bacteria; kingdom Pseudomonadati; phylum Pseudomonadota; class Gammaproteobacteria; order Alteromonadales; family Pseudoalteromonadaceae; genus Pseudoalteromonas; species Pseudoalteromonas sp. OANN1. The sequence goes on from NZ_JAMXSE010000004.1 coordinate 132,020, forward strand.
CCGTTTTTTGCTGCGCTGAGCTTTGTTGCGCTGGGTGCTGCTTGCTTTAAACCTGTGGTCGTTGGCACCGTAAGCCACAGTACAAACGATGGTAATCGTGGCCTTGGATTTGGGATCTTTTATACCATGGTGAATATTGGTGGATTCTTAGGTCCATTGGTTGCGGGGTATATGCGCGCCATTAGCTGGGATGCGGTATTTATGATGTCGGCAGTTTGGATTGCCATAAACTTTATTCCCTTGATGTTATTTTACAAAGACCCGCAAACATTACCTAAAACCAAGCAATCTTTTACTCAAGTATTAAAAACCGCACAGTCGGTGCTGGGTAATACTCGTTTAGCACTTACGCTGTTTGTCGCACTGGCGCTCTTGATGTCAGCAGGAGTCGGGTTTGCTAACTACAGTCAAGCGTTTACTTGGATTGCAATATGGCTAGCAGCTAACTGGGTGTGGGACAGAGTGCTTATAAATCGAGCGCCAAATAAAGCATGGTGGCAACAACCAATGAAGGTAAGTAACTTGCCATTTGCGTTATATTTACTGATCCTTGCAGGCTTTTGGACTGTTTATAATCAGCTGTTTTATACTTTACCTGTGTATAGCCGTGATTATGCAGATACCCGAGATATATTGGCGTGGTTTGGCGATTCTGGCGTCGCGTTTTTAGCGCACGTTGATATTGATAAGTTAACTGCTGCCATTTTTACGCTGTTCAACGAGCTTAAGGAAAGCGGCGCGGTACCTATTGAAACCACTAGGCTTGAATGGGTTCACCTCAAAGTGAATGTCCCACATGAGCAAATACAGTTGATAATGCAAACGCTAAATGCGCTTCACGATAATGGACAGGCACTTTCCCAGCAGCAAGCGCAAGCCCTTGCTGAACAACTCGTACAATATCGTCAAATTAATCCTGAGTATCTTATTAATTTAGACTTTGCAGCGATTGTGATCGCACAAATTTTGGTGAGCTTTCTCTGTCAGCGATTTAGACCATTTTATGTGTTAGTCACTGGCTTACTGGTGATGGCGGTTGCGTTTATCGCATTACTTAGCGATAGCGACTGGTTAAGCGGTCAGCTCATTGTCACTGTCATATTGCTTATCGCGCTTGGTGAAATGCTTGCCTCTCCTAAAAGCCAAGAGTATGTTGCGAGTATCGCGCCTCAGTCTCAAGCTGCGTTGTATATGGGATACTACTTTGTTTCTATGGCGCTGGGCTTCTTGTTTGCTGGATTTTTATCTGGTTGGAGCTATAAAGTGTTGGTGCAAGAAATGGCGGCACCAGAGTTAATGTGGGGGCTATTTGCCGCTATCGCACTTATAACCGCCATTGCATTATTCTGGTTTAACAAAGTGATAATAGACAGAAAAACATAGTTTTTTGAAATGGGAACAGTTATTGGTCGCGATCAGTTTGTTTGCAAGTCATATTCTTTCTACACTCAAGCAAAAAATGAGGAAGTAACATGAATAAAAAAATATGGATGAGCACGGCACTCTTTGTTTCCAGCAGTGTGTACGCGCAAACGTATGTTTTAAACGCTGACTCTGCGATTGATGTGGTGTCAGGCAAGCTTATCTCACCTGCAACTGTGGTCGTTGAAGATAATAAAATTATCTCAGTCGGAAAATCAAATCGTAAAGCCTATCCAAAAGGTGCAGAGGTGATAGACCTAAGTGGCCACACATTATTACCCGGTCTATTTGATATGCATGTTCACCTAACTTCAGACGCACATGTTCATGGCTACAAAAGGTTGCAACGCACTGCACCTCGTGCGGCAATTACTGGTGTTAGAAACGCTAAGCGCACACTAGATGCGGGCTTTACGTCTGTTCGTAACCTCGGTGCTGCTGGCTATGCTGACATCGCGCTGCGCGATGCCATTATTGATGGTGACGTATCAGGCCCACGTGTAAACGCAGCAGGTCCTTCACTTGGGATCACTGGCGGCCATTGTGACAACAACCTCCTAACCCATGAGCATAAAGTATTTTCAGAAGGGGTGGCTGATGGACCTTGGGCAGTAAGGCAAAAGGTACGTGAAAATATTAAATATGGCGCTAACTTAATCAAGTTCTGTGCAACGGGTGGCGTACTATCTAAAGGCACTAAAGTGGGGGCTCAGCAATATTCCCAAGAGGAAATGACGGCGATTGTGACCGAAGCACACTTACGCGGTTTAACGGTTGCTGCCCACGCGCACGGCACGGATGGTATCAAGTCTGCAATTAAAGCAGGTGTGAATTCGGTAGAGCATGTAAGTTTTGTTGATGATGAAGCCATTCAGCTAGCCAAAGACAAAGGCACGTACTTCTCTATGGACATCTACAATACGGAATATATCCTTGGCGAGGGCGAAAAGGCAGGTATTTTGCCTGAAAGCTTGGATAAAGAACGTAAGGTGGGTGCAACTCAGCGTGCTAGTTTTACAAAAGCGGTAAAAGCAGGCGTGAATATGGTGTTTGGCTCTGACGCTGGTGTTTATCCTCACGGTGACAATGGTAAGCAGTTTAGCCGCATGGTGAAATTTGGCATGACTGAGCTACAAGCCTTACAGGCTGCCACTATTAACTCAGCGACGTTACTCAAGCAAAATACACAATTGGGCTCACTTGAGGCGGGAAAACTTGCTGATATAATCGCGGTTAAAGGTAACCCACTAAAAGACATTAGTGTGATGGAAAACGTCATCTTTGTGATGAAAGATGGCAAAGTAGAAAAGCAATAGCCAAACGTTCCGCGCAGTTCTTATGCAAAGAACTGCGTAGCTTTGCAATATATCGTTGTAATCATAATAAAAATAAGTGGACAGGCAACGTTTTGAGACAGACTACATTTTTTATCGTGTTAACTGTGGTTGCTTGGTAAATATTGTTCCCAATTCGACACGGCAAATGGATATTCACCAGTGACATCTACTCGACTGCGCCAAAACTGCATCGCGCCAGTATTAATCCCTTGATAGACAAAAATAACATCTGCAGCAACTCTATCTCCACTGTTGCTAACATTGACGTCAACATTGATCAGCTGATAACCATTGGGATTAGGACCATCTTGGCGGCTTTGGTAGTAAAGGTGAAATGACTGTTGGTATATCGTAGGGTTGTTATATAGTACATAGTTTAACGCGCGCATTGCGTCACTATTACCTCTAGATATATTGAGCGAAGTTATTTCAGTAACAAGGTTTTGAAACTGATCGTTATTTGCCTTGACGCCGTGCAGCACCTCACCAAATGGCAGTACCATCACTGGAATGATTGCACTAACTAGTACTGTGTTTGGTGAGTGCATTTCGCCGATAATTACCACTTGTCCGGTTTCACCATTTGTTGTTCGATCTAGTGCAGTAATACATTGAGTTAGCAGTTCATCTGTTGGAATGAGTAAAGTATAAAGTTGCTCAATGTAGCGATTATCCAAGACCCATTTCATGCTGCGCGCTATGTAACGATTTTTACCTAAACTTAAGCCTTTAAACAGCTCGTGATTAAGTTGTTTATTCCTGTTGAGCCTTTGTAGCGCAATGTCATCATTGACGTTCTCCAACATGGGAAGCTGTGTTTCTTGATTGCCCATTAAGCTATTTTGATATAGCTCTTTTTCTAGATTAAGGGTCGGAAATTGGGCATTTATCACACCAACGGCATAGACAAAGTTTGAGGATACGGTTGAAGGTTCTGAGTTTGTTTCATCGTTGGCCAACCTCTGACTAAGTGGCAAATTTTGTTGAGTAGATAATGATTGGTTCATGAAGCCTCCCTAAATACTTTTCGCAAATGGCGCTAGTCTGGATGAAACAAAAGGATAGTGGTTGGTTACGTCGATATTACAGGCATAGCGGCTACGATCTGCACTACACAGAATGAACTCAACAACGTGGCGCATTGGTTCAGAGTGTATGTGTTGTAATTGGATAGCTTGAATATCATCAATCAATAAGTGTTGGTTGCTATCAACGACGATTTGATAGAAGTGACTCAAAAAATAGTTACTGGCTCTGTCTTTCTTAGTTAACCCGATAGTGGGTTTAAGTGCTGGCAGCTCAAGCTGTTGGTTGGCTGGTTTACCATCTTTGAGTATTGGGACTTTGATATCGGTAACGGCAACTAGATGCTTTACCGTGGCGGTTGGCAAAGCAATGTCATCGTAGTGCTGTGCGGCATGTTCGCCTGTTAGCTCGCCAATAACCACATAAGTATTTTGTTGTTCTGTTGTATTGATCAGTGCATTCAGTTGTGTCGGTGTATCTGGCTCAAGGATATAAGTGTCTACCAGGTTTATGGTAAGAACCCATGTTGCTTGTTGCGCTAAATATAAAAATGGCCTGTAACTCAACTGAGGTTGACTGTCCATGGTTACACGATAGTTGAACACTTTATAAAACTCTTCGGGATTGGCCTTTATAGACAACGCAGCAGCTTCATATTGCTTTTCGAGGTTTAAGGTCGGAAAGCTTGGTTGAATAACACCAATTGCATAAATAGATGTATCATGATTGTCATGAGGCGCAAACTGTATTGGCACTGTTTTATCATTGTGTATTGAGGTCTTCATTTATATCCTTCCTTTGCATTAATCCAGTGGTATCGTATTCAGCAGCGGGAGGAATTGTTGTATTTCTGTATTGATAAAAGGATACAAGCCACTCACGTCGATACGACAAAAGTAATAATGATGTTTAGCAGAAGCGTTTTCTTTATAGGTTAGCGTAATATCAACAATCTTATGTTCAGACACTGCGTCAAATTGGGAAAACGTGATGTCGGTTAGAGAAGCACTTGGCACGGTTGCAGACCCAAGACGCATTTTATGGGTTTGTAAGTAGATATCTGGATAGCGAAATGCAACAAAATTCTTAGCTCTATCAAAGTCATCGCGGCCAGCATTTGGTTCGACTTCTAGTGCTTTTATCACATCTTGAATGGCATTGGTTTCCGCACTGGAAATTTTTTGAATTGTATTATGCAGCTCTGACAATGTTTGATGATATACCTGATGACAAACTATCTCAGCTAAATTGGAGTCGTGGTTATTAGAAGAATGGCCAATGACGCAGGTATACACTAGCTCCAGTGTATCTTTAGGTGGCTGTAGCGCTTCAATTAGCTCTTCTAACTCGACTTTTGTCGCGGGAGTTAAGTGGTAACTCAGCTGTTTTTGAATGACTAAAATCCAAGAAACTTGCTCGGCAAGATAAAGATATTTGTCTCTGTTAGGATCGCCAATCGGCAATGATTTATTAGTGAAAACTTCGTAATAGGCTCTTTCATCGACTGCGAGCTCCATTGCGGCTTGTAAAAATTGCTTTTTTATTCCCTCATTAGGAAAGACTATTTCTACTTGCCCCACTGCATAAATGTAGTCAAAAGCAGCGCATTGCACGGAAGTAGGATGCTGAATTTCCTGCGTTTGCATTTGCTCGGATGAGTCAAGGTCTTGCGGGACGCTCGGTAGCCTAGCATCGTTTGCCTCTACCGGGGCTATGCCAAGAGTGTCTGAGTCACAAGTTTTGCTATCTTGTGTTTCAGCGTTTTCAGAACTGCAAATTGCGGGATCTGCTGAGGTGACCTCAGGGTGTAATTCGCTCATATTATTCTCTTTTTTGATGAAGAAGTGCTGATGGAGCACAGCACTTCACTTTGGTGTTAACTACTTGCAAGGATCTTCTTCGTTGCAATACCTGTAGTTGCGGTGTCTATCGAATAGAGGGTTGTAACACCCATAGTGGTGGCAGCTTGAGCTGTAACAGCCATCTGCTGCTGAGCTGTGGTTGCATTATGAGCTGCGTTTGCAAGCGCTTGTGAAGTTGCTTGGAACAAGTTACCCATTGACATTGCTGGAGCATCACCTAGTACTTTTACGTTTGCTTGGGTGACTGAGTCAGTGATTTGGTCGTTTACAGAAGTTGGAAATGCCATGATTTTTTCCTTAATGGTTAGTTGCTTTTTAGCGTTAATAACTAAAGGATAATGTAGCCCGCTCCGTCACAGATGTTTTGGTTTAACTAATTGTTTTTATGGTAGATTGGACGACTTTAAAATGCGTAATATTTAACAGTGTTTGGTGGTTTTTACGCATTGCGGCTGTACAACTGAGCTAAGGGAGTACTGACGGTGTAAAAATAACCCCATCATGAGAGCTCCATACTTTTCTCGCAATGGGGTTAGTCATTAGCTATGCCTGTCCATCAAACAGGTTTAAATTACAACCCGTTTATCAGCTAAGGAATGCTTTACTCGTTGTCAGCTTTTGATTCACTGCGAACTTGCCTCTTAGCTAAGTCACCTGCTGACTAAACCGTATTGATAAAGTGGGCATAAATTGACATTTCCAACTGAGTTGGCATTTTTAACTATATCGCGGGCCGCTTTTACCAACTTGGTAGAAGTTATGATGTTTGCAAATTGTGAGTTTAACCAGTCTATGAAAAAGTAAAGGTGTGAGTGTGATGAGATCACCACCTAAGTTGAGTTTGGTGGTTAGAAAGTCGACTTATGCCCTCACGTATATCCGTCATGGTTATTTCTGTGCGTGCTTCGCTGAGTAATCTTAATGATACAAAGCGTAATACATTGATAATATCGGCTCCACTCAGTGGATATTGCTCTGCAAGTTTGTTTAAACATATATTGCTTGATAGGCGAGATTGGTGGCAAAGTCCGCTTTGCCAAATTTCTAGTCGCTGTGCAGCCTTTGGTGCCTGAAACTGGACAATCGATTCAAATCGGCGAAAAAACGCGTCGTCGATATTATCTTTATAGTTTGACGCTAAGATCACCACACCGCTAAAGCTTTCAATACGCTGCAGCAGATAGGCGACATTTTGATTAGCAAACTGATCGTTAGAAGAGCTGGTTTTTAAGCGCTTAGTGAAAAGCGCGTCCGCTTCGTCAAAGAAAAGGATCCAGTCACGATGCTCTGCAAGGCTAAACAGCTGTTCAAGGTTTTTCTCTGTTTCTCCAATATACTTTGAGGTGATCAGCGATAAATCGACTTTATAGACTAATTTATCTAGTATTTTTCCAAGTACGCTCGCCGTTAGGGTTTTTCCTGTTCCGGGAGGGCCGTAAAACAGTGCTCGGTAACCGGGGCGGAGTTGTTTACCAATTTTCCATTGCGTTTGTAGTGTCTTGCCATATTGAACCCAAGTAATAATTTCGTTTAGCTGATGACGAGTGGTATCTGGTAGCTTTACATCATCCCATTCAAGTACTGTGTTTACTTGGGTTGCAGGAAACTGATGACTTGTTTCTGGCCGGTATGGCTCTGCAGTCGTGAACATTTGTATAAACTCGGGTTTAAGAACCAAGGGGATGTTTAATCGTGATATACCCTCAGATTCTCGATGACTGTCCATCATAAGGTTAAATAATTGGCTTGAATGGATCGTTTGAAGGACATCAAACTCCGTGTTGAGATTATTTCCGTCAAGAATGAATGCCGCTGTGATCCCCGTTGTGAATATCAGCCCTTGAGATTCTTGTATACCAAACTCACTAAAAGGGCGGTTTGTTTGTTCGTTGATTGACAGGAAAATGTCGAGTAAAGGGGCATTGATAACCGGAACAAATGCTAGAATAATTAATAATCTTTCAATCAGGTTTGGCTTGCTGCGGGTAATAAAGTCCGCAAATTCAGAGCCTGAGTTATCTAGCGTAGGTGGCAGTGGAAATTCTTGCTCAGTATTATCGAGTGACTGTCCAAAGTAATGTGACACACGATATTGAATAGCACGCTGCAGCCAGTCGCACTCTTGTTCTAAGTCTTTGGCATTTAAAGCCGCTTTGGAAGGAGTTTGAGCTAAAGGCTCAAAGTTAGATTGCCACATTTTACTTCCTTATTTTTTAAATAAGCGTTCCACAGTGTAGTTTGTGCGGCTGCGAATCTGATTGGCAACTTTAGGGATTATGTTGGTATAACAGACTAATTGCTGCAGGTTCTTTTATTTAAGAGGTGGTTGGTTACGTAAAAGAGCAGGCGAGTTGCCTATCCTGCTCAGTCTTTACATAAAGATCATTGAAGTGCCCAGTAAATTGGGTAAGTACCTGAGTTTTCGCCAATCATAATTGTGCGTATTGTGGTGCCACTATTTGATTCTTCAAATGGAGTATAAGTTGATTCAAGTACACGGCCGTTAGTTTGCTGCTGTAGCTGCACCTCATCGCCTAAAATACCTATTGAATAACCTGATTGAAATATATAGTGTTCAATTTCTTGTATTTGGTCAGATTTAGCACCATTGTCATTGTCTTTTAGCTGTAGCCAGACTGTCGTACCGATAGGAATGGAGGCGCTATTTAACAGGTCAAGAACGTTGTTAGCTATATCAAGAGGATTGTTATTGGTGTTATTGATAGAAGACACATTGAGGATAAACATCGGCATCAATGCCAGCGCGTATCCGTGCTTTTCATTGGTGCCGGTTATTCTGTCGGTTTCTTGAGCCGTTAGCGCAACATCCCACTCATTGTCTTGTGTGTTAAGGTTGCGCATACAAAAGCTATAACCTTCGCCTTTATATTTGTCTGCGACACTTGGCTTCATGGTACCGTTATAAATAAAGCCTTTTGCACCTGGGTGGGCAACACTGGAGTAGGCCAGATTAGGATCTGGCATATTCGTTACTCTGACATAACTTGGATCGTCTTTTGAACCTAAAGGTTTTTTGGCGTTCATAATCTCGTCTCACTTAATGCGTTTAATTAATTCAGGGTGAAAGCAACCAAATAGATAAATTGGTTGAATTAACTATAAGAGAGGCTGGTTTTACCAACTTGGTAAAAGTTATTTTTCGGTTGGTATATTTTACTTTATCGCTTTTATTGAGGTAAATGTAGGAAGAAAGGCCGACAAAGGCGACCAAAGAATAGAAGCAAGATTCAGTTTTTAAGTGCATTTTTGATGGTTTTAATCCAATCGCCATTTGCGTCACTTGAAAACTGCCAGTTCATAATACCACCTAGCTCAGTGGTGTTTTGAATGGGGTCAATAACCGCTTGAATAATAGTCCCTGCCGGCATGTATCCAGAGCCTGCGTCGTGTGCTGTCACTGGGAATCCTGCAATAATTTTCTTCGCAGACATATTCGGTAGCTTGATATAGTCCATATAGGAACTAACGATTTGATCTGGGCATGCGCTCCAAGGTGGATTGTTGTAAAACTGAACGTTTAACCAGTCAATATCCTCTCCAACTTGTTCGACTATTTTAAGATAACCTGCCATGTAACCACCATGCTCTAGGTAAGGAGGTTGCGGGGCGTGGGAAATACAGTAGCGGGGTGAGGGCAGTTGTTTTCTCAGAGACCGTGTTAATGATACGAGAAACTGTACGCCGTCATAACTTGCATTCGCGATAAATGCAGCACTATCTTCATAATCGATATCAATGCCGTCCAGATGGTTATTTTTAACAAAGTCCGCCAAGGAATCAGCCAGCCTGTCTGGATCTTGAGATAACGAGTAATATACGTTGTGATCCATATCGCCACCACCAAATGAGATCAATACTCTTTGCCCATTTTGCTGCATGGTTTGTATCGATTCTACCGTATGGGCTGTGAAGCTGGTCTCTGTAGCAGCAATTGCACCGCTTAAAATTAGCTTAAACGGATTGTTTGAAGCCGAAGATAAAAACGCCAAGTTTACTACATCGTAAGGAAGCTCACCGGCATTGGCCAAAGGAATAGCACCTGAATTATAGTAGGTAATGGTTTTAGACATCATTGTTCCTTATATATGAGAGTACTAAAATAAGAGAGAAATATTACTGGCAGACTATTATCTTAGTCCAGCTACAGTAATGGATCATATTTGGATGATAAGCCGTTAGACATAGCGTTTTAGAAAACGCTAGGCGAATCGATCTGAGCGTCGAAAAGGTTAACTAGTGTTCGCCAACCTTTTCGACTGTCTGTGATGTTGAAAATGACCTTTTTACTCAATCATTTATTGGACTAAGATCTGATAGGCTCCAAGCCGTTCCGTGGAAGTTTGCAACTTGTACCGGACCGGTGTTATCTGCACGAGTGGCTATTGGGACTGGGAACATTTGACCTATCCATGCAGATACTCGATTTCCTGGTAATTGATAATAGTTAATTGTTACCTTAGCAACATTTGTTACTTGAGAGCGCCTTTCAGCGCCAATGTTTGGCCTATTGGAGGTCACGCCAACTTCGTAGTTACCAGTGATTGGATTCGAGTAGGTAATGAAGAACATTGAGCTGCTAAGACCTGGTATCACAGCTCGAAACGGAGGAGGGGTATCATTCCAAACTACATTAAGACCAACTGCATTTGCTGCAGTATTGAATTGTTCTCTAGCTTCATTTCTTACATGAGCTTCCCAGCTAGAGGATGCAAAGCGACTGCTATGTTGCTGTCTTCTAATATTTCCTACGGCACCTGTGAGAGTGTTCATCATTGCACTCATACCTCTGGGGCCTCCGGGATTTGCGTAATGTCTATTTCTGATATTTTGTAGCGAGTTTTGAGCACCATGCACAGAAGTAGAGTGATAAGCTTGATTATTTTGTTCAAAGTTTTCGTTCTTGTTTTGAGCTATCCAATTCAGCGGATTATAACTTGAGCGACGGAGATATAGCCCATCTTTCTCATCTTCAGTTAGATTACCAGTGAGATAATCATAGAGCCCCACTTTTTGGATCACTGCAGCTGCTTTAGCATCTAAATTCTCCTTACTCTTTTTTAACGAACTATTTTCTGTGGCGGTATAATTGCAATCTAATATACCGTTATGCCCTTTTGATTTTTTCAATTGTGCATACATGAGCCTAATTTCTCCGATTCTCATTTGTGATTGTGAGAGGTAATTTTCAATCCAGATAACAGCTGATTTTCTGAAAATGAGTTTTGCCGAATTACCTATTTTCAGTATGGAATTTAAAATAAACCCACTAATTTAATAAATAGGTTTAGGTCAATTTTAATCCCTTACTTTAAATTGGGAGTGAAAGGGAGCTGACTTTTATGTTTACCGGAAAATCGTCCCTACATTTTTTCATCTGCTCACCTAAATATAATGCCAATTTTCCCCAGTCCGTTGCTTGCTGCTCCAGAGTTGGGTCGTCATTTACAGCTATGCCATTTACCTCTGTGGTGGGCTTTACTATCCCCAGCGCTTGTTGAACAACATGACCAAGCTCGTGGGGAAGGTGTTTCTCTTGACCTGGGGCCAAGTAAATATCCTTACCCTGAGCATATGCATGAGCTTGTACTTGCGAAGGTTTTGACGAGTTGTAGTGCACTCGCACATTGGCCAAATTAACACCAGATAGTTTTTCCATGCCACGTCTGAGGCGTATTGGTAAAGCGCAGCTCTGAAGAGGAACGTTTTTTGCTCCTCGCTGACGTGCGGGGTTCTGCCTTACCGTTCCGGTAATGTGGCGCTGTTTGGTCGTGAGTTGATAAAATGTCATCGTGTTGTTTCGTGCTTGCTGGATACTTTTACTATAGGCATGGTATAGCGGTAACGATTGGTAAAAAGTCTGGAGTCGTTGGTATTTATTCGTAAGGTTACTGCAAACTGAAAGGAGGTATTCATGAAAAATACCCGACTGAGCCGGGTATTTGTGACATTTATTCAGTAGCTTCAACTGCTCGGGTTGCTTGTTGCTCTGCTTCATCTGGGGTTGAGGTGGCAGGTGCATCAAACGCTTGCTGATAGACACTCTGATCTGCTGCGACGACGGCGTTGTTAGCGACATTTTCAGCCTCAGAAGGCGTTGCCGTAGCATGGCCTGTGGACTGAGCTGCCGTGGCGACATCAGCTTGTGATACTGCTTGCATTGCTTGTTGTTCTGCACTGAGAACCGATTGTTCATTTTGAGTGGTCATGATGGAATATCCTTACTAATGGTTAGTTTATGCACTGTGCAGTGCTTCGAATGGGCCTTCAACCCAAACATCGTTATGAGTAAACAAATTGATGAGCTCTAGCGGCCGCGAGTCAGCTAGTTCAGATAAAGAAGTTTCCCAAATATTGCGTTGGGAGCGCACTTTGATGAGCTTATGCTTGTCCTGTTTCCAGTTTACTGGCAGAAATACACATCTTTCTTTGGCCTTTTGACCGTAGAGTCTATCGTTGGCGGAAAGGAAAACTAAGTTTCGTTTGTGGTTATCCGCAAGGTTAGACTCTTCCACGCAATAGCGTAATGACGCTCGAAACCAGTTTGGAAATGGCAAACTGGATGGCTGGTTTTGAGGAGTCGTGGTATTGTCTGCGGTTGCTTGAGGACTCTGTTGATTATACCAAGTGTGTAGTGCATCTATAGCCAAACTTCGGTATTGCAAAAGCGGGAGCGAGTCAATAAAGGCTGGCAAATCGTCATTTTTACTTAACTTAAAGCGTTCATAAGCAAAATGTAATTGGCCAATTGCGTTCAGACGTGAAATAACCAGCTCTGGGCGGTTTAAACCAAGTATTTCAATCGTAGTTTGACCTTTGGTTAATTGTATTGCGCTATCCTTGTCTAATGACTGAAGCCATCTCGTAAACGCAGGCGATTCCATCAAGTCGTGTGACTCTTGAAGTAATTCGGGCTGTGACCAAACAAGCTGCTCGGCTTCATTTTGACTGATAGATTTGCTGTCCATCAAAAAAGTAGACAAAACATCAAAGGCATAGGCTCGACCTGATTGAGGGTCAAAGCGGACAAATTGTCTTGGGTCTTCTAGGTAAGGGCAGACTAGTAAGGGCTGCTCTTGGTCGATATTAATCAGTGGCGCACGTTCGCCAACAAGTGGAAATTGACCACCTTTATATTGCTCGTGACAAGCATTACAGACAAAAAGTAGGTTGTTTTGATCATATGCCAATGAAAAGTACGGCGAGCAGGTCGCCACTACGTCTAAATGTGTTGAAACCGGTCTTTCCAGTAACTCAACAGGCCTGAAGTGGCCAACTTCGCCGGAGTTTGTCGCTAATAAATAGCTTTCGCAATAGGCACAGCAGCCATTACTGAGTTGTTGCAAGTGAGCTTTCAAATGATCGGATGCAAATAGCGCTGTATCAAAAGCGGCATAGTTAAACCCCACATTAACCAAGTCTTCTGTTAAGCCTGTCAGCCTGAGCGTGATAAATACGAGGTTATCTACTAAGTCAGGAGCGTAGCCCTCGCTTACTAGCTGCTTTCTATCTTCAATTGTCAGCGTATGATATTTAGGTGCGTCTACCAGGCGCGCCATGAGTGCTTGCATCTGTTTATTTGCTGCTGCAATTTTTACGTCTTCGTCTGGTAACCAGGCTATAGGTTTACAATCTATCTGGATCATTGTGGTCAGGCTCCCTGCAACTTGTTTTATTCGCCTTGCGTGTCAGCACTGCGCTGCATTACATCATGTTGAAAGACTTGATTTTGATGCATTAGCTGCTTTTCCATGTTTTTTAGCGTTTCTTCCATCGCTTGTTGTGCGGCCTCAGCACTTTGGCGAGCTGCGACTTCCTGCTCCGTATATACTTGCTCTATCTGTGCTTGCTGGTCCTCTAATTGTGTTACTTGCGCTTGCAGTAATGTATCTTGGTAGGGCGTTTCGTGAGCGTCAGATTGGTTTATTTGAGTCTCACTCTCGAGCGCATTATGAATGCTGGCGAGATGTTGACGAGACTGTTCAATTAGCTGTGAAGATTGCTGTAATGACATATCTATAGTGTGTTGTGCGCGGTTAAGCATGGTATCAATGTCGGCTAAAATGCTATTCATTTGTTTCGGCATAACGGCTTGAGAGAGTTCACCAAGCGCTGTAACCTTTTGATTTTTGGTATTCATTGTTCAGTCCTCTTATTATGCAACCAGCGGCCAGTGATTTTGCACACTCAGACACCCTTGGCTATCAACATCAAGCAACGCTTCGCTGTGATATAGGTCATATAAATAGTGCCGGCACTGGCCGGCCTGACAGATATAGCTGTCTTTCGCTAATGAGTTGATTAGCGTATGTTGAAGCGTTTCAAGATAGTCATTTGCAGCTTGCACTAAATCGCCCTTACCTAGGTCTATGTTAAGCACGATATTAAGCAAGCCTGCGCTGAAACTGCTAAAGCCCAGATATTTTCCACTTTCATGCCATTGCTTAATCGCATTGTGTAGATCAATAGCTTGAAGTTCGTAGGTGACCACAGGAGAATCTAAGTTGGCATTAACCACCGGAGAGAGGTTAGTAATTGCGTCATTTAGCGCACTAATAGGACTTAGTGAGCGCTTTTTCCACTCAAGGTAAATACATAAATATCGAGCAAATTCACTTAGATTTTGTGCCTGCTGAGTTGCCCATTGGCAAGCTGGGATAACGGTTTGATTTGATAGTTCATAGCAACGCTCACAATAACAAATAACATGGTATAAGTTGAGTTGATCCTTAAATGAGGCGCTCCAACCCAGAGCATGGTAACTCAAGTTATAACGGCGATAAAATAGTGCAATTTTGTTCAGAATCGTACTATCTAACAGATGATATTTGGTTAATAGATCAGCTAAAATTGCTTTGCCTTTTTCAGAGTCTCGATTGCTCAAGGTCGCGAGGTCTCTGAGATCATTAGTAGTCAACTCGAGTAGTTTTTTCACATCGATTGAAATGGGAATATGATGTAAGTAGATCAACGTTGAATTCATCAATCCCAAGTAAAGCTGCTCGATAAATTGCGCTTCTGACGAAAAGCGCATTATCTCGCTCTGTTGTATGAGGGCGTTGACACTCTCTTTTCCCTGATTTAAAAATTGGATCAAGGTTTGCGTTTTGTCGGAAAATTGCGCCAACTGCTCAATTTCTATGTTATTCACTACGATCGTCATGCTTGCCTCCCGTGCTAGCGTCAGTGACGTGAGCCCCCATTAGCTTCCACCACTTGGAAAGTTATTGAGTAGATCACTGGCAGAACTACCGACATCGCCAAAGTTTTTCGTACCGTTTTCAACCATCTTGTTAGCCGCTTCGATGATACTGTTGTATTCTTCGACCTTACCAGTCGCCAGCATTTGTGAAATCGCAACCCCCATTGCGGTAGTCGCCATGGTATTGATATTTCTTAGGTTGTCGGTTGCATCTTGAATTGCAATTGCCGTTGATTGAGAAACTGACTGATAAGCCTTACCGGCACCAGAGAGTTTATTTAGCTCGCCGCTTAAGCTGGCATTTTTGATGATATCAAGCGTCGCTTGTGTTGATGGCCCGACATTTGTTAACTCATTCATATGCTTTGCCTCAGTTAATTTAAGTTATGTTGGGTTTACCTCTAGGTGCTTTTTTTGCTATCAGGGTCGAGGTATTGATGCAGGAGTTTTTGTACTACCTCTTCAATTTTGCTTAGATCCAGTTGTTCTTCAGGCGCTTTGGGCTTTTCTGGTTTAGGCGGTGACTGCTGTAGCATTTTTGCACAGCTCGCTGCCGCAGCAGCAGAGGCCGAAGTTTGCGCGTTTTGCTGTGCTGTGACGGCGTTATACATCGACATCCCCATAGTTTCGGTTGCTGCAATATTGAGCATGCCCATAGATTGCATTGGAGCAGAGCCCGTCAATAGGGTATTAACTTGATTCACTGAATCAGAGATTTGGTCGTTTACTGTACTCATTTTGCTAATTCCTTTCTTATCCTGGTTTAACGGAAGCTACGCCAGAGCTGATAATGAGTGCACAGCACTGTGCTACACTTGCACTGGATATCATCTGACCTCGAGCTTCGTTCTGCACGGCGTTCTCCATCAATAAAGAGATAGAGTTTCCCATCGTGATGGCGGCTACACCGAGCGAAAAAGTGTGTGCTTCGACAAGGGGTAACATGGTATTTCTCCAATTGAGCAGCACTTAAGTCTTTGTGAGTAAAGTCGTACTGATGTTGGATCCATCAGTACGACTTAGCACTTAACGGTAGACTTTAGTGATGCCTTCCGCCGTAGTTGCCGTATTGATACTCATTAGGGTATCTACGCCTTGCACCAATGCGGCTTGAGCTGTCACATTGTTATTTTGCTGTCCAGTTGTTGCATTGTGTGCAGCGTTTGAGAGTGCTTGGCTTGTAGCAATCATAAAGTTACCAGTTGCTACAGCAGGTGCGTCACCGAGTACTTTCGTATTCACTTGTGAGACTGAGTCAGTGATCTGACTGTTTACAGCTGTTGGAAATGCCATAACTATCTTCCTTTTAAAGTATTAAATATCTAGGCGTTAAAGCCCGTTAGTTTGTGACTGAACCGAGTACGTTATGCAAAAATCTTACTTGTCGCGATGCCAGTCGTTGCAGTGTCAATGGAGTAAAGTAAATTTACGCCCATTGTTGTTACTGCTTGCGCAGTAATATTTGCCTGTTGTTGTGCGGCCGTTGCGTTGTGAGCCGCGTTCGCCAATGCCTGAGAAGTTGCCTGAAAGAGGTTTCCCATAGCGATAGAAGGCGCATCGCCTAGCACCTGTACATTGGCTTGTGTAACAGAGTCTGTAATTTGACTATTTACAGCGGTTGGAAAAGCCATAGTGTTATCCTTATTGTCGTTAACAAGTTCAGCCTAAATATCGTTAGCTGTGTTTGTAGGTATCTCACATTCCCAGATAAGCGTCTTCGTTGAGTCGCTGCTGTGCGCGATGTTGAACAAGTATCGGGGAGCCGAGAATTAACCTAATCCAGCAACCGGCTGTTTCTGAGGTTGAAGAATACTTTTTGTTGCAATACCTGTGGTTGCGGTGTCAATAGAGTATAAAGTAGTCACCCCCATCGTTGTTGCCGCTTGCGCTGTCATTGCAGCTTGTTGTTGAGCTGATGTCGCATTGTGTGCCGCGTTAGCTAATGCCTGAGAGGTAGCTTGAAATAAGTTACCCATAGACATCGCTGGAGCGTCGCCTAATACCTTTACGTTTGCCTGAGTGACTGAGTCGGTAATTTGATCGTTTACTGCTGTTGGAAATGCCATAATTCCACCTTTTTAGCTTTAAGTTTGACGAAAAAAAATATGAGTGGTGCTTAGGTCTAACAAGCTAGATGGAGCTCCTAAACACTGAGGTTAGTATAGAAAACGCAGTAGGGTTAGAATTGGCAGTACTTCGCATAATTGTTGGTATAACTCAGGAACTACTTGGTAGATTTATCTGAATCACCAGAGGTGAAATACCAAAAATTGAATCTGGTCACTAAGAAATATTCTAACCGTTGCTACAGCTAACTAAGTGCTGAACACGAGAGGTGCATTCAGCATACGGTTGTACCGTTATTCAGTGTTTTGTACGGTGATCTCGGTAGGCACCAGGACTGACGCCAACGACGGACTTAAACTTTCTAACAAAAAAGCTCAGATCGGAGAAGCCGACATCGTCACATACTTCAGTCACTTGACTATAAGGGTCTTCACGCAAAAGCGTCATTGCTGTCTTGATCCTTATTCGTAGCAAAGTTTGTTTAAATGACTGTCCAACATAACGTTTGAATAAGAACGAGAGATGAGAAGGGCTGACGCACGCATAATTGGCAACCTCGCTTAGGCTCAGTGGCTTCTTAAAATTGTCATCAATATATTGCAGCGCTCTTGCTAAAGCAGGATGAGGTTTGTTGACAGGCCTAAGCGGTGATAACGGAGTAAAGTCGACCCCCTCACGACTATCTGAAGGGGTGTAACTGTGCTCATCATCGCAGGATATCAGTGTTTGCATAGCTTGGGTAAAATCGCATTCAGCTTGTTTTAGTGGGATAAGATTACCCGTAGTTGGTGAAGGTTTATTTTCCATTGCGGGGAATAGAGTCAACAGAGTCTGTTTAGTGATTTCTGGTTGCTCACATAAGAACGTCAGTTTGTCTAAACAACGTTTGAGCTGTTTTACGTTATGTGGCCAATCATAACTGGTTAAGACTTCTAGCGCAGGTCCTTGAAATTGCAGTTTGGCGAGATGTTTACAAGTATGTTTGTAGTGGTTTATTAGGGCAATGATGTCTTCTTTACGGTTGTAAAGAGGAGGTATGGGTAGCTCAAGACAATGATAATGCAACCAACTCAAAAAGGAGTTGGACTGCATGTGTGTGTCTGCAGAGGTTTGTTTTTCCGCGCTAGTTGAGGTGATTAATCGTGGCGCGGGAGACTGCGGGGAAAGGGTGAGCCAGTAGTCTTTGATTGACTCGGCCTGCACTTGGGTCAGTGCGTCGACATTTTTGAGGTAAATGGTACCGCTTTGAGCTCGGTTGACAAGCTCTTCTAATAGGGTTGCTGCGCATTGACCTTGCCAATGGTTTACACACGATACAATCATATCTTCAGAATGCGATTTACTCAGCTCATGAATATGGCAAGCGGCTAAATGTTTCCCAGAACCGGGTTGACCAACAATATGTATGGGTAAATCACATTGTGCTAAATGCTGAATTTGCTGCTTTAGTTTGAAAAGTACATCACTACTGCCAATCCAAGGTTGTGCTGACGGTGTTAGTTTTACGAGTGTGGACATGGTGTTTCCTTATTTCTCATGTTGCAGAAAACATGCACATTCGAGGTTCATTTGAATGGCATGTTATGGGGCTAAGGAAACGATATGGATATTTCGACTCAGATATTGGCTCAGATACGGGTCACTTGGTTTTGTGTATTAGATTGATGGTGTTTATACCAATCCAGTTCTAAGTCGTTTGCGTGACTTCTCAGAGATTCCCATACGAGAGGGTGCACAAAACTGTAGTGTTCAGCGTCTTGGGTTATCAATCCACTGCTCAACATTTTGTGTAACACACACAAGGGAGCACGGATTTTTTTATGTTCATTAAATTGGTGAAGTTGTTTCGTATCGAAGTGTTGTCCAATTCGCGCTGCAAACTTAAGGGTATTTACAACTTCACATGGCATCGAGTTGAGGTAGTGTTGAGTGAGTTGCTGTAGGGTTTCAGGAAGTTCTGATTGGGGATGGGTGACACAAAGTAGTTGAATTAAAAATAATGGGTTACCACATGCCCGCTTTAAGGCAATAGCGGTTCTATGTTGATGTTTGCACGGAAGCATATCTCGGCTCAATAATGTGTGATGTGCTAATTGCTGCATCGAACTGATATCTAGTGGCTTTAGATAGATAATATGTGCAGAGGAGAGCCATTTGGGAGGATGAGTAAAAGCATTTTTTTTCTGGGCAGACAGGAGAAACAAAATACCAAAATGACATTGGACTTGCGTAAGTATGCTCAAAAAGTATCGGCTTTGCTCGCTTAGAGTGTGTGCATCGTCTATCAAGATCGCTTGCACTTTTTTGTGATTGAGATATTCCAGTAGATCACTGACAACCGTTTTATCAACCAACCTTAAGCGCTCGTCTGAAAATTGACGAAGCGTCTGCGTGTGCGCAAGGCTTAAAGACAAGTCCGCCCATTGACGCATACGAATTGCGCTCAGCGGTGTGCTAGAAACGAGGTCTATTTGATGGCCTATCTCTACTTCAGTATGTGCCTTAACAAGCAATAATGAGCGAACAAAATTGGCAACAAAAAAGTGAGGACTGTTGTGATTTAAACAGGAGTTGGTGCTAAATAGGAGGTAGTTTTTCTCCGCTCTTTTTAAGTGGCAAATAAAGGCATTGAGTAACGCGCTTTTACCTATTCCTGTCATACCTTGTAGTAAGATGGTTTGAGCGCAAGGTAACGCCACCGCTCTACTAAAAATGATATGTAATTGATTAAGCTCCCATTCTCTTCCATATAATGGAGTGGGCTCGTCTTTTAACAAATAGCTATATAGCCATAAAGGAGATTCTGCTTGATCGATTAATGTATCAATACTGACTTGGAAATACTTTGCTAAATTTTGAATAGTTCTGCAGAGTACTCGATTACCAGATTCTGCTCGTTTTATTGTGGAAACCGATACTGGGAAGCGTTGGTTTGTACAGTTTTCAGCAAGCTTCTCTCTACTTAGGGCTTTTTTTTCTCAGCATTAGTAACGTTGTTTTATTTACCGCAATTCTACCTAGGTTGGGTGTAGTCATTATTCAGATCCTTGTCGTTATGTTATTGATACATCATTATTGTTGCCAGTTGTGTTTATTGTTAATAATATATTTATATTATTGCTTCATTTCTATTACAAGGTCTTACAGTGTTTAATTTATTGTTCGATACAGTTTAAGGAGGGGAGCTTCGGGCGTGGAATGTCATGGAAAAAGTGAGGTTTGCGAGTCAACGCTATATAACGACTAGCACTATGTAGTGACTAAGTATTACTGACAAATGGACTAAAAAAGCGCATAATTGAAGGCGTTGCCAGACAAGGTATTTCATGATGGATTTGAAATACCTAAGTGCTTTTCGAAGACCCTAGAGTACTTAAGTATTATACTTTTAAGGGCAACATGATGAATACGCAACTTCCTAAAATCGTGATAGTCGGTGGTGGTGCTGGTGGCTTAGAGCTGGCAACACAATTAGGACATAAACTCGGAAAAAAACGCCAAGCAGAAATCTTATTAATTGATAAAAATCGCAGCCATATTTGGAAACCGCTGCTTCATGAAGTCGCGACAGGGTCTATTGACGCTGACTTAGATGGAGTGGTTTATTCTGCTCATGCAGCAAAGCATTATTATCAATTTCAACTCGGCAGTTTTAGCCACGTAGACTCAAGCAATAACACCATCACGCTGAGCGAGCTAAGAGATGAACTCGGTCATCGTATCCTCCCAGAGCGACAAGTCAGCTATGATTATTTAGTGCTTGCCATTGGTAGTATTAGCAATGATTTTAATACGCCTGGGGTCAAGGATCATTGCTTCTTTCTCGATTCAAATCAGCAAGCTGAGCGATTTCAGCATGCACTCCTCGATAACTTTACACGCTTACACCAAGACGACGATCCAAAGCACTCGTTAACCATTGGCATTGTTGGTGGTGGTGCTACTGGCGTTGAGCTTTCTGCCGAGCTGTATCATGTATCAGACATGTTGAAAATGTACGGGCTGAGTAAAATGACGGCCAAACGCCTTCGTATTGATTTAATAGAAGCAGGTCCTCGAATATTACCAGCACTACCTGAGCGTATTGCTAATTCAGCTAAACGGGAGCTTGTGAAGCTAGGTGTCACGGTGCGAGAAGGCACCCAAGTAAAGCAGGCAACCGAAGACAGTTTTATTACTAAAGAAGATGAACAGCTAAAGGCAGACATCAAGGTGTGGGCTGCGGGGGTAAAAGCACCTGACTTTATTAAAGAGATTGGGCTGTTTGAGCTTACTCGCAATAATCAAATTAAGGTAAATCAATACTTACAAAGCAGTGTAGATGAGCATATTTATGTCATCGGTGATTGCTGCGCGTTTACCCAAGCGGATAGCACTCAAGTGCCGCCGCGTGCTCAGTCGGCCCATCAAATGGCGCAATGTGTAGAGAAAAATCTAATCGCGACACTAAAAAATCTACCTTTACAAGAGTTTATCTATAGTGACCACGGCTCTTTAGTGAATTTATCTCGTTACAGCACCGTTGGTAGTTTAATGGGAAACCTAACCAGCAATAGCTTTTTTATTGAAGGCAAGATAGCGCGATTCATGTATATCTCACTGTATAGAATGCATCAGCGCGCAATTCATGGTATCGCAAAAACCTTTGCACTATGGATAAGCGAAAAGGTGCTAAGAGTGGTACGGCCAAAAATGAAACTGCACTAAGTTAATCTGAACTTCAGATAATTAATGCCTTTCTAGCAACCAGTTTTAGCGCTAACTGCCCAGCTATTGGTGTGTAAATGCGCCTTGCCTACAGGAGCTAGGTACCAGCGTGATAGAAGGGCACGAGAGCAGAGTTATCGCCAAAACTCTCTGGCTAAGTGAAGCAATTTTTAGCATTTCAAAAGCCGATGAAATTCGGCTTTTTGCTGTGTTTACTTCGCTATTTGAATATCAACTATTAAGTGACTATCCACGATAATGGACTTGTAATCACGTCATAATTTACTCAATTTGTGTGCCTGTCCACGAAAAGGTCAGATAACCAATGAAAGCTTGATGTAGATTAGTGATTAATCATTTCCTCTTTTTTGATTAACGAAAGCTGTCGTGAAGCTTGCGCATTTGTCCTAGTATATTAATCAAGTGATTAATGGAGCTGAAACATGACAAATAAGCTAACGGAAGCCGCTGTTACCCCGAGAGAAAAGCTAATCACCGCTGGTAAATGTTTGTTTATTAACCGCGGATATAATCGAGTCACGACCAGAGCAATTGCGGACCTTGCAGAGGTTAACATTGCTTTGATTAAGTACTACTTCGGCGATAAAGCGGGACTGTTTGAAGCGGTATTTCGCGAAGTTGCAGCACCTCTACTGAGCTTGCTTGAAGGGATTAAAAAATCACAGTTACGCGAACTCTCACCGCTCATTTTAACTCAGTTTATAGAGCGCTACTTTCAGGTGATGAGCCAATACCCAACGCTACCTAAGATCATTTTTATGGCACTACATGATACACACTCTAAAGAGCATGAAATCATAAAAAAGATTTTCTTTGAGCATGTAGAGAACGGTGTCAGTACCTTAAATTCGACCTTTCAAACGCTTTCGCCTGTAGAGCCCATTCGAGCTGAATGGTTACTTTTAACCTGCCTTGGCTTGTCGGCATTTCCTTTTTTGGTGCCACCAGTGATGCAGCCGCTACTTGGTATCGAAAACTCGGATACTGAGCTGTGGCGCACCCTTGGCAAACATCAGCAAGCTATTTTTAACGTGTTTCTATCCCAGCATATTGAACGGAAAACATCATGAAAACACCGTTTTACATCATTAGTTTTGTGTTACTGACGCTTTTGGTTGGTTGCTCTAAACCCGAGCGTAAAATCTTCGGCATTATCGAACGACCTCAGGTGCAGATCAGCAGCCCAACCGGAGAGTTATTAGTTGAGTTGCTGGTAGAGCGCGGCGATAAAGTGGTAAAAGGACAGCCACTGGCGAAAATCGATGACGTGGTGCAGCAACAACAGGTTAATGCCATTGAACAGCAAATCGCGCGCTTGCAAGCGCAATATCGATTGTTACTCTCAGGCACCCGAGTTGAGCAAGTCAAACAAGCCAAAGCAAGGGTGCATGCAGCCCAAGCCGCTTGGGAAGAAGCTCAGCGGCAACTTGTTCGACAGAGGCAGTTAATCAAAGACAAGTTGACCTCTCAAGATAGGGTGGATACCGCCTCTGCCAATGTTGAGTCGACACTTGGTATTTTGCAAGAGGCCCAAGAACGTCTGAATGAGCTTGAAAATGGTACGAGAGAGGAGACAATTGAGCAAGCAAAAATCGCAATTGCAGAAGCACAAACACAGCTAATTATTGCCAACAAACAGCTCGCTGAGCTTACCCTTAAAGCACCCACTTCCGGCATTGTCGAAGATTTACCTTGGCTTGTTGGTGAGCGTCCGGTTAAAGGTGCACCGATTATTTTGCTGGCTGCTGACGACAAAACATTCGCACGGCTTTATCTACCGCAAACCCAGCTTGCTAAAGTCTCTTTGGGAAGTGTGCTAAACGTGCATTTCGATGGCAGTGATAAAAGTCTACAAGGCGCCGTCAGCTACATTAGCCAAAGCGCGAGCTTCACGCCTTATTTTGCACTTTCACAAGAGGAAAGAGCACGTTTGATGTATGTGGTGGAAGTGGTGCTCACTGATAAAGTGACTGTCCCTTCAGGCACGCCGGTATGGGTGGAACTGCAAAATGACTAAGGAAATCGTGATCCAAAGTGAAGGTTTGGGTAAGAAATTTAACAACTATTGGGCAGTTTCTGACCTAGGTCTTACCGTAAAACAGGGGGAAATCTACGGTTTTCTAGGGCCAAATGGCTGCGGAAAATCAACCACAATCCGGATGTTGACTGGACTGTTAACACCAACCACAGGTCATGTCAGTATTATGGGAAAGGATGTCCAGGCACATGGTGAAAGCTTGCGTAATCGATTAGGCTACATGACGCAAAAATTCTCCCTATATGAGTCGCTAAGTGTGCTGGAGAATCTCGAGTTTGTGGCGAAAATTTATGGCTTATCACGCAATGATGTTAAGCATAGAGTGGCTGAGCTGCTACAGGAATACCAATTAGAAGATAAAAAATCGGTGCAGTCCGGTGCGTTGAGTGGTGGACAAAAACAGCGCCTTGCACTTGCTGCCGCAGTTATTCATAAACCAGAGTTGCTCTTTTTAGATGAACCGACGTCAGCGGTTGACCCCGAAAATCGACGCGCATTTTGGGAGCAGTTATTTAGTTTAAGTGCGCAGGGCACGACCATTTTAGTGTCTACCCATTATATGGACGAGGCAGAGCGTTGTCACCGGCTTGCTATCTTAGAGCAAGGTGTAAAGCGTGCGGATGATAGTCCCATCGCGCTGATGGAACAGTTAAAGGTTTCGGTGTGCGAAGTTGTGGGTGACGACGTCGCGGCATTAAAAACACGTTTAGCTTCATTACCGAGTGTGATTTCCGTCTCCCAAATAGGTGCTCGCCTTAGGGTGTTGATAAACAAAAAAGAATCACAACCTCTGGCATTATTGCGAGCTGAATCTGGAGGTGGTTACGAAGTGGATTTCACTCGCGCTAACCTCGAGGATGTGTTTGTAACGAGCACAGGGAGGGGCTATGCTGAGCTTGCGTAGGTTAAATGCCATCGTCAGTAAAGAGTTTATGCAGCTGGCACGCGACCGTATTACCTTTGCGATGATTGTGATGTTGCCATTGGCGCAGCTGTTGCTATTTGGTTATGCAATTAATACTGATGTGAGACATGTTTCCGCAGGTATTGTTGATTTTAGTCAGACTTATCAATCCAGACAGTTGATCCAAACCGCAGCCAATACTCAAGTTGTTGACTTTATCGGCTATTACGATTCAATTGCGGCGGCTGAGCAGGCCATTACCAGAGGAAAGGTGAATACCGTGTTGATTATTCCTGCTGATTTTGTGCGTCGGCAGCTCAATCGTGATTATCAACTAAGTGGCTATAAAGTGGGTAATAGTACAGCGCAACATAGCGTTGCGCAGTGGTTGATTGATGGTTCCGATCCGTTATTAAGTGGTGCCGTGGCAGGGCTCAGTAAGTTGCCTATTAGCATCAAAAGGTTACCTATGCCTGCACTGCCAGATCCAGCTTTTGCGCTGCAAAATTACTTTAACCCAGAGAAACGCTCGTCGGTTAATATTATTCCCGGTTTGATTGCTATTATATTAACGATGACGATGATCCTATTTACCTCATCAGCGCTGGTTAGAGAGCGTGAGCAGGGTAATATGGAATTTCTTATCACCACACCGGTTCGGCCAACCGAACTAATGTTAGGTAAAATTCTACCTTACATTCTTGTTGGCTTTATTCAAATGGCGATAATACTATTTTTAGGACATTGGCTATTTGATGTACCGCTCAATTTTGATATGCCAAGTCTACTTATCGTGACGTTGTTGTTTATCACCGCGAGCCTTACCTTGGGACTGCTGATCTCCACTAAAGCCAAAAACCAATTGCAAGCAATGCAAATGACGGTCTTTGTGTTACTGCCTGCAATATTGCTATCAGGGTTTATGTTCCCATTTGCCGCGATGCCAAGAGCGGCGCAATACCTTGCAGAGATCTTACCTGCCACACATTATGTAAGGTCGATCCGAGCTGTAGTTCTTCGAGGCGCGCACTTTAGCGATTTGTATTTTGATTTACTCTGTTTGGTCGCCTTTAGTGTGATTGGCTTTATGATTGCGACGATGCGCTTTAAAAAGCGATTAGATTAGGGCCTGTTGATCTTTCAAGTTTGTTTTTGCAGCAGTTTGATTGGTATTTGTACAAGGTAGAGCCTGCGTAGCATAGTTATTCTATGTAAGTTAGGCGATAACACAGTAGAAATGCCAATCAAGCGCTGCCCTTTGGGTTCCCCTGAGTGCGCTTTGTTCATTGTTGCTCAACTTTTGCTTAGATTACTAGGCGGCAAGTCGAGCGTCGCGATCAAAACACACTCAGGAGAACGAAAATCAAACAGCAAAGGTCAACAGGCCCTAGTTGTGTAAATATTGAATCGCAAAGGATGGGTATTAATCTTTATTATGTTTACGCTTTTTAGTGGGTAAGCAAATGATACCTTCGGCGCGTTGGGCAATTTAATTCTGGTGTTATGGCTTGCGATACTCAACATTTCGGTGCATTTGGTGTGGATTAAAGCTGGTGATTTGTTGGCGCGAGTGTCGAATGACCCAAATTATAATAAATGGTTGAATCGGTTTTACGGCGGCTGTTTGTATCTGGTCGCGGCTTGGTTAATTTTCGATAATGAAATTTGGCGCGAAGGTTTGATCTGAGCAAAAATAAAGGCAGGCTTCTAGATAGAAGCCTGCCTTTATTTGTATACAAGTAATAGGGTGATTACATCACTCGCATGCCAGGCTGTGAGCCCTCGTCTGGATTTAAGATGTAAATTTCTTTACCACCTGGGCCTGCAGCCAACACCATGCCTTCTGACATACCAAAACGCATCTTGCGAGGTTTTAGGTTTGCAACCATTACTGTTAACTTGCCGATAAGATCTTCAGGTGCATAAGCTGACTTGATGCCTGCAAACACTTGGCGCGTTTCACTACCTAAATCAAGCGTAAGTTTAAGCAGTTTGTCTGCACCTTCAACATGCTCTGCGTTGGCAATTTTTGCGACACGCAGATCAACTTTGGCAAAATCATCGAATTCGATTTCCGCAGCGATTGGCTCTTTGGCAAGCGGGCTATTCGGATCTGCTGCTACAGATTGACCACCCACTTTCTTTTCAAGACTTTCTTTCGAAGACTCGATCATCGCATTCACTTTATCAAGTTCAACACGCTGCATTAGTGCCTTAAACTTATTGATTTCATGATTAACAAGGGCGTTGTCAACGCTTTCCCAAGTAAGCTCGGTATTTAAGAAAGCTTCAACATTTTTCGCCATACCTGGAAGGATTGGCTTTAAATAAGTCAGTAATACGCGGAATAGGTTAAGACCCATAGAGCACACTTGATGTGCACGCTCAAGCGTCTCTTCATTCTTTGCAAGCACCCAAGGCGCTTCGGCATCAATAAACTGGTTTGCTTTGTCAGCAAGGGTCATGATCTCACGCACTGCGCGGCTGTATTCGCGGTTTTCAAAATGTGTCGCGATTGAATCCTTTGCAGCAACAAAGCTAGTTAGTAGCGCTTCGTCCATGACAGAGCCGCTTAGCTTGCCGTCAAATTTCTTAGTAATAAAGCCTGCGCAGCGACTCGCGATGTTTACCACTTTACCTACTAAATCTGAGTTTACGCGTGCTGCAAAATCTTCTAGGTTGAGGTCTAAATCCGTAACGCCGCTGTTTAGTTTAGCTGCGTAGTAATAACGTAGATACTCAGGATCTAAATGCTCAAGATAGGTACGAGCCTTTACAAAAGTGCCTTTTGACTTAGACATCTTAGCGCCATTCACGGTGACAAAGCCGTGAGCGAATACGTTATTTGGTTTGCGGAAGTTAGCGCCATCTAGCATTGCAGGCCAAAACAGGCTGTGGAAGTAGATGATGTCTTTACCGATAAAGTGGTAAAGCTCGGTGTCGGAGCCTTCACCCCAAAACTCGTCAAAGTTTAGGCTTTGTTTCTCGCAAAGGTTTTTGAAGCTTGCCATGTAACCGATTGGTGCATCCAACCAAACATAGAAATACTTGCCAGGCGCGCCTGGGATTTCAAAACCAAAATAGGGGGCGTCGCGGCTGATATCCCACTGCTGTAAGCCGTCTGCAAACCATTCGTCTAACTTGTTCGCCATTTCAGATTGCAGACTACCTGAGCGTAGCCATGTTTTTAGCATGTCTTCGAATGCCGGTAAGTCAAAGAAGTAATGCTCTGAATCTTTCAAGATGGGTGTCGCACCAGACATCACTGATTTTGGCTCAATCAATTCTGTTGGGCTGTAGGTTGCACCGCAAGCATCACAGCTGTCGCCATTTTGATCTTCAGACTTACAAGTCGGGCAAGTGCCAGTAACAAAACGATCTGGTAGGAAAATGCCTTTCTCTGGATCAAATAACTGTGAAATCGTGCGCTTTTTGATATGGCCTTTTTCGTCTAAACGAGTGTAGATTAGCTCGCTTAGTTCACGGTTTTCGTCACTGTGTGTGCTGTGATAGTTATCAAACTCGATATTGAAGTCTGCAAAGTCACGCTGACGCTCAATACCCACCTGCTTAACCATTTCTTCAGGCGTGATACCTTGCTTTTGTGCATTTAGCATGATTGGCGTGCCGTGCGCATCGTCTGCACATACATAATAGGCTTCATGGCCTTGTAACTTTTGGAAGCGAGCCCAAATATCGGTTTGAATATATTCCAGCAAGTGGCCTAAGTGTGTGGGGCCATTTGCGTATGGTAATGCACTGGTAATGAGAATTTTTCTCTTCGTCATAACGATTCCATGAATTTAGCGCGATCTTTCTAAGTGATGGTGTTGAATTGGTTGATTATTCACCGAGTTAACACTTGAATGGACAAGTGTGCTTAGTGACTCACCTTCGTTCAGACCATGAACCGCGAATTGACTGGTTTTAATGAGTTGAATGTTACATAATTCCGTGGCTATTTTCATCACCCAGAGGAGTTTAATTTGTATGTTTGGACTGGAAAAATGGTTTGCCAAGGGAAAAAACACCAAACAGGCAATCATTGAGCTTTTAAATGGCTATCGTAGTGCTGCATTACCAGTGGGCATTGATGCAAATTGGGTGATCAAAACACAAGAATCAAAGGCGCAAATTCAAGTACAAATTAATTTTCCATTTGCCATCCAATGCGACCAAGATGTTGCTAATTATCTACAGCAACACTTAGGCAAGCCCGTTGAGGTGACATCGAAAGTCGTCGTTGTCGGCAGACCGAAATTTAAAGCTATTAAACATATTATTCTTGTTGCCTCAGGTAAGGGCGGGGTGGGTAAGTCTACCACTGCGATTAATCTGGCGTATGCGCTACGTGCTCAAGGCGCGAAAGTCGGTGTGCTAGACGCTGATATTTATGGCCCTTCACTACCTAGCTTATTGGCTCTTGAGGATGAAAAACCTCAGGCGAAAGATGATAAAACCTTACTACCAATTGAAAAGTCGGGCATTAAAGCCATGTCTATTGGCTTTTTGGTCCCAGCAGAGGACGCCACTGTTTGGCGAGGACCAATGGCTTCTCAAGCGCTTACTCAATTGTTAAATGAAACGGATTGGGGCGAGCTGGATTATCTGATTGTTGATATGCCACCAGGCACAGGAGATATCCAACTTACCATGACGCAAAAAGTGCCTGCCAGTGGTGCGGTGATTGTCACCACACCGCAGACCTTGGCGCTTGCAGATGCACAGAAGGGCATCGCGATGTTTGAAAAAGTGCAGCTCCCCATTTTAGGTTTGGTCGAAAATATGAGTTACTTCAATTGTGAGCAATGCGGTAGCCGCAACCATATTTTTGGTCACTCTGGTGGCACCACGTTGGCGAGTCGCTATGGTGTGCCTTTGCTAGCGGAAGTACCGCTCAACGAACAGATCAGAACAGCAACGGAGCAGGGCGAAGATATCATTGCCACAGTCCGTGAGCCTAATTCAGAAAGTAAGACTGACAATCATGGTATAGCAGATCACTATGTTGATTGTGCCCAACTGGTTACCAGTATGTTATATTACCAATCAGACTCAACATCGGGTGTTGAGATTGTGATGACGGAAGATTAAGAATGAGATTATCGGATACCCATATTCGAGAAGCGATTGAACAACAACGCATAATCATCGAACCTACACCTAAGCCAGATATGATTTCGGGCGTTACCGTGGATTTAAGACTGGGTAACAAGTTTAGAGTGTTTCAGGACCATGCCGCGCCTTACGTTGATCTCAGTGGTCCTAAAGATCAGATCAATGCCGCGATGGAATCCATCATGAGTGACGAAATTGTGTTAGAAGATGGCCAAGCGTTTTTCTTGCACCCTGGTGAGCTGGCGCTGGCAATGACGTATGAAAAAGTAACGCTACCAGCCGACCTTGTTGGTTGGTTAGATGGCCGCTCGTCGCTGGCTAGGCTAGGTTTAATGGTTCATGTTACTGCGCATCGTATTGATCCCGGTTGGTCTGGAAACATCGTATTAGAGTTCTATAACTCAGGTAAGTTGCCTTTGGCACTTAGGCCAAACATGAAAATAGGTGCGATGAGCTTTGAAACGATGACAAGTGCTGCGCAATTCCCTTATAACGAGCGTAAAGACGCCAAATATAAGGATCAAAATAGTGCGGTTGCTTCGCGTATTAGTGACGACAGTTAATTGAATAGGTAGGCGAGAGGATTTGTGTAGCAAATCTGACGCTGACCTTGGGAATAACAACGACTAGAAAACAAGTTGTTATTCCGAGTTTAGACTAGTCCCTCAGCTTATCTAAACGGCATGCCATCTTTACATTTTTGATTTCCCATCAAATAGCCATAACGATTTAAATTCAATAATATTTTTGCATTTGCTTTGATCCAAACCATACTTATTGTAATGCGTTTTTTATGTTGTCGGCGAAAGCGCCATGCACATGGTAGCAGTAGACAAAGTGAAATAGGTATTAGTGCGCGAATGACGTTGCTTCCTGGTTTGCAAAGAGAAGCTCATAGCCAATGTATTCGAGTTGGTGTTTTTCTTGAACGTTAACGCTTGGTTTTTTGCATAACGAATAGGCTGATAAATCACCGTCAAAGTGACTCAAGGAGAATGGGTATGTGGCTTAGCGCTGCTAGGTATGCCACACTGATGTTTACAATAATTGTGTGTTGCATCTTTGCGATGTTGGCTACTGCTGAAACGCAGCTGGCCGCAGAAACTATAGAAGCAAGACCTTTAATTTCAGTAGGCTATGGTGACTTTTCCGAGGCCCAATTTAGTGTATCGCAAGAAACGGTAATTATTCCAAAGGGCGTTGCGGTTTGGCTTCGAATCACAAACCTTGTACGCGATGAGGCGTCAGACCAAGTGCTAACAGTTGCACGTCCATCCATGGGTAGTGTTGAGTTTTTTACCACGGACCCTATTGGAAAACTAACTCAAATCCCCGAAAGTAACAATCATACATCGTTATCCCATTTTTCGCCCCATTTGGTGATTGATGCTAATAGCTATATTGAGCCGATCATTGTAAAGGTTCAATCACCCTATGTTTCCTTGTCTAGAGTGAGTATTGAACCTTATGAAGTTTATATAGAAGATACTAATGCTCATCTATTTTTAACCGGGTTGTTTCTAGGGGTAATGTTTTTATTGAGTATTTTTATGCTCAGTACCGGTATTATTTCGAAACGCGCAAGCCTGCTTTCGGTTGGTGGCTATTTGCTGTCATTAGCCTGCCTTTACGTCACCCATAAAGGACTCGCTGATATCTTTTTCAGCTACCAAAATAGCATTCATTTTTTACATTACAGTGGCAGCTTTGTGTGTTTTGCACTCGGCTTCAGCCTTTTGTTTTTTCATCATTTTCTTACTAAAAATAGGCTTGATAGAAAGATTAAGCTAACCATCAAGACGACTGCTTATATCTATTTACTCAGCGGTGTCGTTGTGGCGTTTGCGAAAGTGAATTTACCGTTTGCACTTCAGTCCATAATGGTTATTGGTGCAATTGTATTAAGTACGATGATTTTGGTCAGCCAAGATAAAGACAGTCGTAAAGAAGTCTATTTTTGCTGCGCAATTTGGTCTCCCATGGTGGCGGTATTAATTGGTTTTGCTGGAAGTCAATTAATCCAACCAAGTGAGCAAATATCAATCGTAAACCATGTGTTGATCAGCCTACATTTAATGTTCTTACTACTATTTGTGGTTTGGCATGATGCAGAAAAGCGGCGTATGTATATTCATTATGCTGAGTTTGATAAAGAGACGGCACTGCCCAATAAATTCGCCCTGTTTGGTTCGCTCGCTAAGCTTGAGGAGCAAAATAAAGCGCATACATTGTTGCTTTTTAAACCACTGATCCTGCCATCAATAAGACTGAGTTTTGGCTTAACCTTTGCAAATCAGCACATCAATAAGTTATTCAAAGAGGTCTCTGAGCAAATCAATACTTATGGTAGCGCTGCCGTTGCAAATAAAGGAAACACACCTATTTATCGCCTAGAAGACCAAGTGTTTGCCATCGTACTTGATGGTAAAATTGAAGTCAGTCAAGTTGAGCAATATGTATGTATTTTATCTGCTGTATTCGAAGAAGGGGTTGGCTATAAAGACACGCAGATTGTCGATAGTCTAGAGGTTGGGGTAGCGAATTATCCAATGCATGCAAAATCCACTGAGAAGCTTATCCAGCGCGCTCTGCAGGCTCTTAATACTAAGTCACACAATGGCCAACGTTGGCATCTATTTGATGTTGAAAGCTCTATTTCGACTGAGCGACAATTAAAGCTCACCTCGTTTCTGAAAAGTGCGATAGAGCATGAACAGTTCAGTTTATTCTTTCAGCCGCAGGTAGACCTCAGGACTGGCAGGGTATTTGGCTCGGAAGTGCTACTGCGCTGGCTTCACCCTGAACTTGGTTACATTCCACCTGATGAATTTATTCCGATTGCGGAGTCTTCAGGGCAAATTTATGAGATCACCGAATGGGTGATTGAGCATGCGCTTCATTATCAAGCTGAGATAACCAAGTTATTGCCTGAGCACGTTATTTCAATCAACGTATCTGGTCGTGACTTGAGTAGAAGAGAGTTGTCGGTACAGCTTATTACGCTTATTAATGAATTATCACTCGCACCTTCTCAAATAATGATAGAGATCACAGAATCTGTAACGATAGGAAAAGAAGCAGAGCTTAAAGGGGTGTTAGATGATTATCGTTCAATCGGCGTAAAGGTGGCGATTGATGATTTTGGTACTGGATATTCGTCACTTGCATATTTGAGTAAACTTGGATTTGATGAACTTAAAATTGATAAAAGTTTTGTGATGGATATCGAGACATCCAAGAGCAACCAAACAATATGTAAAGCGACGTGTGATATGGCGCACAGTTTAGGCTCAAGGGTGGTGGCTGAAGGGGTTGAGGATATCAATAGCTACATTCGTTTGCAGGCCTATGGCTGCGACTTTGCACAGGGCTATTTTATTTCACGTCCGTTGCCGTTCACGGAGTTTAAGAGTTGGCTCGGTAAAGTCACCTATGCCGGCGATATAAAATCTTTCCTAGTTCGCTGAAGTAGTGAAAAATGGGCTCAGCGCATCGTTCTCTCTGTTTGCGCTTTGGGTAAATCCCCAGTTTTTCTTGCTCTGAACCTTTAATTCCCGCGGCCAAAAATGAATTTGATATATCGCTGTGGTAGGCAATAATGGCCTCGAACATCCGAGCTGTTAGCTCCTCGGGTAGTGCGTAATAAATCTGTTTGTTTGCGCTATCAGCAATCTTGGCGGTATGAAAATACCGATTTGGTTTTTGATGTTGTTCATCTAAAAAGGTATGCGCAAAAAACGTTGCTAAAGCATTGTTCAGTGGGTGTAATACTATTTCGGTAGAAAGTAACCAAGCTGATGATGCAAAAGGCTTTTTTGGCTGTGTTATTAAATGCTGGCAAATATAGTGATCAAATGCATGCCACCATTCGTGGGCAAGTGCGCCACCACCGGCATTTTTTGCCAAGGCGAGTGTTCTCGTTTTTGCTGCGTAATGCGCTTGAACACCTTGTTGACCGCCTGTACCAAAAGCAAAATTAAGTGTTCCCCGAAGGCCGATGACCTGTGGCGGTACTTGTAATATTTGGGCTAGATCTGCGAGGGCATCATAAATGAAATTGGCGGATAAACGGGTTTCTTCGGGCGTAACCCAATGACCAATGGTCATGGTTTTAAAGCCAAAGGTCTGTTTGATTTCACTGAAATCAACTTGATCGCCGAATCGATAATCGGGTCCTCGGCGAGTGTATCCGCGCTGTAGTCTCGAGCTTGGCATTTTCTTCCTTTAATACCGAGCCTTAACATCATCAGGCATTCGCTTCATCTGTTCTTTCACCATGCCTGCTTGAAGTTTGTAGAGAACCGAAGTTTCGCATCGATCTACAATCTCGAGAAATTGAGCTGCCGCTTCAAGTGTTGATAAACTGTATTCATGTTTAGATTTACGAATAGTATATTCACTTGCATTGACCGAATCGAACTGAAAACTGGGTAACTGGCTTAGCCACGGATTGAGGTTATAAAGCTTAGTAGCTTTCTTCCAAGTCCCGTCCAATAAGATGATGGCATCAAGCTTTTGAGCGTGATTATACTCTGTAGTTAAGGCCTTAGCGTGGCTGTTTGGGTAGAGCAGTGCAACATGGTTTTCGTTGCAGAAGTTAATCAACTCTTCAAAGTCAGTGGTATTTTCTCCAACATACAGCGCAAAACTGCCTAACTGCAAGGCGAGGAGCTTTGCAGTATTCTTGGCTACTTTTACTTCGCTCGGATGCTGCATGATAATAACTTGAGTCGCATTTGGTATCACGTTACCAATATAGGAGCATACGCAAGTTTTTGTGGGAAACTGACAGACTGGACAGGTATTACGTTTCATGTTTAACGAGGTGTTTCTTAATATAAGTCATATTTTATCATATCTTGCCCGCATTTACTTTGCACAAGAAACCAGATTTGGCTAGCATAAGTAATAGAATATTAAATTTAAGGAAAATTATGAGCATCGTAATAGATGAAGGTGCCCTAGAGAACATGCAAATGTTGCTGGGCGAGCAATTCGAAGATACGGTTCATTTTTGTTGTTCTGAATTCGAGCGGTTAGAATCGGAGTTGATGCTGAATTTGAATCAGGATCAAGAAGCTGCCATTCGTCATGCTCACAGTTTGAAATCTAACGCTGCCCAGTTTGGGGCCGCTAGTTTGAGCGATTTGGCAAAGACGATAGAGCATGCCCTTATTCAAGGGGAGCAGGATATTGTTGATGACTCTATTGAAGAGCTTGCAGCACAAGTTGCAGGTTCAAAAGCGAAACTGCAGCAGTGGCTGAGTGCTCAATCTTAAATCCAGCATCAGCCAATGAGCGGAAATGAGGTCGTTTATACGGCCTTTTTTATTTAAAATTGCGCTTATTTATCCCACTCTAATCACTTCACTTTGTAAGTTGCTTTTTTGAAGCATAAAAAGTTATCACAAGCATAGAATTTAGACGGCATTGTGATATATGCTTGAGCAAAATGAGGGGGGTTATAGATGCTACAAATAACAAAAAGTAATAAGCTCAACGGGGTGAGTTACGATATTCGTGGTCCGGTATTGGATCAAGCAAGAAAAATGGAAGACGAGGGCATGAAAGTCCTCAAATTAAATATTGGCAATCCGGCGGCATTTGGCTTTGATATGCCAGAAGATATGCACCGAGACATCATAAAAAACTTATATTCTGCACAGGGCTATTGCGACTCAAAAGGATTGTATTC
Source organism: Pseudoalteromonas sp. OANN1 (assembly GCF_024124685.1). Taxonomy (NCBI): domain Bacteria; kingdom Pseudomonadati; phylum Pseudomonadota; class Gammaproteobacteria; order Alteromonadales; family Pseudoalteromonadaceae; genus Pseudoalteromonas; species Pseudoalteromonas sp. OANN1. Next base: position 167,437 of record NZ_JAMXSE010000004.1, read on the forward strand.
TGCCCGAGTTGCCGTGTATCAATATTATCAGCAAAAAAGTTTTCCTAATATTAGTGTCGATAACATCTTCATTGGCAATGGCGTCAGTGAATTGATCCAAATGACCGCACAAGCCTTACTCAATGATGGTGACGAAGTGTTGATCCCCGCACCGGATTATCCGCTATGGACTGCCGCTGTTAAATTATCAGGCGGTAATCCAGTGCATTACCTTTGTGATGAAGAGCAAGACTGGTTTCCAGATATCGAAGATATCAAGCGTAAAATCACGAGTCGCACAAAGGCATTGGTGCTGATCAACCCAAATAATCCGACCGGTGCTGTATATGACAAAGCATTGCTCGAAGCATTAATTAACGTTGCCAGAGAACACAAGCTATTAATACTGAGTGATGAGATCTACGAAAAGATTTTATATGATGATGCAGAGCATTTTTCAATTGCGAGTCTTTGCGATGATATCCCAGTTATCACGTTTAACGGCTTAGCAAAAACCTATCGTGCAGCCGGGATCCGCATGGGCTGGATGGTGATCAGTGGTAAGCATTCAGTGATGCGGGATTTGATCACAGGCTTGGAAATGCTTGCGTCTATGCGATTATGCGCTAATGTTCCTGCACAGTTTGCCATTCAACAAGCGCTCGGAGGCATACAATCCATCGACCAACTCATTGAACCGGGTGGGCGTTTGTATGAGCAGCGTGATATTGCGTTTAAAGGTTTAAACGATATCGAAGGGATAAGCTGTGTAAAGCCAAAGGGCGCGCTTTATGCGTTTCCAAAAGTGGATGTAAAGCGGTTTAATATTAAGAATGATGAGCGCATGGTGCTGGACTTGCTCAAAGAAGAAAAAATTCTACTTGTCCACGGACGCGCTTTTAACTGGCCCAGTGCGGATCATTTTAGATTAGTGTTTTTACCACATAAAGATGATTTACAGCCTGCAATGGATAGAGTAAAGCGCTTTTTTGCGCATTACAGTCAGTAACATCTGTATTAAAAAATAAAAAAGCTCGGAAATTTCCGAGCTTTTTTGTGGGCTAGTAATTTGTTACTTAGTGAGTATTAGAATGTAGCTCCGGTGTCGATTGTTGGCTATCAGCCGAGTCTTTCCCTTTAAACCATTTGCGACCAACGCGTTTAACATCTTCAAGTGCCACATATTGACAAGGGATAAGTACAAGGGTGATCACCGTGGCAAACAACACACCAAATGCAAGCGATACTGCCATTGGAATAACAATTTTAGCTTGCAGGCTCGTTTCCATAATGATTGGTACAAGTCCGATAAAGGTGGTCAACGAAGTGAGCAAGATTGCTCTAAAGCGTTTACATCCCGCCTCGACGGCTGCGGCTTTTAAATCTATGCCTTCTTCGCGTGCTTTATTGACAAAATCAACCATAACCAAAGAGTCGTTCACCACAACCCCAGCCACGGCAATAATACCGAAGAAAGACAAACTACTCATTGTCATTCCTAATATCATATGACCGAATACCGCGCCGACCACACCAAATGGGATCACAGACATAATGATGACAGGCTGAGAATAAGAACGTAGTGGAATTGCCAGTAGTGCGAAGATAATCATTAATGACAGGGCAAAGTCACGAATTTGCTCCGCAACACTGTCCATTTCTTCTTGTACGCGACCCGCTACTGCACTTTGAACGCCAGGATAGTTCTTTAATAGACTAGGAAGGTATTCGTCACGAACCTGTTTTGCTATCTCAAATGGTTGTGCGATTTCTGTATCAACTGATGCCCAAACATTAATAGTGCGTTTGGCATTTTCGCGGCGAATTCGGTTAACACCATCAACCAATTTCACATCAGCCACTTCTACCAACGGCACTTCTGCGCCTTGAGGCGTTAAGATACGCACATCCTGAATGTCACTAATGGCATCACGGTGTTCTTTAGGGTAACGGATCATTACTTTGATCTCTTCACCATCACGTAAAATACGCTGTGCTTCAAGGCCGTAATAACTGAAGTTTACTTGGGATGCAACATCTGCCAACGTCAGTCCAAGGCTGTACGCTAATGGTTTAAGCTCAAGCTGCACTTCATCGGTTGCTGATTGCATAGAGTCGTTGATATCACCAACACCTTCAATAGTTGCTAGCTTGTCTTTTAGTTTCTGTGCGACTTCGCGGAGCTCTTCTTTGTGTTTACCTTCTAATCTAAAGCTAATATCTCCGTCATCACGACCACCATTCATGATGCTATCTTGAATGTTTAGCGATTTAACACCTGGTAGTGCAGGCATTGCATCACGCCAGCGGGCGCTGAGTGCAAAGGTATCGATTGGGCGCGCATCTGGTTCAACCAAGATCACCATGATATTTGCGCTAGTGCGGCCGTTCATATTCACCATGTAATCACGGATCATTTTCTTGCCATACTCAGCCTCAATTTCTTTGTCGACATTTAGTACCATTTGCTCGACTTTTTGAATTGACTCAAGCGTCGCGTTTTCTGACGAGGATAAGTTCATATCAATCGAGATACGTGGAAAATCATGTGGGATTTTTGGGTTAGCAACAAACTTCACTAAGCCACCAGCAAACATCCCTGCGCTGACAATTAAAATGGTTAAAAAGCCAACAATAACGGTATAGCGGTAGTGAATACAGCGCACAATAAATGGGCGGTACGTGTTTTCAATGAAAGATTGAAGGCCGCTATCCATTTTTTCTCTGAGGCGGTGGAACGGATTTTTAGGGTTGCTTGGTTTGTCTTTCATCGCTGCTAAATGCGCAGGTAAAACCAGCTTAGATTCAACCAAAGAGAATAGTAAGCAAAGAATTATTACGCCACCAATTGCTTTAGAAAATGCTGCCGTTGGGCCGGTTGCTAATGTTTGCGGCAAGAAAGCAGCAACGGTAGTAAGCACACCAAAAGTGGCAGGTATAGCAACACGTTTTACGCCACGAACGACATTATCGAGGCTATGACCATGTTTTTCTATTTCAGCATGGGCGGATTCACCGACGACTATCGCGTCATCAACGACAATCCCCAACACCAAAATAAAGGCAAACAGTGAGGCTAAGTTAATCGTTACGTCTAAATAGCCCATTGGCATCATTAAAAATGCACCTAAGAAGCTAACTGGCAACCCCATCATTACCCAAAATGCTAAACGCACACGTAAAAATAGGGCGAGCATCAACATAACTAATACGCCACCTAACGCCATATTTTCTAGCATCATGTTAAGGCGGCCATTAAGGTAATAGGTCAAGTCAATAAAAGGTTCAAGTTCTACGCCTTGTGGCAGTGAGCCTTTCTTGGCCTCAAGATAGTTCTTAATGATATCTGCAACTTTGGTGATGTCTTGGTCTTTTGACGCGCTAACTTCATACACCAGTGAGTTCTTACCATTGTATTTAGAGTATTGCAGTCCTTCTTCAAAGCCATCGTTAATGGTGGCGACATCGCCTAAGCTAACCTGTGCGCCGTCTGGCAGCGTTAGTAAGGGGAGTTTTCTAAACTCATCACCGCGATAGGCTTGGTTTTCAACTCGCATTGAAATATAGCCATTTTCGGAGCGAATTTGGCCAGCAGACATGTTCGCTGAGAAGCTCTTTACCGCATCCGAAATTGCTCTAAAACTTAGGCCGTACTCGCGCATTTTATCAGGGCTTATCTCAATAGAGATTTCGTAGTTCAGACCACCATCAAAGCGTACAAGGTTAACGCCGGGTAACGACAGCATTTCTTCATGAATGCGATTACCAAGCTCTTTAAGATCATGGGGACTCAAGTCGCCATTGAGTGACAACCACATTACTTCTTGGTTTTCTTTTTCGTGACGTACAATAGGACGCTCCATCCCTGATGGGAAAGTTGAGACGGAGTCTACTTGCATTTTTATTTCGTCGAGTACTTCTTTAGTGTTGTACTGCTCGTCTACTTCTATCCAAGTTTGCGAATTACCACGGTTAGAGTAGGTGATCAAGCGCTTGATCCCTTCTAGACCCTCCATGGATTCCTCGATCTTAATCGTGATCCCTTCCTCGACTTCTTGAGGTGCCGCGCCCGGATACACTGCTTGAACACTTATCCAGTTACTTATATATTGCGGAAACATTTGCTTGCGGATCGAAAACGCTGTAAGCAAGCCGCCAACAATAATAAATATCATCAATAAGTTTGCTGCAACGGGGTTACGCGCAAACCAAGCAATTAAGCCTTTTTCTGTACTTTGACTATGCATAAACCTTACTCCTCTTTGAGCGCTAACTGGGTGTTAGCGCTTTGCGAAGGAGTGTCATCTGTACGTAGTTGCATCCCTTCGGAAGGGTAGTCCAGTGCTGAAGTAATGAGCTGTTGGCCTGACTCAACGCCGTTATCAATGACGACCATGCCATTGTACTCTCTAATAATATTGACCTTTTTGTAGCTCAGCTTGTTATCATCATCCAATGTTGCAACGCGACCTTCTTTCACTAAGTGATGAGGAAGCATAGTGGCATTTTGCACTAACAAACCTTGAATATCAGCATTGATATAAGCGCCAAAACGTAGTGGTTTTGCGTTGTTGTGATAAGGCTGTTCGACTTGAGCAACAAGGTAGGTCATGCGACTTTTGTTATCGATAACGCCTTCACTGCGGACGATCTCGCCTTTCCAACTCATCGGTTGACCAGCGACTTCTGCTGTGATCACGACATCGGTGCCAACACCTTGTTGCGGTAGGTATTTCAATTCATTATCGGCAACAGGGAGGCGTACTTCTGCAACAGATGTCGCATTGAGTTTACCAAAGCCATTACCGGGATTGACTACACTACCAAGGCTTACGGTACGAGACTCTATAATCGCATCGTAAGGCGCTTTGATGTAAGTACGCTCCAAATTTCGGTTCGCTCTTTTCACTGCAGCCTGAGCAGCTTTAAAGCTTGCTAACTTTTCAGCGAGCTGAGGTTTTCTTAAATAGAGCTCGGAAGGTATTTTTTCGTTAGCGTTTGCTTTAATCCTTTGCCATTCTGCTTTTGCTACTTGCACCTGAGCTTGTTCTATTTCTAACGCTGAGCTGGCTTGTGCTAAAGCCGCTTCGGCTTCAATCAGCGACGCTTCATAGTCATTCGGGTCGATGCGAGCAAGCACGTCGCCTTCTTTGACAAAGCCACCTTTGACAAACTTGTCAGACAATGAAATAACTTGACCACTGACCTGAGCAACAAGCTCAGTACTGTATTTTGGCATCACGATACCGTATGACGATACGTTAAGCTTAACTTGGTCAATATGAATAGGTTGAACCTGTACGAGAGGATGTACTATTTCTTCTTTCTTCTCTTCTGGAGGTTGTTTCATTGCAGACATGGCAACAGCCGCTGCAACTCCCACCGCAAGAACGGCAATTGGTAGAATTATTTGTTTTTTACTAGCCACGTTAAAATCCTTCCTGTTGAATGATTTTTAATGACCCAGATTAACGGCTCTAGATCATCGATAAGCTTAAGAATACGCGAATAGTTATGTCGAGGTGTTTAAATCCAGACTGAATATGTAACAAAGCTTTGCGTACCTAAATTTATCGTTACATTCTTAAAAGCGATTGATGCTTTTACGTGTAGTCGATTTTTCGATAAAATGCACCACTTATTGTCAAAATTGCGAGAAACAGAATGGATTGTAGGCTTGGTTGTGGCGCTTGTTGTATAGCACCAAGTATTTCAACACCCATTCCCGGTATGCCAAATGGTAAACCTGCGGGGGAGCGGTGTATTCAACTAGATGAAAATAATCTGTGTAAACTGTTTAACCAGCCAGAGCGCCCACAGGTGTGTTTGCAATTTAAGGCCATGGAAGATGTGTGCGGTGACAGTAATGAAGCAGCGATGCAGATCATCACAGAACTCGAAATGTTGACCTAACTAGCCTCTGGTTAACTGATAAAAAAACGCCCAGAAACTTACCTGCTAAGTTCTGGGCCTAGGGAAAGGCTCAAGATTGAGCCGTGCGCTAACTAAAAACACCTTCTAAGACTGTAGGGAGAAGTAGAAAGTACTGTTAAGTTTAGTTAACCTTTCATTCTTTTTACAAATAAATGAATGATTTATTAAGTTTATATAAAACAAAGAGTTGTTCTTTATATTCATAATTGGTCTTAAAAATATCAAAAGGGTATATTCAGGTTATACCCAAGTTATCAACAGGCCGTCTTTAATTAAATCCCGAGGCAAACTGTTTTTAACTTTATTCTTTTGCCATTTTCCTAACCCGATGGCACTGCCACATAGCGTGAGGATCACCTCTCCCGTTAGTTTGGTAACTTCATCTAGGCGTATATCTTTGCCATTAAAGTAATCTTTTGCTTGCTCTTTTGTTAGTGCTAAAGTGTTTTTAGACGCTAAGTGACCGAAAGTAGTGGCAAACTCATGCTCTAATCTTACCCCGTTTTTATGGGTAGTACCGATTAAAATCCCTATGCGAGAATATTTGATCTTATCTTGGATTGCTTCAAAGTTGTCAGGAAATAACCACACCTCTTTATCGCGCTGCATCAACTTACCGTCAAGTTGGGTAATACCAAACTGTTTTTTTAGTACGGATAACAATAGTTGAGTGGTTTTCTTGTCTAGTTCCTCAAAAGGGAAAGCGCCTTTTTTCTGCTTTGGATTTTTAACGGCAACAGAGTGTAACTTCTTAAATCGAGCAATGAAAAACCCTTCGCTATCATATAGCTGAGGCCACACATGCAAGTATCCTTCGGACGTTGTTGCTTTTTCAGCACCCTCAAATAAGGTCGACAGGTTTTCGACTGCTACTGCTTGAGGATAATTATCAATGAGGTGTTGGCATACTTGCTGATTTTCCAATGGTGTTAATGTGCAAGTTGAATACACTAAGGTACCACCTGGCTTTAAGGCTTGAAATGCGCTGTCTATCAGTTGCTTCTGCACTTGTGCAATTTCAACATTAGACTCTATTGACCAGTTTTTAAGGGCATTTGGGTCCTTTCTAACTGTGCCTTCTCCAGAACATGGTGCATCAAGCAAGATGTTATCAAAACATTCATGCATATAATCGCCAAAGATACAGCCGTCAAAATGAGATAATGCAACATTTCGTATGCCCATACGTTTCATATTTGCTGCAAGCGCTTTGAGTCGAGATGAAGATAGCTCATTAGCGATTAGTACGCCACGTCCATCCATATAAGCTGCGAGTTGCGAAGTTTTCGACCCTGGTGCTGACGCCATATCCAAATTAATATCACCGCTGCTGATAGTCGATTTCAATGCTGTTGGCGGCAACATGGAACTTGCTTCTTGGACATAGATGCAGCCACTTAAATGGATATCTGTGTTGCCGATAGCAAGATTAGCTTCTTCTTGTTCACTTCTTGCTATCCAAAACCCTTCTTCACACCAAGGGATCGGTTCTGCCTGCCAATCACTTTTTTCGCAGTAGGCTAAGAATTCCGTGATAGACATTTTTAGGGTATTGACTCTGACTGCTCGGCGTAAAGGAGACTGGCACTTATCTATAAAGTCTTCGATGCTAAGGTGGTCTGGTAAGTAGGTTTTTATGTCGTCTAGAAACGCGCTGGGAATATAAGTTGATTTGTCCACGCAGTTACTCAAGTTATAAGCTTTCTCTCATTTTACACTTTCATGAGTGAAAAATGCATGTTTGTTGTGACTATGGTGATTATTAAGTAAAACTCATGGCTGACAGTAAAAGGCTATGGTTATATAATCTTCGCGAAATATCGCGAGGATTGCTATGTCTATTATCAAACACTTTTTGGCGGACCCTAAATTATTATTGAATGCGGTTGGAGAGGGGATCTATGGTTTTGATCTTTCTGGCAACGCTGTTTTTGTAAACCCGGCCGCAGAGCGTATGACTGGGTGGCAAAGTGATGAGCTTTTGGGGAAAAAAATACATCAGTACCATCATCATAGTCATGCAGATGGGAGTGAGTATCCTGCTGATGAATGTAACATCTACAAAACAATGTTTGATGGTAAAACACGACAGGTAACCAATGAGGTGTTCTGGCGGAAAGATGGGAGCTGTTTTCCTGTGGAATATACCTCTACGCCAATTTTCAAAGATCAGCAAATTATCGGTGCAGTCGCGATATTTCGCGATGTGTCGCAACAGCACAAAACTGAAAATGCCCTAAGAGAGGCGCTGAATAAAGTTCAAGTACTTACTGAGCAACTTAAAGATGAAAATGCCTACCTGCTAGAAACATTAAATGAAAATTGGCAAGACTCGGGTTTGGTGGGCAGTAGCGCAATATTTCAGGCCATGTTAGCGCAGCTAGAGCTGGTTAGCCAGACCGACAGTACGGTATTGGTTTTAGGGGAAAATGGCACGGGTAAAGAGCTTGTTGCCAGAAATCTGCACCGCCTTAGTGAGCGTTCATCGCAACCTTTCGTTAAAGTAAATTGCGCTGCTTTTTCATCAACTTTGATCGAATCTGAATTGTTTGGACATGAAAAAGGTGCATTTACTGGAGCGAATGAAAGACGTAAAGGACGTTTTGAGTTGGCGGATAAAGGAACCATATTTTTAGATGAAATTGGCGAGCTACCGCTAGAAGCGCAAAGCAAGTTATTACGTGTATTACAAGAGCGAGAGTTTGAACGTGTAGGGGGAAGTAAGTCGATCCAAGTAGATATACGGATAGTCGCGGCGACCAACAGAGATTTATGGAAAATGGTCGAGGAGGGAGGGTTTAGAATGGATTTATATTATCGTTTAAACGTTTTTCCTATTCGAGTGCCTGCACTACGAGAGCGTATAGAGGATATACCCGTATTGGCCAACAACCTCATCGTGCAGCTCAACAAAAAGCTGGGTAAGCAACTACGCGGGATCTCAAAAAAGGCTATCCATGCGCTACAGCGTTATGATTGGCCTGGCAATATTCGAGAACTCCAAAACGTGTTGGAGCGCGAAGCGATATTATCTAAAGGTCGTTTACTTGATATATCTCAAGCATTTAACGCTACTGAGCAGCATAAATCTGAAAACGGTGAACTGACTTTAGCGCAAGCGGAAGCTGAGCACATATTAAGAGTGCTAGAAATAAGTAACTGGAAGATCGCTGGCAGCAATGGGGCAGCTGATAAGTTAGGATTACCCGAAAGTACGCTGAGGTCGAAAATGAAAAAACTAAAAATTGCCAAACTTTCGTGATATTTCGCGCCTGTTCGTGATATTTCGCGAGTTTGGGGATGTAATAAAAATAAATACAATAAAAATCAAAGCGTTATAAACTTTCAGATTGGTCTGAAAGTTGCAATGTCAAACCCGTGTATTATCAATGTAGCAAATAACATGAAGTTTGATATCAAAGAAGAAGACATGATCATTAAGCCCTACAAACAAGAAGGGCCTATTTACGTCAGAGAGCAAAAAGGTTTTTTCCAAAAAATAAGAAGAAACCTTGGCTGGTTTTTAATGTTAACTTTCGTTCTCATTCCTTGGATCCCGTACAACGGGCAGCAGGCCATCTTGCTTGATTTTGGTAAGCAGCAATTTAGGATATTTGGTGCCACCTTTCTCCCTCAAGACTTTATGATTCTCGCCTGGATTTTTATGGTGGGTGCCTTTGCTTTATTCTTTGTCACAACTTGGCTGGGTCGCGTGTGGTGTGGTTATACTTGCCCACAAACAATTTGGATGCTTATGTTCACTTGGGTTGAGCACCGAGTGGAGGGGACTCGCAACCAACGAATAAAGTTGGACAAATCAAACTGGGATAGCAAAAAAGTCGCTAAGAAAACGGCTAAACACGCTATTTGGTTGATAATTTCGGTGTTTACTGCCACTTCATTTATGGCCTATTTTATACCTGCAAAAGAGTTGTATCTAGACATGTTTACGCTTGAGTGGACTGGCCTGACTTCCTTCTGGGTATTTTTATTCGCACTTTGTACCTATGGAAACGCGGGCTTTCTGCGAGAAAAAATGTGTACTGTGGCTTGTCCATATTCTCGTTTCCAATCGGTCATGTTTGACAAAGATACATTGGTTGTCACCTATGATAGTGAGCGCGGTGAAAATAGAGGTCGTCGCAAACGCAAAGAAGATCCAAAACAGCTGGGGCTCGGCGACTGTGTAGACTGTAATTTATGTGTTGAAGTTTGCCCAGCTGGTATTGATATTCGTAATGGCCTGCAATACGAATGTATTAACTGTGGTTTATGTATCGATGCGTGTAACGAAACGATGAATAAATTCGGCTATCAGCCAGATTTGATTAAGTATCAAAGTGAGCATCAACAAGCAGGCAAAAAGTCGAATCCATTTAGGTTAAAAATAGTAGGCTATGGTGCTATTACTGTATTGATAGTAGTCACAATGGTGATTTGGGCATTCAATCGTACACCAATAGAAGCCTCTGTTATTCGCGACCGTAATGCGCTTTATCGTGTTAACTATGAGGGGTTAGTCGAGAACCCATACACCTTAAGTGTGATAAACAAAACACAGCATGATTTAACTTACACCGTGAGCTTAAAGGGGCTACCAAATGCGAAATTAACAGCCCCAATCACAACGCATATCGCTGGCGGCGACATGGCATTAATTCCTGTTACGGTGACCGCTGATGGCTATGAGCTAAAAGGTAAGCGGACTCCAATCCAATTCACGATTGAGTCGCAGCAAGATGCCAAGATTAGCATCACCAAGGACAGCTACTTCTATAAAAATTAGTTTACACTCCCCCCGACTCAAGGCGCTTGTATTATGAAGCGCCTTTTTTGTGTGCATATATGCACAACCTGACGCTAAATTTATGGCTTTCTCTCTGAACTTTTAGCGTATAAGCTTACTCTTATTGAGAATGAGTTTTATTAGCTGAATATTATGTTTAAAAATACATCACAAAACTATGGGTTGTTAGCCATCATCTTTCACTGGCTCAGTGCGCTTGTGGTATTTGGTATGTTTGGCCTTGGATTGTACATGGTTGAACTCAGTTATTACGATCCTTTCTACCGTGATGGCTTACACATTCACAAAAGCATCGGAATACTGTTGGCAGCTTTGATAGTACTTAGGCTGATTTGGAAGTTCACTAACCCTAAAGTGAGACCCGAAAGCGAAGCAACTCCCATGGATAGATTGCAAAACATAATAGCGCATGTCGTTCACGTCGTTTTGTATCTTGGCTTGTTTGGGCTGTTTGTCACAGGTTACTTAATCTCTACCTCGGATGGCAGAGCAATCGAGGTATTTAACTGGTTTTCTGTTCCGGGTATTGGAGAGCTGTTTGAAGAACAAAGTGATATTGCAGGCACTGTGCATTTTTACATTGCTTGGGGGCTCATTGGATTAGTAGCGCTACACATTGTGGGAGCGCTAAAACACCACTTTATTAATAGAGATCGTACCTTAGTTCGCATGCTCAAGGTACCAAACGCCACAAAAGTTGAGGATTAAAACATGAAAAAAACAATCATTGCATTAAGCATGGCGGCTATGACCTTATCGGCCGGAGTAAATGCCGCGGATTATGTAATTGATACTAAAGGTGCACATGCCTTTGTAAACTTTAAAATTAAACATTTAGGATACAGCTGGTTGCATGGTCGATTTAATAGCTTCGAAGGCGACTTCAGCTATGATGCAAAAAATCCAAATGCATCAAAAATCAATGTAGTGATCGATACTGCTTCTGTTGATTCGAACCATGCAGAGCGTGATAAGCATTTGCGCGGTAATGATTTCTTAAACGTTAAAGCAAATCCTAAGGCGACTTTTAAGAGTAACTCGATTACTTTTAGCGATGATACAAATGCGAAGGTAAAAGGAAGCTTTACACTCAATGGGGTAACAAAGAATATCGAGTTTGATATTCAAAAAGTGGGCGAAGGTAAAGATCCTTGGGGTGGATACCGAGTTGGCTTTGAAGGCGAAACCCAGTTAAAACTTGCTGATTATGACATTGATTATGATCTAGGTCCGGCATCAACGCACGTTACCATCGGTTTGCACTTGGAAGGTATTCGTTAGTAATCTCTACTAGCACCACGTGTTTCTACATACGTGGTGCTGCGCTTTATATTCTAGGAGGGGTCCACTTTTCAAACGCAATATCAGTTTTAGAAAGTTAGTTTTTAAAAATACTAGCTAGCTGTGGTTGAAATTGCTCTGGTAACCAACGAGCCATAGCTAATCTGAACTGCTCGTTTTTGTGGGCTTGCTTTAACGCTTCGCTAATTACTGCTATCTGTTCCTTACCAATCGCATTGTTATTACAGCCTGCATATCCAGCAGTTATCTGCGAGGCGATACTCAATCTGACTTGTGTCAATTCATCTTGCTTATCAACATGCAATTTGTGGTAGTGGTGTTCGCTTGGGTATCCGAGTATCACGTCGACTCTTTTTTTGAGTAGCATGATAGTCAAACTCTCTAACGTATCTCTTCCTGGTCTTATAAGCACTTGCTTGGTAGGCAAACTCGCCAATAACGCATCAATTTCATGACCAAACGAACGATTTGCCGCCACACCTACGGTTAGCCCATGCTCAGTTACGAGCTTTTCCAAATCAATTGCGCTGTTGCTAATGCCAAGCGACTGTGCGACATCTTTCCTTAGTGCGGCAGAGGTTGACAATCCAATGGTAGAATACTCATCACTAAAAGCGATATGTCTTTGCCGCTCGGGTGTTTTATAGAGGGAGATCATACAATATTGGTTGTTGAAATTAGAGAGCTCATGTATCGCCCTCGATGCGGGGAACACTTTATAATTGAAGGCGTATTCGGGCATCTGTTGTTGGATGAGTTTTATCAATAACTCGTCCCGTCCTTGCCCCTCCAAATCGTCAGAAAGGATATAATAAGGCGCGAAGTCTATAGCAATCCAAGTGATTTGTTTTGCAAATACAAAACTGGATTGAAAGGCAATGAAGAGGAGTAAGATGATTTTGATCAAATTGGGTCACTCTTGCTGAACTTACAATAAGCTTAGCATTGATTGCGATATTGATGATTAAATTAATGTTTATTTAATTTGTATTTAATGTTTACAGAGGTTGGCGGTATGCTAGCTTTAAAAGAGGTTTTAGTTTTGGGTAAAAGTGTGCTAATTAAAGCTCAGTCAAGCGATTGAATATAGAGTTTGATTGCAGCGCGTTAACCCAAATATAAGTAGATAAGGCCGCATGGTAAGGAAAGTCATACAAGCCAATAACTATAAATTATTAATAAGGAAAACCGATGGCTATATTAATCGTTACCGATATTTTCGGTTATACGGATCATATTGATCGTTTTGCTAAATCGCTTGGAAGTGACGTGCAGGTGCTTTCACCATTTATAGAAGAACCAAACAGTGTCTCTGAGTCGGATTGTTATGATTTGTTTTTGGCGCAATGTGGTCATCGTTTATATGCTGACAAAGTATCAGCAGCGATTTCTGAATACAAACCAAAACTTATTATTGGGTTTAGTGCAGGTGGAGCTGCTGCGTGGGTTGCATTGTCTGAACAAGGTGCCTCTCACTCTGTTGAGCAGCTTATTGCATTTTATCCTAGCCAAATACGTAACCATCTGAATATTAAGCCTAGTTGCGATGTGTCTATCTTCTTTGCTCAAGTTGAATCTCATTTTGACGTTGAGCCCGTTATAGAACAGTTAAAAGATAAAAAAGGGCTGGATTGTGTCCGGACGCGATATTTACACGGTTTTATGAACATGCTTTCGGGTAACTATGATGAGTACGCATACTCGCATTATCAGTATTTTTGCCAGCGAGAGGCACGTAACTATATCGAGGTTGTGCAACGAGAGGCGGAGTTTTCATAACGACATACGCAAAAGCGGCTTGAGCGAACTACACTGAACACTAACTTATCATACTTTAAGGAGTGAGAGATGTATCCCGAGTTGCCTGATTATCAACATTTTTATAGTAATCCGATCGCCAAACCTCCATGCAGAATGCTAAATGCACAAATGTATGGCTTTTTTGTCAAAGGAAAAAAATCAACAATCCAAACCTATGTTGATAAAACGCTTAATTCGGTTTCTAGTAGTGAATTTGTATTCAGGGCCCTAACCGATTGGTGCTTATTGACATTTACAGATATTGAAAATATCGCGTCAAAAGTGCCGCCATTTAGTAACTATGGATATATGCAAGAAACCGATGTCATCGTCTGGTTGCCAATTCTGCAAGTCAATCTCGAAACGTTAAAAGCAGAGCATCTGTATTGGTATCCTGCGTTTATCTCTGTCAACAACATTAACGCACTGATAAATGGTCGAGAAATATGGGGCTACAACAAATATTTATGTCGCTACGAAATGCCTGATAACTTTGGCGATCCACTGAACTTTTCCCTCTCTCTGGAGACCTTTAAGGAATTTGATCCCAACGTGAAAATGGCATGGCATGAATTGTTATCCATTGAACCTGAGGATGACGGGGAGTCATGGCTAAAAGAAGTGTTGGAAGTGGGTGAAGAAATTGCTGAGCTTTTCAAAGATTCAGTGTCTGATTTAAACGTCGATAGCCAATTTCTTAAGCAGTTCTTATCGGGTTTTACCCACCCACAAATGGATCAAATATTATTTAAGCAGTTCCCAGATGGCTATGCCGAGAAGTCTGTATATTCGGCAGTGGTACATTCCCCTTCTGAGGTGAAGAAAATCCACAAAATTGGTTTTATCAAAGATGACTTAAGCCTGAATCTACAACGAATAGATGCGTTTCCACTCGATAAAATGTTTGGCATTCCATTAGGCAAAAGCGAGGTCAAACTACCTTACTTTGTGAAAATGGACTTCGATCAGGCAGGTGTGGAAGAAATTGTTTCCAGTGCTCAGAGTATGGCTAACCTCCATCGTTAGTGTATTTGTGGCATAACAAACACGATTTTTTACTAAAGCGATATTTGCATGTTTAGTTGTCTTCCTATGTGGCTTTAGGTGTTGCTCGTCAACACGTTTGAAAAAGGAAGGTTTATGAGTAAACAAAAAGTAGCAATACTTGGCGGCGGCGTTTCGGCGATGACAGCTGCGGTATACATGACTGAACAAGAAGATTGGCAAGAGCGCTACGATATTACCGTTTATCAGCAAGGCTGGCGTTTGGGAGGCAAAGGGGCGAGTGGTCGTAATGCTGAATACGGCGAACGTATAGAGGAGCATGGTCTCCACGTTTGGTTTGGTGCCTATGTCAATTCTTTTAGGGCAATTGAGACAGTTTATAATAAGCTTGAGCGTTCAAGTGATATCCCCATTCACACTTGGCAACAAGCACTAAAACCGCATAGTTTGGTCGTCTTACAAGAATATATCGACCAGCAGTGGCAAACTTGGTCAGTAGATTTTCCTGAGATCCCAGGTAACCCAGCTAATGGCACACTCGATTTACATTTTTGGCAGATTTTAAAATTACTTGCGGCTTGGCTACACAAGTGGGTTGATGATTTGGAATGTGAAGTTGAGAAAACGCACAAATCCACACAACTCAAAACTAAAAAAGACAGAGATAAAACGCTGCTTGCTCACTTGGGGCAGGAAGTTAAAAGCTTTTTTGATAGCGTAGAAGAAAAAGCCAAGACCTTATTTGATGACGCAGAGAACCATGTTCAAGAGGTTGTATCCACACCAAAGCTGTTAATAACGCAACTCAGTAATTTTTTAACGGTGCGTGAAGCTGATCATCGTTTAGAAAATAAGAAAGATCACTTAGTTGTTTGGTATATGGTTCGAAAAATTAGGCGCTGGTTGCAGTCTGAAGTAAACGACTTAATTGATGACAACCCTATCATTAGACGTCTGTATATATGTATAGATTTAGGTGTTGCGATGACCATAGGCATGCTCCGTGATAAAGTCTATTCACGAGGTTTTGGCTATCTTGATCGGTACGATTTTAAACAGTGGCTCAAGCGCAATGGCGCAAATGAATCGCTGTCTGTGGAGTCTGCGCCTGTCCGCGGCTTTTATGACCTCGTTTTTGGCTATGAGGACGGTGATTTTAAAAAGCCGAATGTCGAAGCGGGAGTTGCGGCTTTGGCTATGCTTCGGATTGTGCTGTGTTATCGCGGCGGTGTGATGTGGAAAATGCAAGCGGGGATGGGAGATATTATTTTCTCTCCTATCTATGAGCTGCTCAAACATCGAGGCGTTAAGTTTGCGTTTTTTCATCAGGTCGAGTCGCTACACTGTGCACAGAATGATGATGGTCATTATGTTGATAGTATTAAATTAATTCAGCAGGTTAAACTAAAAGAGACGCAATGTTACGAGCCTCTGGAATTAGTGAAAGACTTGCCATGTTGGCCAAGCTTTCCACTGTGGCAACAAATTGACCCGCAGCAAGTGGCACTACTTAAAGAACATGAGATTAACCTAGAGTCTTACTGGTCTAATTGGGAGACGGTTTACCAACAAGCATTTGGACAGAGGTTACCGAGAAAAACACTAAATAAAGGTACTGATTTTGATTTAGTGATTTTTGGGATCTCAGTGGCAGGTCTTGAGCCACTTTGTCAGCAATTATTGGCTAAAGATAACAACTTAAAGTTGCAAGCCGAAAAGGTCAAAACTGTTGCGACTCAAGCTTTACAGTTGTGGCTCACTAAAACTGACAATGAACTGGGTTTTCACGACCCTTCTGGCAGTAATGAGCCACCAATATTAAGCGCATTTTCTCAACCCTTTGATACTTGGGCTGCGATGTCTAATTTACTTGAGTTTGAAGATTGGCCAAATACACAGCCCAAGAACATTGCCTACTTTTGTAGTGCTTTTACCTGCGCAGATTATCCACCTCCGAGCGATCATGAGTTTCCTGAACGCATGAAAGCTCAGGTAAAAGAAAACGCATTGCAAAAACTTAGATTACAGATGCAGCCACTGTGGCCAGAGGCTTATCATGGTAACGACTTCGATTGGAACGTATTGTTTGATGTTGATAATAATGAAGGAGAAGTTAGGTTCAACACTCAGTATTGGAGGGTGAATGTCGACCCCAGTGAGCGTTATGTGTTAAGTGTTGTTGATAGCAGTCAATTTCGACTGCCTACGGACGGTAGCGTCTTCAATAACCTTTACATTACCGGAGATTGGATTAAAACTGGTGTCAACGCAGGTTGTGTTGAAGCTGCTGTGATGGCTGGCATGCAAACGAGTAGAGCTATCACTGGGTATCCTCAAAGCATTAGTGGAGAATCAGGGTTTGAGCCCTTTAACCGTTGAGTAGTTAGTCATACTGACTGAGTAGTTCAACTACATTTCAAGCCTTGCAATTTGCAGGGCTTAAATCCCACTTTGGTATAATTTGTATGCGTTATGAACGATAACTTGAACCTTAAAAAGGTAATCGGGTTCATTTGTTTGGGGGTCTTTTTAATTCAGCTATACTGATAGTGCAATTGCATGATATAGCTCGGGATTCAAACTATGCCACATCCAAATGTGCTGTTAAATACGATAACACTAACATTACTCTCAGTAGTTTCGATGGAAACGTCAGCACAAGTCGAAGAAGAAATCGAAGTCATTGAGGTATACGCCCAAAAAAGAAAGCAATCTATCAATGATGTTGCTATCGCTATTAAGCCCATATCCGGACAAGTCATCACTGACGCGGCACTGAAAGATACGACCGAACTGGGTCGTTTAGTTGCGAATGTAAAAATCAGTCAAAATGCAGCTGAGGGCACACCCCCAGCGGTCAGCATTCGAGGTGTCGGACTTGTCGATTACAATACGGCCAACACTTCTCCGGTTGGGGTGTACTTAGATGGTATATCTGTTGGGTCTGCGAATAATCAAATCATTAACTTGTTTGATGTTGAGCAAGTAGAAGTATTGAAAGGTCCACAAGGTACACTTTTTGGTAGAAATACCACTGGGGGGGCAATTTTAGTGCGCACGGCGCGCCCAACAGATGGTAATTTTGCTTCTGTCAGCGTGGGGGTCGGTTCGGATTCTTTAACAAGAGCACGTACGATGCTCAACTATAGCCTAGATCAAAATAGCGCGGTGCGACTTGCCGCGAGCCACAATAACTATGAGTACACAACGTATAACCTCCAGCCTGACGCTCCTGAGGCGTATATGGAACAAAATGATGTTCGACTAAGTTATTTTGGCGAGTTTGATAAGTTCAGTGTTTTTGTGAAATTAGATTATGGTCATTGGAATGGACTGGTTCAGCCGGTCGGGAATATCGGATTATTCTCAAACCCTTTGGATGGTTCATTATGTTCTCCAGCGCAAGCGGGCACTAGCAACTGCGTTGATGCGCTTGGCTTTAATATTGGCAGTGACGATTTTTGGGCTGTGCGGGTCAATAATTATCAAAAACATCACAGTATAAGCAAAGGCGTTACAACAGAGGTCGCGTATGCACTGGATGATCGGTCTCAACTTATTTATCTAGGAGCTTTCAATCGCTTAGATAGGATACATGGATTTAATTGTGATGGAAGTCCATTTTCATTATGTGAAGGTGAGTTAGGGCTTAAAAATGAAAAGCTGGTGAATGAGCTTAGGTTTGAGCAAAGTATGGAAACCGGCTTTCTAACGCTAGGCTTATTTCAACTAGAAGAGCGTATTTACCAAGATAATTTCAATGATTTATTACGTGATTTTAGAGGAACCCCTAATGGGGCAAGTGCAGCAACCTTTTTCTATGACAATGATATCAAAGTAAAATCAATGGCTTTGTTTGGTCAATATGAATATGAAATCAGTGAACATACTGATGTACTTGTAGGAGTAAGGTACAGCGATGAAAAGGTGAATTATGACTCTTTCTCTTACCTAAATGTACCGTTTGGAGATAACCTCGCTGGCATTTTAGTCCCTGCCTACGACATTGAGGGAAAAGAATCCGATAGTAATTTGTCTGGAAAAGTGTCAGTTATCCATAAAGTTAAACCGGATAAAAGCGTTTATTATAGTTTATCTAATGGTGTAAAAAGCGGCGGCTATAACGGTGGCTTCCTTATTTCGAAGGATGCCGCGATACAGGCAAGTTATGGCCCCGAAGAATTAATCGCTCATGAAATAGGAGCAAAGCTGTTATTTAATGAGCTTAAACTTCGTACAAATTTGGCCGCTTTTTACTATGATTATAAAGACCAACAGGTATTTATGAATCAGGCTTCAGAAGTACCTGGAGCACCGCCTTATCAGTTACTTGAAAACGTAGGTAAGTCAAAAATCTATGGTGCTGAGATAGAAAACACTTGGTATCTATCGGAGCAAACTCAGATAAGCTTGGATATAGGGTATATACCTGAAGCTAACTTTGAGGAATTTATTGATCCAGTTGGTGTTGTATTGACCGACAACCGCTTACCGTTTACATCCGAATGGAATATCTCTGGACAAATAAATTATGCATTTAATTGGGATGAAGTTAGTATAAAAAGTAGAATAGCATTTGATTATCAAAGCGAATATTACTTTGACCAAAACGAATCTCTCTATGCTAAGCAGCCCAGTTATATGCTTTGGAATGCCAATCTACAGGTGGAGTATAGAGACTGGCAGTTAGGTATTTGGGGTAAAAATCTTTTAGATAAAGAGTATAGCCATCTTAAGTTTGACCTAAGTAGCTTTTTGGGAATGTTGGAAGACTTTAAAGGTGAGGGAAGAAGGATAGGCATGGATGTAACATATCGCTTTTGATTTTGTTTGAGCACTATATAGAGATAAGTCACCTGACTTGGGGGTAGAAAACTTGCAGATAAAATACCGAACCACAGGTAACTTTACTAGGGTAACTGGCTAGAATGCGTTTATTACTGATCATTTTCAGCATAATTCTGTTTTCTAGTTTCGCCTATGCAGATCAGACTGTGTTGAAATTGACGCAGCCTTGGCAATATCAAAATTTACATCACGTTGGAAAGGCTTATGAGGCAAGTTCCAGTACAAGGTTTCCTCAAAGCTGGGATGAGTTGAGTGCATGGGAATCTATTCATGCGCCACTAAAGAAGAGAGCGCTGTTTTCTGGTCGTTATTTCTTGGTGACTAAAGTCAGAAATGAGACGCCGTTGAATGAATTTGTGCTCTATCCATACAATACGGTATTGAGCAAAATTGAGTCGAGGATATATACACCAGAGACGGTCTTGCGAGTTTTTTCAGGGGGCAAGGTCGAAAATGAATTTGCATTTCATTATGGTAACCAAGTCACGTTAGAACCAAACCAAGATTATTATATCGTTACGCTCTTCGAGAGTGATTTCTTTTACACCCCGGTAAAGTTGACCATTGAGCCTCTGAGAGACTTTCAGCAGGAGGTGGTCTATGAAAACCTTATCATGACGCTTTGTTTTGGTGTAGGCATTGTTCTTGGGCTTTATAACTTATTAATCTACATCGGCTCTAAAGATATCACTCATTTTTATTACGCATTATTTACTTGCGTGTGGGTATTTGCGTGGAGCCATTTCTTTCATATTCCCGACGAGCTATTCGGGTTTTACTCTGCAAACTTACATTGGTTAGGTTTTGCGCTTGCGCCATTAACCAACGCGTTATTTTATATCCATCTTTTAAAACTCAAGGATGTTCATCCAAACTATGTGTCGATTTCTATCTGGCTCGGAGTGATAGCAGCGCTTGGACTACCGTTTTGTATTCTTTTCCCAGGTTTTGGCTTTATTTGGGCAACATTGGTAACGGGATTAGCGCTCTGTTTCGGACTATTTGTCGGTATTAAGCGCTGGGTTGAGGGCTTTAAGCCAGCTCGCTATTTTGTGATGGCATATATCGCAATGGCGATCCCCAATATGGTGGGCAATTTAACTAACTTAAGTTTGCTGCCAGAATCGTCGAGTAACTTATATCTTTACGGTTTAATAGGTACTGCGCTTGATGCATTACTGTTGGCTTTCGCGGTTGCGGACAAATTTAGAATTACCAGTGAAGAAAATATAGAACTAAACAAAAACCTTGAAGCAAAGGTGTTAAAACGTACTTATGAGTTAGAGCAGGTGGCCTCAGAGCTTAGAGATGCTAGTGAGGCAAAAAGTCGATTTTTGGCGAACATGAGCCATGAAATAAGAACACCAATGACGTCAATTATTGGTTATGCCGATGGCATTATGCTCGGAGATATTAAGCCGCATGAGCGTAATCACGCAATCTCCGTTATTTTACAAAACTCGCGCCATGTACTTGGACTAATTAATGACATTTTGGATATGTCTAAAATTGAGGCTAATAAACTAGAAGTTGAGTTGGTGGAGTCAAACCTTTTTCAAGCAATTGCGCATGTCGATTCGTTATTGGGTAAGCAAATTAGAGATAAAGGGCTTGAGTTTGCATTGAATTATCACTTTCCACTGCCTGATTTTGTGGTTATTGATCCCACTCGATTGCGGCAGATATTACTAAATCTCACATCTAACGCAATGAAGTTCACGACGGTTGGTAAAATCTCGATTGATGTGGCGTGTCAAAACGAGCGCCTTATGATCACGGTACGAGATACCGGGATAGGAATGACAGCGGATGAGCAAAAAGAATTATTCAGTGCGTTTTATCAAGCCGACTCTTCCACATCAAGGAAATATGGTGGGACAGGGCTTGGACTAAATATTTCCAAAAGCTTAGCGAGGAAGTTAGATGGTGATATTTCGGTAGAAAGTGAGGTAGGTTCAGGTACTGCCTTTACTCTTACTGTTGGCCTATATACCACCGAGAAAACAAAGTGGGTGCAAAGTCTCGCTCAAATTGGCGATGTTCGTGAACAAGGCACAATACCTGATGAAATAAATCAAGAGCTTAAAGGTGAAGTGTTATTAGCTGAAGATAACACAGACAATAGTAAGCTTATTAAGCGTATTTTAGAGCGTATGGGCTTATCTGTGACGGCGGTTGAAAATGGTCAGCTAGCGGTACAGGCGGTACTAGATGGTGATTTCGATTTGATATTAATGGATATTCAAATGCCGGTAATGGATGGTGAGCAGGCGTTTAGCTTTATTCAGGCCACTGGCTGTAGCACACCTGTGATTGCATTAACTGCCAACACCATGCAGCATGAAATTGAGCGTTATTTAAAACTTGGATTTAGTGATCATCTCGCAAAACCTATCGATAGAGTCGTATTCAGTCAAAAAATAGCCTATTATTTGGATATCCAAGTCGATGAGGAAGTTGATCTGCCTGAAGCCGAGTTTTATCAGTTAAAGCAACAGTATATTTCTGGGCTGCATGAGCAAATCATTCAGATCAAGAATCAAGCTAAGTATCAGGATTACGATGCGTTAGCAAAAACAGTTCACGCGATTAAAGGCACTGCTGCGATGTTTGATTGTATTGATATTCATAAAATCGCAAACGAGTTGGATGTTAAGCTGAAGAATAAGCAACTCGAGTGTGTGGAAGTGCAGCTAACTGAATTACTTGGCGCAATGACAGCCGCTATTGAGTCAGAAAAGCAGCAAACCAAACAAGCTTAGTTTTCTACGCCTTATAAATATTTATAGCGGATAGAGTGGTCGTTCAAGGATGCTATAAAACACTTTATCTTAATGGCTGCAGACTATAGATTTGAGTCTTACTTAAGTTAGGGAAATCCTTCCGCTGCTTATAGTTAGCATATAGATTGGAAAATATGGTAGTTTTGGATAGTTTATCTAGGCTTGCAATAAATAAACGTCCACTGTTTCTGTCTCCCGATATTACACTGCCTTTACAGCACTGCTGAAATGAGGAAATAAGCGTTCTGATAGTATTCTTGTTGCCCATATCCTGTAGTGCAATTTCTGCTTCTATAAAGAATGCAACTCCACTCCAATAGACTCTTTGTTGCGCGTTTAATGACCACATATGTTCGCTCACTCTTTTAAGTGCCCCTTTATTCATTAGCGTATTTTTTGCGCCTCGGCTGAGCCCTGAGATTAATCTTGTACGAAACTCTCCAACATTAAAAATATCGTTCTCTAGCATAATGACATTTTGTAAATAGGTAGCAAGTCCTTCTGCAAGCCAGAAATCTGTGTGGTCAAGCAAAGGATGATAAAGGTGAGCAATTTCATGGTACAAGGTCCAATCTTTAATCAGCACTCGGCTTGAGGTAAATCGTTTGATTTGGAGTAGAATAGCATCGGGTTTGCCACGCTGAACCGTGCCCCATGGCATTGGCTCAGATGCGAATAAGCTCGGTTCAATAATAAATGGAAGTGTTTGCTGTTGCAGTGCTCCCAAGGAAGACTCTGTTGCTTCAACACCGCGTTCTAGCCAAGTTTCTACATGTTGTCGATCACTGCTATTTATCCAGCCCTTATATTCGATTTCAATTTCGGTTGCCTGTGTAGCGACAATTAAATTGAACGACAGTATTAGCATTAATAATTTCATTATTTTCTCTACAAAGGTTACTTCGTAAATAGACCTGAGAACGCATCATTTCATTCTTGATATTGAGATTATCTCAACTGACCTCGTTGGATGATTATGTAAAACTGAATAAAACAACGTTAAAAGGAAATAAGATGAAAGTCACCGCACTTAGTTTATTGTTATTGAGTCCTGTTGCTTTGGCAAACCCACTTTTAGGTACTTGGGAGTTTGTTGAGGGAAAATATGCCACCACAGATGGCATTGTATCAGCGAAAGCGCCGAGCTTGACGTCGATAAAGTTAATTACTGAGGCTCACCACAGCTACATTACGCAAAGCGAAGGAAAGTTTAAATACGCTGGTGGGGGGAGTTACAAAATAGAGGGAGATAGATTTATCGAAACCTATGAATATGGAAATGTTACTACTTTACTCGGTCGAACGATGTCATTCAGCTACAAGATTGATGGTAATTTATGGCATCATGAACTGTATGAAGATGGTAAGTTTGTCGAGAAGGAAGTATGGAAAAAAGTTCAGTGATCCCAAAGAAGATGCGTTATATCAGTCACGCATCTTCTCAGCTTCAAATCCAATATACCGAAACACCAGCATTGAGTGCAAAGCAAGTGCTAATCAAAGTGCATGCATTTGGGGTTAATAGAGCAGACATTTTGCAAAAACAGGGGAAATATCCTGCGCCAGAAGGCGATAGTGAGATTTTGGGTCTGGAAGTGTCTGGAACGATAGTTCAAGTAGCGTCTCCTGAGCTTGAACATTTACTTGGTGATCAAGTGTTCTGTTTAACCTCTGGCGGTGGCTATGCTGAGTACGTGGTTGCACAAAGTGAATTACTCATGCCGTTAACCGAAGGCTTGTCGTTGAGCTATGCGGCAGGCTTAGCTGAAGTATATCTTACGGCCTATGATGCGATTGTACGAACAGGGCAGCTAAATTCTAATGGGATTTTACTATGCCATGGTGGCGCTTCGGGTGTTGGCAGTGCTGCCATAAGGATTGCAAAAAGGCTTGGTGCAACGGTCATTACTACCCAAAGTAGCAAGGAAAAGGCCGAGTACGCAAAGTCTCTGGGTGCAGATCACACGATTAATTATTTAGACAGTGACTTTGCTGAAGAAATGAAAAAACTTGGTTTGAAAGCAAATGTCATTCTTGATCCAGTTGGCGGTGAATACCTCAGAGCGAACCTAAGAGTTGCAGCAATGGATTGTCACTGTGTGATGCTCGCAATGCTAGGCGGAAGATATACAGAGCTAGACTTTGCCAAGTTACTCGCGAAAAGATTTAACTTGCATGGAAGTACGTTAAGAAATCGCTCCTTGAGCTATAAAAAGGAATTAGTGAAAGATTTTCTGAATGAGTTTGGCTCGGACCTGTCGGATCAGACGATGAAGATACCAATATATAAGGAGTTATATTGGGGTGAAATTGAGCAAGCCCACGATATTCTCGAACACAACCAGAATCTCGGGAAGGTGATAGTTAGAGTTAGTTGACTGTTTATTTATACAGTTGCTATTCTATCACTTCTTAGTGATTCGAGGAGTGAATATTTTGACGTTCAAAATTGAAGAGAAAGTACCTTGCCCAGAGGAATATTGTGATTTGCGAATAGCCGCTGGATTATCTGCAAAATCTCTAGAAGCAGCCACAAGGGGACTGCCTAACTCATTATATGGGGTTGCAATTCGACATAACGAACAACTTGTGGCAATGGGCCGGGTGGTTGGAGACGGAGGTTGCAATTTTGAAGTTGTCGATGTTGCCGTCAATCCACTTTATCAGGGGCAGGGATTAGGGCGTACAGTAATGGAATATATTGATGGTTACTTAGCAGCAAATGTTTTGCCGGGCTCTTATGTTTCAATGACTGCGGACGAGCCTGCTTTTTATGAAAAACTGGGTTACCGCCTTGTATCTCCAGCGAGTCAAGGAATGACAAAGAAGTTCACAGTAGACCCCATTAAAAGCACTAACATTTGAATTCTCAACTTTTTTCTTGGCTGATAAGAAATAGCGAAAGGTGTTACTTCTAGGTATAGATAACTTTTGACGGGGTACAACCGAGTGGATCCGAATTATCGACTCTTGGCGCGGGTTATAGAGAGTAGGTAGTGCTTTTTCTTTATTTGAATTAGATCTAAGGTTGGTACAACCGAGTGGATTCGAACCACCGACCCCTACCATGTCAAGGTAGTGCTCTAACCAACTGAGCTACGGTTGTATTATAAGATTTGGTACGACCGAGTGGATTCGAACCACCGACCCCTACCATGTCAAGGTAGTGCTCTAACCAACTGAGCTACGGTCGTACAATAACATTTTCTTATTAATTGTTTTCAGGTCTGTGCCTGTCAACGCGTTGTAATATATAGTGACTCAGCTAACGGATCAAGCGGCTTTCAGTAATTTTTTGATTGTTTGCCTTTTTTTTGTTCATACTGGAGGGATTTCACACAGCTCGTAAAATTTTTGCCACCATTTTACGTGTGCTTTCGCAGAATCTTTAAGGTTATCCAAGTGTTGTTGAAGCGTGAGCGGATCGGCAAGGTTATTATTTTGATACAACAGGTGGATAGGTTGCCAGGCCGTGATCAACTCTTCCATAGAAAGAGAGAGCATCGCCTGATAAGGCTGAAGAACGGATAAATAATATTTGTTGAAGATATTGTTTATGATCTGTGCCTGCTTTTTATTTTTGCCACTTTTGCAAATGTCATCTCTTAGCCTAAGTTTTTGTAATTGGCTTGTAGTCGCATTATTCAGTTGAGTCTGTTTACGAACGCTCGTCACTAAAGATGAGATAAATCGCTGAGAAAGCACCTTTAAAGCGGGTGTGAGTGTGGCAGGGTTGAGATTTTCTGGCGTATTCATGTTTATTGCCAGCTCTGCGAGCTCGTTAACTGCCTCTAGCATGTTGCTGTGGGCTGCTGGCAGCTCCAGTGGTACTTCTTCAGCGATTAACAAGCTCAAACTTGCCAACTCTCTTTCAAATGTCATCATATGAAGCAAGTAACGTGAAAGCTGCTGTTTCTTTTCCTGTGCGGCTTGAGTTAACGTTTGTTTCAGCTCATCGCTCGTTTTTGGGTGCTGAATGCAGTGAGGCGCTTGCTGAATAAATAAGATGCTATATTTCAAGCGCTCGCTTGGGTAACTTACTTTCCCTAATTGATTATTGTGCGCAGCGATGAGATTTGTGACTTTGCAGTGTCCAGCGGTCGCGATGTCTAACATAGAGATAGTTAGCTCACTTGTCGGCAATGGTACTTTTTGTACCTCCGGATTGTAAAGTGGTGCTGGGAGTACCACCTCTATGTCAGTTGCGCTCGCCAAACGTTGTTGATATTCAACAGCAATATCGCTCGGCTGCTTGCTGCAGCCGGCCAAAGTAAAAAGTAATAGCGTACTAGCTATTCGCTTGATTAATCTCAAATTTCACCCGTTTGTTTACGCATGTCACCAATAATACTGCCGCCGTACTCAAGCCAATAATAATACCAATCCAAAAGCCTTGAGGACCCATTGCAGGCGTTATTAAATCGGTCTTTGCTAATACATAGCCTAATGAAAACCCAATTAGCCAATATGATACAAAGGTAACCCAAGATATTGGTTTAGTATATTTGAGTCCCCTTAACACACCATTTGCTGAGACTTGTAATGCATCGGGTAATTGATACAAACAAGCCAGCACCATAATGCTGGTTGCAAGAGCGGCTACTTCAGTATTGTTTGTATAGAGCCAAACAATCTGATCTCTTCCTATATACGTAATGAGTGCGACAAATAGTGCAATTAAGGTAGCCAAAAGAAACGCGGTATTTACTGAAAGTTTAAGTTGGTCTAAGGCTCCTTGTCCAGTTAGATTACCGATCCGTATTGCAATAGCCATCGACAAACTCAATGGCATCATAAACAGCATAGTAGTGACGCTGGCAGCAATTTGGTGACCAGATACGGAAATAGGACCTAGATCTGCAATAAATAAAGGAATACAAGCAAATAGCGTAACTTCAAAGAAGGTTGCCAATGCAATTGGAAAGCCAAGTGCAGCAACATATTTCATCATAGATAGACTTGGCTTGGTAAAACCGCTGATGAGGGCCTTTCCATCTATGTGTTTACTCTTCAAGCTATACACCCACTGTGCAATTGCCATTGACCAAAGCACGATAGATGTAGCGAGGCCACAGCCCGCACTACCAAGCGCTGGCGCGCCAAACTTACCATAGATGAAAATATAGTTAGCAACGACATTGATACAAAGACCAACAATACTGATGTAAAAAGCAGGCTTTGTTTGGCCAACCCCTTCGGTGACATTGCGGTATACCGTAAAGATCAAAAAGCCCAATAGACCCCATTTTACAAAATCAATATAGCCTTGAGCGAGGGTCTGAACATTCTCACTTGCCCCGATATTTGAAAAAACCATAGAAGTAAAGTTCGCTAAAACCAAACCAACGGTAAAAAGCGCTAAAGCAAGATACAAGCTTTGCTGGAAAAATCGTTTGATCCCAGCAGTGTCATTAGCACCATGGCAATGTGCAACAATACTCGTAAGTGCAAGTAAGATCCCTTGTAAACTAAAAATCAAAGGGTTCCAAACTCCCGTAGCAATAGAAAGAGCAGCTAAGTCCTCAGCACTGACTTGACCTGCCATCATCGTATCAACGACGGTCATTAAGACTAACGTAACTTGAGCGAGAAAAACGGGGATCGCAAGTTGAAGCAAGCGTCTGGCTTCCCAAGTTGAAAAATTCATGGTGAGATACTACTTAAGGCGTAAAAGCGTTAGTTTATTTTAGTGCTTTGTTTTTAGCAAAATTTTGCGGCTAGCAGTCGCAACTATTTTTATCTAGTTGGATATTCTATACAAATTAAGTACATCTCTTAGTGCGATTTCGCTACAATCTCAAGGATAAATTAAGAGGGTAGATATGTTTACAGGAATTGTTCAAACAAAAGCGACGGTGGTGTCGGCGAAGCAGGTCGATAATATTTTAAAATTAGTTATTTCTGTTGGTGCTGAATACCTCGATAAGCTGACCTTGGGGGCGAGCATTGCAATTAATGGATGCTGCCTAACGGTGGTGCACTTCGAACAGCCAGAAAATGATGTGGTAGGGCAAGTTTGCTTTGATGTGATTGATGAAACATTGAGACTCACTAATCTAGGTGAAGTACAAAGAGGGTCGCAAGTTAACTTTGAACGCTCAATGACGTTTGGGACAGAACTCGGCGGACATATAATTTCAGGCCATATTCAAACAAGCGCGAAGATCAGTGAAATACATCGCAACGAAGGCAACTGTAGGATGCATATAGCCTTGCCAGAAGCCTGGCATAAATATGTTATGTATAAAGGCTTTATCGCGATAAACGGTGCGAGTCTGACAGTGGGGGAGCTTGATCATGCAGGATTTTGGTTACACCTAATACCTGAAACGCTGGCACTTACCAATTTAGGTACGATGTGCGTGGGAGATACTGTAAATATAGAGGTTGACCAACAAACCTACACGATTATTAATACCGTGGAAAACTACATGAAGAAGCAAACTTTATTGAAGCACAGCTAGTACTTTGCCCGAGTAATACCCTTTACGTCTATCCTGAGATACAAAAAGTACAGGCTGAGGTTGCGCCAACATGATAAGCAGCTCGCAAATGAGCTGCCCTTTATATAGTACTTCTTCTTTGGTTAAAACACTTGTTCGTCGTCGCTATCAACCCTAAGCTCAAGCTTATTGTGCAGTTGGTCTAAGTGCATATTTAGGTGTATTGGATTGCAACAAGCAGCACAGTCTTCGTAGTAGTCCTGATCGCCTTCACTTGTATCAAGATTGACAAAAATATGATGTCCACAATGAGGACATTCAATACGTTGTTGATATAGGCTTTTCATTGGCCCTCCACCTGAATTGGCCAAACTAAATACCCTTTAACTATAGCGCATTGTGACGAAAATATGGCAGTTATTTGAGCAGGGCTTGCACTTGTTCAGCCGCGTCCCGTATGTACTTGCCAGCAAACAAGTTTGCTTGCACTAAAAGAGGATATAAGCGATAAATGTCTGATCGCTCAGGTGCATTTTCTGCAAGTGGATAGATAGACTCGTAACCACGATAGAAGTCATCTGGTAGCGGAGCGAATAACGAAGCCATCGCAATATCAACTTCTCTATCACCATAATAGCAAGCTGGGGAAAATAGCACGGGTTTTTGATGGCTAAAGCCAATGTTACCATGCCAAAAATTACCGTGAACCAAGGACGGTTGAACTTGGTGCGGAAGGAGTGGCTTAAGCTGCTCCACAAATGTATCAATATCAGTGAGGATAATCCCTTTTTCAGCAAGCAGTTGCAGTTGCCAACCGATTCTTTCCTCAGCAAAAAAAACTTCCCATTTTTTGTGCCATTGATTTGGTTGCGGCAGCTCATGAATATAATTATCTTCTTCTAGGCCGTACATTTCCTGTTCATGACGTTGGTGCATTTTAGCAAGGCTTTGACCGCACTCAAGCCAGTTTTCATTGCGATGATCTAGTTCTAACCATTCCAGCACAATAAAGCAGAACTCAACACTCGTACCTAGGGTAATTGTATCGGCCACGAGGAAATCAGAGTCGCGAATGAGCTTTTCACGATTAGATGCTTCACATTCAAATCGCTCTAAAGCCTGAATTGGGGCTACTTTGACCAAAAATTGATGGGTATCGTCTGCAATCTTATAAAGTTTTTTAGACCCATAACTTTTTAAGGTTTGTTTTGAAGTAAACTCAAAAGCGTCATGGAGAGATTCTGAGATTTGTTGGTTGACTTTGTTCCACATAAGTTAGATCCAACATATTCACTTACTCTAAAATATGGTTGAAATTCTCAAGATCACAAATACTTGAGGCCTTTTTCTAAAAAAAATAAAATATCGCGTCTGTCATTTTATCCAAGGGAAGTACATTGAATAAAAATATCATCACCAATTTACTCGCGGTACTGCTAACAGGTACTGGCTTCGCACTAGAAAACGACGTGATGTTTTCGGTTGGATTGTTTGCATTATCTGGTGCACTGACGAATTGGTTAGCGGTACATATGTTATTTGAGAAAGTGCCTTTCCTCTATGGTTCAGGGATTATTACGCTTAAGTTCGAATCGTTTAAAGCGTCGATTCGAGAGCTCATTTTGAGCGAGTTCTTTAGTAGAGAAAAACTAGAAAAATTTCTCGGCAAGGAGCATCCAAAGTTTGACTTGGCGCCGATAGCCAATAAAGTCGATTTAAATCCAGCGTTTGACCGTTTGTTAAGTGTCATTGAAGCGTCGCAATTTGGTGCGATGCTGCAGATGTTTGGTGGGACTGAAGCTGTACAACCGCTGCGAGAGCCATTTATTGAGAAAATGCGATTAGCAATAGTTGAGCTCAGTGAACAGCCTGAGTTTGATGCTGCAATTAGTGAGTCGCTCAGTAACGGTCTACTCGGTGATGATTTACATCAAACCATTGAAAAAGCGGTGGATGATCGACTCAATGAACTAACGCCGAAAATGGTAAAGGAGATTGTACAAAATATGATTAAGACTCACTTGGGTTGGTTAGTTGTGTGGGGAGGCGTCTTTGGTGGTCTATTTGGGTTATTGGCTACAGTTGTGTAGCTAAGCTGAGAAAAAGGCGCAGTCAGGGATTGCTACGCCTTGCTTTCTTGTTTACAAACATGTCGACATGACTACTTAGATCCTGAGACAAAAATGGTCTTTTTATCTAGTTTAGCGATGTCTTTAATACTGGTTTCTACTTTATTGTCTACACCAAGGAAGTCAGCAGCTTTATTAAACCCGTAGGTTGCTGCAAATTTGCCGACTGGCATATCATTGCAATGTAGTTTTTCTTCTACAACACGTTTTTTTAGGTGGTTCTCTTTAATGGTGTGGAACAAGTGAATCTTATTGTCTTTGACTACCGACATACAAACTTTAGTCGCTTTACTATTATCCGCAGCAACAAAGTCTGCAGCAGATGCGGTACCTGCGATCAGAAGCGAGGTTGCACATACTAAATTGAACAGTTTCATGGTTAGCTCCTTGGCTATCTCTAGGACACGTTCTTAGTATTACTAAAGTTGCCGCAGAATGCTGTAAATCAAGTAATTCCGAATGTAATAGAGTATGTCAAATGTGTGCAGGCTTTCTATCTATCGGTAAAGTAATAAATTATTTTGTTTCTAAAGATACAAATAGCAAAAACTTTTTTCACTATAAAATACCATTATCGATAATTTAACACTTCATTCTTAGATTTACTTCCTCTTTGTTACTTATGACTCTTGATGTGTCAAAACGTGTCAATATTGACGCTCATTTACATTCCGTTGTGGCAACTAAGGCTTTTCGAAATTACTCACTGATGACAACATGCGTTATAATGTCCGGACGTTCGTCGTAATTACTTGTCACTAAAACTCATAATTGCGTAAAGTGCGATGGCATGAGTTAAAGTCACAAAAAAACAATAGAGATGACAAAAATGTATAAATTTGCTCCCTCCATAGTCGTAGCTGGCATTGCCGCAGCTTTGATGGGCTGTCAGGATAACGGCCCACAAAAAGAAAAAGTTACCATAGAGAAAAACCCGTACCCAAGTACTTACAAGCCTGTACCTTCTCAATCAACCCTAATCACTAATGCTACCGTTCTTACCGGAACGGGTGAAAAGATAGAACAAGGTGATGTCTTTATTGTTGATGGTAAAATCAAGCAAGTTGGTAAAGACCTATCTGTCACGGCAGATATTACCATTGATGCTGAAGGTAAATGGGTAACACCTGGCATTATCGATGTACATTCTCATTTAGGGGCTTACCCCAGCCCAAGTGTAGAATCGCACAGCGATGGCAATGAAATGATTAACCCTAATACTTCTCAGGTATGGGTAGAGCATTCTGTATGGCCGCAAGACCCGGGCTTTAACCGAGCTAGAGAAGGTGGGATCACCACGCTACAAATCTTACCTGGCTCTGCAAACCTATTTGGTGGTCGTGGTGTTACCTTAAAGAATGTACCGGCACCAACGATGCAAGCAATGAAATTCCCAGAAGCGCCATATGGGTTAAAAATGGCATGTGGTGAGAATCCAAAGCGTGTATATGGCTCCAAAGGTGTCGCCCCTTATACTCGTATGGGTAACATGGCAGGATACCGTGAAGCTTGGATTGAAGCTGGTGAATATAGGCGCGCGTGGGAACAATACGAAGCCGAGTATGCTGCTGGATTGAATCCGGATGCCCCAAAACGTGATATCAAGTTCGATACGCTTCGTGGTGTGCTAGATGGTGAAATCTTGATCCATAACCATTGTTATAAAGCGGAAGAAATGGCAATGATGATCGACTTGTCTAAAGAGTTTGGTTATCACGCAGGGACGTTCCACCACGGAATTGAAGCATACAAGATTGCAGATCTATTAGGTGAAAACGGTAACTGTGCTGCGCTTTGGCCAGATTGGTGGGGCTTTAAGATGGAAGCCTATGATATGGTTCAGGAAAACGTTGCAATTGTTGATGCAGTGAAAAACTCATGTGCAATTGTTCACTCGGATTCAGATACCACAATCCAACGCTTGAATCATGAAGCCGCAAAAGTGATGAACACGGCTAACCAGTCTGGCTTTAACATTAACGAGCAGCATGCAATTAAGTGGATCACCTCGAACGCTGCTAAGTCGTTAGGCATTCAGGATAAAACTGGATCGCTAGAGCAAGGTAAACAAGCCGATGTAGTAATTTGGAACACCAACCCGTTCAGCGTCTACTCTCGTGCAGAGCAGGTCTTTGTAGATGGTGGTAAAGTCTATGATCGTCACGATGAAAAATATCAAGCGGTTAGTGATTTTATGTTAGGTCAAAAGTAAGGAGTTGATGAGATGAAAACCATGAAATTAACCATGATCACTAGCGCACTGCTAGCTCACTCTGTTGCTTTTGCCAATGTTACTGCAATTACTAATGCAACGATCCATACCGCGACAGATGCTGGCGTGCTTGAAGGCGCGACCTTAGTTATCGAGAACGGTAAAATAAAAGCGATTAACCCAGATAACGTCACTGCTGATGTAACGATTGACGCCAGCGGTAAGGTTGTCACTCCAGGCTTTATCGGCTCAATGAACCAACTTGGTTTAGTTGAAGTTGGTGCTGTTGCTGCTTCTCGTGATGCTGGTGATGACGATGCCGGCGTAGACTTTGACGCAAGCACCGCATTTAATCCACGTAGTAGCTTAATTGCCTATGCAAGAAAAGGCGGTGTAACGCAAAACTTTGTCGCACCTTGGGGTGGTAAAAGTGAGTTTGCAGGGCTTGGTTTTGTTGTTGACTTATCTGGTGAATTTAACAGTGTGACCGACAAGCAAACAGCGTTAATTATTCACCTGGGTGCCAAAAGCAAAGGGTCTCGTGCAAAAGCGTTAGATAACGTTGTTAAAAAGCTTGAAGCACAGCAAGAAAAGCTTGCTAAGAAAGACAAAAAAGACGAGGGAAAACCAAGTTCAGAAGAACAAGTGTTAACTCAAGTGCTTGCGGGTGATATGCCTGTGATTGCGACGCTTTCAAGAGCGTCGGATATTCTTGAAGCGATTAAGCTAAAAGAAAAGTTTGGTTTAGATCTGATTCTTCAGGGGGCAGATGATGCGGTAGTGGTTGCTGAGCAATTAGCTGAGGCGAAAGTACCTGTTATTTTGAGTGCAGTATCAAACCTACCAGCTAGCTTTGACTCAATGCATGCAAGTCTAGATAACGCAGGTAAGCTTGAAAAAGCGGGTGTCAATGTCATCCTGTCAATTGGTGGTGACGGTAGTCATAACGTCTACCAGCTACGCTTTGATGCGGGTATTGCTGTAGCAAATGGCATGAGTCATGAAGGCGCACTTAAGGCGGTTACCGCTAACCCTGCGAAAGCACTGGGTATTGATGGCGGTGTAATTGAAGCTGGTAAACGTGCAGACATCGTAATGTGGAGTGCGGATCCTTTCGAATTCAGCACCACAATCGATAAAATCTGGATCAATGGTGAGGAAGTGTCTACTGAATCACGCCACGATAAGCTAAGAGACAGATATACGACAGATTCTGATATGCCTAGAGCGTATACGAAGTAATGTTTTTAAATTAGGGCCTCATTTGAGGCCTTTTTTAATTCGGTTTGTCCCGTCCTAAATAACCTGAGATTTGGGTAAGGAATGAGCTAACTAATTGTTCTTAAACTTAATGAAATTATTTCCTTATCTAGCCAGAGAGTTTTAGGGATAACTCCGCTCTCGCGTCCTGCTACCGCCCAGGTACCTACATCCTAGTAGGCAAGACGAATTTACGCACCAATAAGCTGGCTATTGGAAGTGAATTCAACGCAGTTAGCGCTAAAACTGGCTGCTAGAAAGGCATTAATTATCCGAAGTTCAGGTTAAATACACTTGGCGGGTTTTGGCAATCCTGCTATTTTTGTTGCTTGTTTGGCTGGGCCTTTTGGAAATAACTTATATAAATAGATGCTATTACCTTTATCCTCGCCTAGTGCTTTAGCCATTGCCTTTACCAGCATGCGGATCGCAGGGCTGGTGTTGTATTCGAGATAAAAATTTCTCACAAACTCAATGACTTCCCAATGTGAATCTGAAAGCTCAATGTTTTCTTCCGCGGCTAGAAGTGGTGCTAAATCTTTAGTCCATTGAGTATGATCTAGCAAATAGCCTTGTTTATCTGTCTCGATAGTTTGGTTGTTAAATTCTAGCATGATGATTACCAAGTAATTGAATTGTTCATAGTAATGGTCAGCTCAACCCAATCTTTGTCAGAAATAAGCTTTACTCCGGCTTCTGGGACAATGCTTCTGGCACTGGCGCAGGTTTGCAGCATCACCACATTTGCATCTCCAGCTGAGATACGCGTTTGCCCAAAGCAGCCATCATTACACAATAAAATTGTGTCTTGATGGGATACAAACTGCAGCTGATCGCATGCTTCAATACTAGAAATAATATGTAGCGTACTCATAGTGTCACCACAAAGTCATGTTGTTTGATTAACGCAAGGATTTCATGTTGATTTTTGATTTCAGTAGCAACTGCAAGGGAGTGTGGCGATATGTTAAACTCCTCCATCGCTGACTGACAGGCATAAACCCGCTCGACATCATAAATTTCCAGAGTTTTTAATTGCTTAAACATATCTTTTAAACCCAGTAGTGGAGCATTGAGGGTTTTCTGGAGCGATAGCACAGCAGAACCGGTAAAAAGCCAACTTACTTGTTGATCAATCGCTGCATAGATTAGTGCGACATCGAGCGCTTCTTTCAGGCTATTTTGGTCAAATGGACTGGTTTGAGAAATAATTAACACGTTTTTACTCATTTAAACTGCATCCACTTATCAGACTTACTCGAGATCATGGCAAACTCCGCAAGGCCTGCAACGGTGAAAGGGCTAACGTCTTCGATGCTAACGCCGCGCTTTTCCGCAGCGGTGACACACAGCAACAGAGGGATCCCTTTATCTTTGATGCGTTGCCAAATCGCGTTGACTTGCAATTCGTCGGAAGCGTGTACGATATTTTGACTAGCGTGATAAACACCATCTTGGTATAGAAAGATACACGCGATTTGATGGTCACTTTTAATAGCGGCATCGACATACCGTTCTAGTATAGTTAACTTTGACTGTGCAGCTACGCCAAAGTGCACTGATATGGCTATTTGACTCAAATTTTACTCATAAAAAAGCCCCGTAATGGGGCTTATTTTATCAGAAATTCTGAGTTAGTCATCCGACGCGCCTAAAAGGGCAAGGATACTGGTAAATAAGTTATAAATACTTAAATACAAGCTCACAGTTGCAAGCACGTAGTTTGTCTCGCCGCCGTTGATAATTCGGCTTGTATCATAAAGGATAAAGCCAGACATTAATAACACGACTGCCGCATTAATTGCCATAAACGCGATGCTCGATCCAATGAACAAGTTTACTAGGCTTGAGATAATAACGACGATTAAACCAACCGTTAAAAAGCCGCCCATAAACGAAAAGTCTTTTTTCGTGGTTAGTGCATAAGCTGATAAACCGAAGAAAATTAACGCTGTTGTGCCAAGAGCTTGTGCTATCAACATGCCACCATTTGGTAGTGCAGCATAGTGATTAAGCATAGGCCCAAGGCCGAAACCTAAAATACCAGTAAATAAGAATACAAGACCGATAGCAGAAGATGAGTTTGCTTTTTTACCGATAACAAATAGCAAACCAAATGCAACTAATGAACAAACAATACCGGTAAACGCTGGTAATGCCATTGTCATTGAAATTGCGGCTGTTACTGCACTGAACGCTAAAGTCATTGCCAATAGGAAGTAAGTGTTTTTCAACACTTTGTTTGTTTCCATTGTCGACATGACAGGTTTTGCAGTGTTGTATGAATGATTGAATGCCATGATTCAAGCTCCTTAATAAAACATGCTGATCCCAAAAATAACTGAGATAAGAGTATCAATTGTTATATGTTGGGGCAATGATTTCTGGATCAATATCTGTCGTTAATTGGGTCTCTACGGTAATTGTTACTCAA
This sequence comes from Pseudoalteromonas sp. OANN1, assembly GCF_024124685.1. NCBI lineage: Bacteria > Pseudomonadati > Pseudomonadota > Gammaproteobacteria > Alteromonadales > Pseudoalteromonadaceae > Pseudoalteromonas > Pseudoalteromonas sp. OANN1. The sequence goes on from NZ_JAMXSE010000004.1 coordinate 204,373, forward strand.
TACGTAAGACTTTGAATATTTTCAAAAGTTCGCTGAAATATCAAAAACACGCATAATTTTGGCTGGTTCTTAGACGATTGAGCCAAATTTTACGCAAACGATCAAATAATTGAAAAAAAAGCTTCACAAGCGCATGGGGATTCTCTATTATTCGCCCCGCTGCGGAGAGATGGCTGAGTGGTTGAAAGCACCGGTCTTGAAAACCGGCATACGTTAATAGCGTATCTAGGGTTCAAATCCCTATCTCTCCGCCACTTATTTTAGATTCATGCTTGAAAGCGTGGATTATAGGTTTTGGAGAGATGGCTGAGTGGTTGAAAGCACCGGTCTTGAAAACCGGCATACGTTAATAGCGTATCTAGGGTTCAAATCCCTATCTCTCCGCCACATTTAAAGCCCTCATATTTGAGGGCTTTTTTGTTTCTGATATCAGAAATCTCCCATCTTGCGATTTCACCGATATACTCTCGATAAAAATACCTATTAGACCAAAGTCGGCTAGTGCCGAGGCACTGCTTGCACAATACTCAATAGTGTTGAATGAATAATAAGTGTAGAGAGTGTTGAATATGAAACAAGTTGGCAAAGGGGTTGGGTTCTCTTTATTATCACCGTTAATTGTGGGCGGTGTGCTTGGGATTTACTACAGCTTTACACTCGGTCGCAGTGAGATGTTCTTTAACTTACTACTCAGCGCAATTTCTAACGCATACATCGTTGGTCTTGCAATGTGTCTATTCGTTGTTCCCGGATATATCCTTATGTTTAGGTACAACAAGGTGCAATATGGTGGTTTGTTAACACTAGGCTTACTTGGTGGTGCGGTATTTAGCTATCTTTTCGCTGCACAATCGGGTGTCGGTTTTATTGTTAACGCCTTAATGTCAATGCTCGCCGCGGGGCTATTCTTGTTTGGTTTACGGGCAGGTCATCGTAAAACTGAGTGATAATTAACCGAGCAGTGTCAGTTTTACAGATAATTAATACTTTTTCAGTCGAAAAGGTTTTAATTATTTCTCCGAAAGAGTACCTTTAGCTTTTGTCGTTCAATTCGTGAATTTGATGGTAATGCAAAAGCAAGACTTTTATCAGACTTTAGTTAAACAAGCTCAAGGGCTAATCAGTGGTGAACACAATGTGATTGCCAATATGGCAAACTTGAGTGCGCTTTTATTTACAACTCTTGAAGATATCAACTGGGCAGGCTTTTATCTTATGGATAGCGCTGAAGAGTTGGTTCTTGGGCCATTCCAAGGCAACCCTGCCTGCATTCGAATTCCTGTTGGTAAAGGGGTGTGTGGTACAGCTGCTGCAACTTGTGAAACGCAATTGGTTGAGGATGTTCATGCGTTTGCTGGCCACATTGCTTGCGATGCAGCATCAAATTCAGAAATTGTGATCCCTGTTTTTAAAGATAATAAAGTGATTGCCGTGCTAGACATTGACAGTCCTAGTCTGGCAAGATTTGACGAGCAGGATAAGATCGGATTAGAAGCGTTAGTTAAAGCGTTTGAGGAAACGCTTTAATGAAAGATATGCTTCAGGTACAAGATTATTTGTTTTCCTACGCCGATGTTGGTGATTGGGAAGGCGAAGAAGAAGTTGTTGCAGAACGCTTAAATGAACTTATTCATCACGCATGGGATTTGCTTCCCGAAGATTTAGACTGTGACACAATAGATAGGCTCATAGAAGGTATTTGGGAACATCTTCGCGGTGATTTAGCGCTTCTTGAAGCAGATATAGAAGAGCTAATTGACTGGGTTACACACTATATAAACTCGTCGCTCGATGAGCAGATGTAATTAATAGGTTTAAAAATGGAAACCACAAACAAGCTAAAAGACACAAATGAAGTATTAGACTTCTTATTTTCAGAATTTCCTAACTGCTTCAAGCAAAAGGAAGGGATTAAGCCATTAAAGGTTGGTATTTTCAAAGATATCGCTGAGCGTATTGAGGGGTCTGACAAAGTCAGTAAAACTCAAGTTCGTCAAGCACTTCGTAAATACACTTCAAACTGGCGTTATCTCGAAGCAGTCACGAAGAACGAGTTTCGTGTAGACCTAGACGGCAATCAAGCAGAAAAGGTTGAACAAGAGCACGTTGAACACGCAGAAAAAGCATTGGCCGAGAGCCGTGCAAAAATGGCTAAGCGTAAAAAGCCACAGCGTCCAAACAATCGCGATGGCGAAACAAAATCTTACAAAAAGAAACCTCACTCTAGGGATCGTCAAGACCAAAAACGCCCTAAAATGAGTAATAAACCTGCTGAAGTTAAACCAAAGCGCAGTGGTAAAGTTGAACCTTTACCGGCTGAACAGGTCAAGGTTAATAACAAAGTTAAAGTTAAACTTGGTCAAGCGCTTGTAAACGCTACTATCACTGAAGTCAAAAATGATGAAGTGCACGTAGAGCTTGTAACAGGAATGCAAGTTAAAACTAAAGCAGATAGCCTATATATCCAGTAAGGAGTTGTATATGAGTAAAAAGTTACCACTCATTTCCCTAGTCGCCGCGTTCGTATCGAGTGTTACTTTAGCCTCAACAAGCACAGTCACTATTAAGGACTTGCCGGTTCTTAAACCTGAAGCGCAACACACAACGGCTAGTAAACGAGTGACTAACCTATTTACTCGACAACACTACAAACGCTTCAGTTTTGATGACAGCTTATCGGATAAAATTTTCGATAGGTACGTAGAAGCCATCGACTTTAATAAGTCTTTGCTTCTACAGTCGGATATCGATAGTTTTCAACAATATCGTAAGCAATTTGATGATGCATTGATCTCAGGAAAACTGGGTTTTGCTTATGATATGTTTAATCTAAGCATGAAGCGTCGCTTTGAGCGCTATGATTTTGCCATTGGCTTACTCGACAAAGAAATGAACTTTGACAAAAAAGATGAGTTCATTTTTGATAGAGAAGAGCAAAGTTATGCAACCGCGACAAGCGAACTTGACGAATATTGGCGCCAGCGCGTTAAATCTGATGCGTTGCGCTTAAAATTGACTGGCAAAAATTGGGAAGAGACCAAAGAAGTCCTTACCAAGCGCTACAAAAACGCGCAAAAACGCCTAGTTCAAACGAACAGTGAAGATGCATTTCAAGTAATCATGAATGCGTTCGCACGTAGTATTGAAGCGCACACTTCCTATCTCTCGCCACGCCGAGCTGAACAGTTCAAAATGGATATGGACTTAGAGCTGGAAGGTATTGGTGCGGTATTAAGTTACGATGAAGATTACACTGTGATCCGGAGTTTAGTTCCAGGCGGCCCTGCGGACAAAACCGAAAAGCTTAAGCCGGACGACAAAATCATCGGCGTAGCACAAGATGATAAAGAATTTGTAGACGTTATCGGCTGGCGTTTAGATGATGTGGTCGATCTCATCAAAGGCCCTAAGGGAACCAAGGTTCGACTTCAATACCTTAAAGGTACTGATAGTCACGGTACGCCCAAAGTCGTTGAAATTGTTCGTGACAAAGTAAAATTGGAAGACCGCGCAGTTAAGTCTTCTGTCTTTGAAGCCAAATATTCTGAGCTACAAAGCAAAATAGGCGTGATAGAAATCCCGAGTTTTTACAATAATCTTTCTCAAGATGTAAAAACTGAAATCGCCAAACTTAAAGAAGCCAAAGTAGATGGGGTTATCATTGACCTTCGCCAAAATGGTGGTGGCTCGCTTTACGAAGCGACCCAGCTATCCGGTTTATTCTTTGACCAAGGTCCAGTTGTTCAGATCCATACCGCTTATAACCGTGTTGAAAGTCAACAAGATAGAGATGGCATTACCTTCTACGATGGACCTTTGACCGTTTTAGTTGACCGCTACAGTGCGTCGGCATCTGAGATTTTTGCTGCCGCGATGCAGGATTATGGTCGAGCAGTGGTGATTGGTGAGCAAACCTTTGGTAAAGGCACCGTGCAACAACATCGTGGCCTCGGTAAAAACTACGATTTATTCGAAAATCCTTTGGGAAGTGTAACCTACACTATTGCGAAGTTTTACCGTATTGATGGTGGCAGTACACAACATAAAGGCGTGATCCCTGATATCTTGCTACCGTCGGCAATCAATCCTGAAGAGTGGGGAGAGAGCCAAGAAGATAATGCACTGCCTTGGGATAGTATTGTTCGTGCAAAATATGCGAGTCTAGATAACTTGTCGCCAACTATTCAATACTTGAGTAAGCGCCATGATGAGCGAGTAAAAGTAGAGCCAGAATTCGAATATATTTATAAAGATATTGAAGAATACAAAGCGCGCAAAGATGATAAGGCGATTTCATTAGTTGAAGCCGAGCGTATCAAGGAGCGTGAAGAACGCGATGATCTGGTATTAAAACGCACTAATGAAAGGTTGAAACGTCTCGGTTTAGAGCCGGTTAAAGATTTGGATGATGCACCAGAGGTTATTTCGGAGTTAGACCCTTACCTTGAAGAGGCTGCGCTTATCACGCAGGACCTAATTTCATACGGGCGGATAGCCAAAAACGAAGTTAATAAATAATAAAAGGCGCTTCAAGCGCCTTTTATTATGCCTTTTACACTTACTTTTACTTTACAAATTTTGTTATCATCTGCCAGATTTTCTAAGCTGATACTCTTTTGAGGCTTTTTGAGAATGGTGCGTGGCTCGACCACTGGCAACCTAGCTACTCAAAACGGCTCAAAACGGTATACTGCAAATAAAATAATTATAAGCATGGGTCGTCGTGCGTAGGAGTATTCCTTTTGAAACAACAAAAACAGCCGTCATTTATTGACGCTCTTATTCCGATCACTTTGTTGGTCGCTTTGCTTGGTGCTGCGGTGTACCTCTATGGTGACAGTTCATCATCAGGTCCAAACCAAATAGCCTTGCTTTTTGCAACATTCACAGCGGCGCTTGTCGGCCTAAAAAACGGTTTTACGTGGAAGACGCTTGAAGAAGCGATGATAAAGGGGATAACTATCTCTCTTGGCGCCATTATCATTTTATTGATGGTAGGTGCCTTAATAGGTACTTGGCTGCTGTCTGGCACGGTCCCAACACTGATTTATTACGGACTACAAATTATCAATCCAAGTTGGTTTTATGCCGCGAGTTGTTTGATTTGTGGGATTGTGGCGATGAGTATAGGTAGCTCATGGACGACGGCCGCAACAATAGGTGTGGCGCTATTAGGTGTGGCGACGGGGCTTGGCTTAGATCAAGTCGTGACAGCGGGTGCAGTTATTTCAGGTGCTTATTTTGGTGATAAGTTAAGCCCATTGTCTGAAACCACAAACTTAGCGCCTGCAGTCGCTGGTAGTGATTTATTTGATCATATTCAGCACATGCTTTGGACCACTGTACCTAGCTTTGTAATCGCACTTATTATATTTATTGTCATGGGCTTTAATGCTGAAGCGTCAAGCGAGGCGGGGCGAATAGATGAAATTGTTTCGATACTTCAGACTAATTTCAACATTAACCTGTTAATGCTAGTTCCTTTGCTGGTGCTGCTTGGGCTTGCTATCAAGAAGATGCCTGCTTTTCCGGCGATTTCAATCGGCGCGGTGATGGGGGCGATATGGGCAGTGCTGTTCCAAGGTGATCTTATTGCAAGTCAAATTGATGCTAGCCAAGGTGAGTTAGTGGGCTATGTGAAACTGGTGTGGGCGACTTTCTTTGATGGTTTTGCGTTGCAAACAGGCGATGCAAAAATGGACGACTTGTTAAGTGGCGGTGGCATGTCATCAATGCTAACGACAACTTGGCTGGTGATGACGGCATTGATGTTTGGCGCCATTATGGAAAAAACTGGTTTACTTGATGTCTTCGTACGCAGCATTCTTAAAATTGCAAAAAGCACGGGCTCACTAATTGCCTCGACTATTGCAACTTGTATTGGTACAAATCTAGTTGCCGCGGATCAGTACATCGCGATTGTTGTTCCTGGTCGTATGTTCAAAGAAGAATATAAAAAGCGCGGTTTGAAGAGTGTAAACCTCTCTCGCACGCTGGAAGACGGTGGCACAATCACCAGTCCACTGATCCCTTGGAACACCTGTGGTGCATATATGCAAAGTGTACTACTGATCAATCCGTTTGATTATGCCATGTACGCATTCTTTAACTTGATCAATCCTGTGCTGGCGGTTATCTACGCGTATCTTGGTATCAAGATCCTTAAAATTACGCCGCCAACGGTAAACGCGGAAGAACCGAATGAGAAAGCAGGGCAAGCGTAAAATAGCGCATTTGCAATCTTGATCAGGCCTTTTCCAACAGGTCAAATAGAAATTAAACGCCTATCCTTAGCATTGGCGATAGCAAATTTGTTTTATCACTCGCCCCTTTTTGGGGCGTTTTTGTAAGGACTATATATGACTCAAAAACCACAAGCCAAATTTCTTAAAGATTACCTTGCACCAAGCCATACCGTTGATACGCTTTGCTTGACCTTTGAGTTAAGCCCAAGAAATACCATTGTGACTGCCGTAAGTCAGTTTGTCGCTGTGAGCGATGCGACACAATTAATATTAGATGGTGTCGACTTAGAGTTAGCATCTTGTCAGGTAAATGGTGAAGAGTGGCAAAGCCTTGAAAAATCTGACTCTGAATTGATTCTTTCTAACTTGCCAAAGGCCTTTGAGCTTAAAATTGTCACTAAAATTTCGCCGCAAACAAACACCTCACTTGAAGGTTTATACCTCTCTGATGGCGCTTACTGCACGCAATGTGAAGCGGAAGGTTTTAGAAAAATCACCTACTTTATGGATAGACCTGATGTACTGACGACTTATACGGTGACGATTATCGGTGAGTCAAAGTATCGTTACTTATTATCAAATGGCAATAAAGTTGAAGAAGGGAGCTTAAGTGACGGCAGACATTTTGCAAAATGGCACGATCCGCACAAAAAACCGAGCTACTTGTTTGCCTTGGTTGCCGGCGACTTTGACGTATTAGAAGACAACTATCTCACTAAATCGGGTAGAGAAGTGAAGTTGGCGCTATTTGTCGATAAAGGCAATTTACATAAAGCTCCCCATGCTATGACGTCACTAAAAAAGGCCATGGAGTGGGATGAGTCAAGGTTTGATTTGGAATACGATCTCGATATATACATGATTGTTGCGGTTGATTTTTTCAATATGGGGGCAATGGAAAACAAGGGACTAAATATTTTTAATAGTGCCTGTGTGTTGGCAAGCCAAGAGACTGCGACAGACCGAGACTTTCACACCATTGAATCGATAGTTGGACATGAATACTTCCATAATTGGACTGGGAACCGGGTTACTTGTCGAGATTGGTTTCAGCTTAGTTTAAAAGAAGGCCTAACTGTATTTAGAGATCAGGAGTTTAGCAGTGATCTAGGTTCTCGAGGCCTAAACCGTATCGATGCAGTAATGGCGATGCGTACACATCAGTTTGCGGAAGATGCAGGGCCAATGGCACACCCAATAAGGCCACAGCAAGTTATTGAAATGAATAATTTCTATACCGTTACTGTTTATAATAAAGGCGCTGAAGTGATCCGTATGATGCATACCTTATTGGGGGAAGCAAACTTCCAAAAAGGGATGAAGCTTTACTTTGAGCGTCACGATGGACAAGCTGTGACGTGCGATGATTTCGTTAATGCAATGATGGATGCTTCTGGTGTTGATTTAACGCAATTTAAACTATGGTATGAGCAATTCGGCACGCCAAGAGTAAAAGTGGCTACAGAGTATGACGAACAGGCACAAACATACGCAATTACGGTGAGCCAAAGCCATGCCGATTGCGACCCCGTAAAAGCGCCACTGCATATTCCTTTTAAGCTAGAGCTTTTGGATGAGCAAGGTGAAAGCATCCCGTTGCTAACAAAGCACGGTGAAATACAACGGGCGTTAGATATTACTGAATTTGAACAGCGGTTTGAATTTGAGCAAGTTATAAGTAAACCGGTTCCTGTATTGCTAGAAGATTTCTCAGCACCTGTACTTATGGAGTACAGTTATTCCATTGATGAGTTACTACACATATTGCGTTTTGCGCGCAGTGATTACGCTCGCTGGGAAGCAATGCAGCAAATCTTTATGATTGAAGTTAAACGAGCGGTTACGTCTGGCGATTTCAAACTGGATCCAAAACTCCTCAGCGCGTTGTCCGCATTGGTGGAAACATTAGATGGAGACCTTGCGCTATTGGCTGAGTTATTGACTTTACCAACGTTTGATACGCTAGCTAGTCAATTTGAAATTATCCCAGTAGACAAGCTCGTTTCAATTTCCGACGCATTTGAAATGCAAATTGCGCAATCACTGCAATCGGTGTTTGAACACGCTTATTTGTCTTTGCAAGACTCAGGCTCATTAGAAGCAAAGGATGTCGCGATCAGAGCCTTTAAAAATAAAGCACTTTATTACTTAGCGAAAACAGACTCTGATAGTGTGGACAGCGCGCTAGATAATCAATTTTCATCAAGCAATATGACCACTAAGCTAGCATCACTAAAAGCAGCTGTCGCCGCGCAGCATACAAAGATGGAAAGTTTGTTCAGTCAATTCGATAGCCAATGGCGTCACGATAGCCTAGTCATGGATAAATGGTTTGCGTTAAGTGCAAGTTTATCTAATGACGAGGTGATATCGAATATAAATACGCTTTATACGCATCCTTGCTTTGACAAGGGCAATCCCAACCGTGTTCGTGCATTGATAGGAAGCTTCGCAAGAACTAACCCCGCCCAATTCCATCGTACAGACGGTATGGGCTATGCGTTATTGGGAGACCTATTAGTGGAGCTAAACAGCATCAATCCACAAAACGCGTCTCGTATGATCACGCCGTTCATGTCATGGAAGCGTTACGATGAAACGCGCCAACAGCTGATGCGCGCGCAGTTGAGTCGTTTGGCTAACTTAGAAGGCTTAAGCGACGACTTATATGAGAAGGTAGAAAAGGCGCTAGCGCAGTAGATGAAAGAGTACTTCTTTTACATGGATTTGAGCTATGACAAGTGCCTCGGTTACTACTACGGTCACTATACTTCAGTGCAAGTGATTGAAGATGGGGGGAAGAGTATTCGTTTCCCCGCAGAGCGTATTCGCCCCTTTATTTCATCAATTGGGATCAGGGGGAGGTTCCGTCTTATCTTGGATGATAGCAATAAGTTTCTATCGTTAGAAAAAGTCACTTAATCGAAGTAGAACTGCAAAACATATTTTATTTTTGTTAAATGAGTTTGTTATAAGCTTGAAATACGTGTTATAAATTATCTGGTAGGACGTCTTACCAAGAGTAAAATACGCCCCTAGAGGCGAAAAAGCGTTGATTTAGTTGAGCAGTATTTGTATTTTCGCGGTTTCGCTTCTATCGTTTAGACAACAAAAAACAATAACTCTAAGAGCTTAAGCTCTAGACATGACCCGCCAAAAGGGGGAGAAATAATGATAAAAAGATCGCTCTTTGTGAAAAACAAAATCATGCTCGGTCTTAGTGCGGCTGTAATGGGAGCTGCCGCCACGTCAGTACACGCGGCAAGTTTTGAGGTTGGTGATTTCGAAATTACCTTCGACTCAACTTTTTCTTATGGTCAAAGCATTCGCGTTGAAGAGCGTAACTTTGATTTCATCGGTAAAAGTAATCATCCACAGTTCGACTGGACAGGTTATAAAGCAACCACTGGCAATACGCTCTATTCTTCGTCACAAATCTGGTCGCAACAGGGTGCCTATTCAAATAATGGTGATGCCGGTAACCTAAATTTTGACTCTGGAGATACTTTCTCTCAGCTGTTAAAAGGTACCCATGATTTAGCGATTACCAAAGATAACTATGGTTTATTCACTCGTTTCATGTATTTCTATGACTTTGCGATGGAAGATGGTGATTTTGCATATAGCAACCCTGTTTCAGGCAAAAAAGTTGACCCATGTGAAGACGATGATACCAGAAAACAAGTCTGTTCTGATTTACGTTTACTAGATGCGTTTGTATGGGCGGATTTTGACCTGAATGATGGTAAAAACCCGCTTTCTGTGCGTTTAGGTCAGCAAGTAGTTAACTGGGGTGAAAGTACACTTATTTCCCATGGTATTAACGTCAACCCGGTGGATATTGACCGTTTGAAAGCCCCAGGCTCTGAAGTAAAAGAAGCCTTTATCCCTGTAGGTATGCTTTGGGCGTCGGTGGTGTTATCTGAGAATGTAAACCTAGAGGGCTTCTACCAATATCAATGGCATGAAACAAGGTTGCCAGCAACGGGTAGTTACTTCTCAACCAATGATTTTGCATCTGAAAATGGTTATATGCAAAATGTACAACTTGGTTTTACCTCAAACCCTGATATCGATCTGTATCACCTAACGGATGCGTTAAACAGCTTATATGCTGATGCAACGGCCGCATTGGTTGCTCAAGGCGTAGTACCAACAGCACAAGCTGTTGGCAGCGCTGCAGCGTCCATGTATATGGCTTATCCGACTAAAGTGGCGCTTAAAGGAAAAGGGAATAACGGTAAGAGCGAACCTGATGATGGTGGTCAGTACGGTTTACGCTTAGGTATTTTCTCTCCAGAGCTAAACGACACTGAATTTGGTTTGTATTACATTAATTACCACAGCCGTAGACCTTTGATTTCTGGTAAAGCATCTAATTTTACACAGCAAGCGATAATGGCGGATTTAGCTTACATCGCACAAAATCAAATTACTGCAGACAATGTCACTAACCTAAATGCCTTTACTCAAGCGCAAATTACCTACCCAGAAGACATCAAACTGTATGGCTTAAGTTTTAATACTGCGATTGGTGAAACCGCATTTGCTGGTGAAGTGGCATATAGACAAGATGAACCACTGCAGATAGATGACGTTGAACTACTTTACGCAGGTATGGTTGAGCAGTTGGCTGCTGCGGGTCTGCGTGATGATTTGGCTGGTTTATCTCAGCTTAGTCAAGGTGACGATATCGCTTATGTGGGTCCTGGTGAAGTCGCGCAAGGTTATATTTTGCGAGACACTATTCAAGCACAGTTTACTGCAACACATTTGTTCGGACCATCGCTAGGCGCAGATAGCTGGGCAGTGGTTGGTGAAGTCGGTGCTGTTACCATTAAAGACATGCCAGAGTATGATGAGCTTCGTTTGAATGTTTCAGGTACTGGCCGAAGTGGCACGATTGAGGGGCTTTCTGGCCGAGATTACAATCTTATCCACCAAGCGGTTTCAAACGGTCCAGAGACCAACCCATTCCCATCGGCTTCTGCATGGGGCTATCGCCTTATTGCTAAGGGTGAGTATAACAACCTATTCAGTGGTGTGAATTTTTCTCCACGCGTAGTGTTCTCACACGATGTAAACGGTATCACCCCGGATCCTATGTTCTTGTTCATTGAGGATCGTAAATCGCTAGGCATTAATCTTAACTTTAACTACCTAAATTCGTGGTCATTTGATTTTGGCTATAACACGTTTTGGGGTGGTGGTAAGACGAATACCTTTGCGGACCGTGATTTCATCTCATTCAACATTAAGTATTCAATTTAAGGGCTTTCGATATGTTTAGAAAACCTACATTTATCGCAGCAACAATAATTACAATGCTGTCTGCCAGTAGCGCTATGGCGAAGATGAGCGCTGACGAAGTTGCACGTTTAGGTAAAGACTTGACGCCTATCGGTGCAGAGAAAGCGGGTAATGCTGATGGCAGTATTCCTGCGTGGAATGGTGGGATCACTGCGCCTCCAGCTGGTTATGAAGTGGGCATGCACCATCCAGATCCATTTGCTGATGACAAAGTATTGTTCACGATTGATAAATCAAATTTAGATAAATACAAGTCATTGTTAAGTCCTGGTCAAATTGCGTTATTTGAAACGTATCCAGAAACGTTCAAAATGAACATCTACCCAACTAGACGCAGCGCGTCTTATCCGCAGTTTGTGTATGATGCGACAAAGAAATACGCATCTACAGCAGAGCTGATCGAAGGTGGTAACGGCATTAAAAATACTGCTATCGGTATTCCGTTTCCGGTGCCAAAAGATGGCTTAGAAGCTATCTGGAACCACCTATTGCGTTTCCGTGGCTTGTCGATTGCACGTTTCGGCGGTCAAGCGATGCCTACGGAGTCAGGGGCTTACAACATTATCGGTTTCGATGAGCAACTATTGGTTAAGTACTCTGCAACAGACGCAACCCCTGAAGCGTTGCAAGAGTCAAATATCCTGTTTAAGTTTAAGCAGCAAGTGACAGAACCTGCACGTCTTGCTGGAACTGCATTGCTTGTACATGAAACCATGGACCAAATTTTGACACCTCGTCAGGCTTGGACCTATAACGCAGGCCAGCGTCGTGTAAGACGTGCGCCAAACGTTGCATATGATGCACCAGGAACTGCGTCAGATAGCTTACGTACAACAGATGACTTTGATATGTTTAACGGCTCTCCAAACCGTTATGATTGGAAACTTGTTGGCAAAAAAGAGATGTATATCCCTTACAACAGTTACAAACTACATAGCGACAAGCTGAAGTATGATGATATCTTGATGGCCGGTCATATTAACCCAGAGCATGTACGATATGAAAAGCACCGCGTATGGGTAGTTGAAGCTAACCTGAAAGAAGGTACTCGCCATATTTACAAAAAGCGTGTGTTCTATATTGATGAAGATAGCTGGCAAATCCACGTAACGGATATCTATGATAACCGTGACCAGATGTATCGCGTTGCGATGGCACATGGTCTTAATTACTACGAAGTGCCGACACATTGGAGTACGTTGGATGTCTATCATGATCTAAACTCTCGTCGCTACCTTGCGATTGGGTTAGATAACGAAGAAGACATGTACGACTTCAGTCAGTCTTTCAACGATAACGAGTTTACTCAGGGTGCTTTGCGCCGTGAGGGTCGCCGTTAATCAAATATTATCAGGCTGAAGCAACCTCGCTTCAGCCTTCTTCCTCCTTTCCTCTCACAACTCGAGTGTTTTCTCATGATGAAGAAGTTAGTAGCAGCCTCGATTTTAACTATGGCGCATGTAGCAGTAGCCGAAAGTAGTGATCAGATCTCAGCAGAATCAGCCCTGATGGTCGCTCACCCAGAGCAAACGCTTTTCACAGATATTACAGATAACGGTGATGCGTTAATTGCGGTAGGTAAACACGGCACAATAATTATTAAACAAGAAGGGCAAAACTGGACGCAGGCAGAGGTGCCAATTCAATCACTGTTAACCTCTGTGACATTCAAAGGTAAAGATATTGGTTGGGCTTGTGGCCACGACGCCAGCATAATCAAAACCACAGACGGTGGTAAAACATGGGCGCTAAAACAATATCTACCAACATTGGAAAAGCCTTGTCTTGATATTGAGTTTATTGACCAACAACACGGCTTTGCTGTGGGCGCTTATGGCATGTTTTTTGAGACCACTGATGGTGGTGAGTCTTGGACAAAACGTTTTATCAGTGAATTTGTTCACCCCGATGATGTCGACTACTTAGCCGATTTAAAAGAGCAAGACCCCGCGGCATACGAACAAGAAACGGCATTTATTCTTCCCCATTTTAATCGCCTGTTAATCGCCGAAGGCATGATGTATCTTGCCGGTGAAATGGGACTTGTGGCACAAAGTGATGACTTAGGAAAAACATGGCAAAAATTTGAGCCTTTTTATCGTGGTTCATTTTTTGCTGTTGATCAAACATCAGATAACCAACTTATTGTTGCAGGCCTTAGGGGCAACGCATTTATTGGCAATGCACAGCAAGTAGTGCAGCTTGATACTCAAAAAACGGCGACAATAAATAGTATTGCCCACAAAGATAATGTGACCTATATGTTTGCTAACAGCGGTGTAATATTCACGTTGATAGCAGGTAAGCTAACCTCAAAACAACTAAAAAACGGCCACTCTATTTTAGCAGGCGTGGTTAAAAAGAATCAGCTAATTCTAGCGACGGAGCAGGGGATTGCTGAGGTAGAGGTGAAAAACTAATGCAAGCGTTTTTAAATCAATTGGTATACGCCATCTTTAGGCACCGTATTACCGTCGTGTCTTTTTTCGTACTGACGACGATATTTTTGGGTTTCAAAGCCACACAAATTCAGCTCGATGCCTCATTTAACAAAAATATTCCACTAAATCATGAATACATGAAAGTGTACTTGAAGCACGAAAAACAGTTTGGTGGTGCAAATAGTATTCTTATTTCTGTTTGTGATAAAGATGGTGACATCTTTAATGAGCCATTTTTCACTCAGCTAAAGGCTGTGCATGATCAACTTTATTTTATCCCTGGTGTTAATCGTCCACTGGTGAATTCAATCTTTGCACCCAGTGCGAGATTCGTTGAGGTGGTAGAGGACGGCTTTGCCGGTGGACCTATTATTCCCGCTAATTTCCAACCTACTGAACAAGGCCTAGCGGTTGTAAAGCAGAACATCGAGAAAGCAAAAGTTGTGGGTCGTATGGTTGCAAGCGATTATTCTTGTGCCATGGTAACCGCCCAGTTAATGGAAACCGATCCGCAAACTCAAGAAAAGCTTGATACCTTAGCCTTTGCGCAAAAACTAGAATCTGAGATCCGAGCGCCTCTTAGCACTGATAACGTGAGCATACATATTATTGGCTTTGCGAAAATGGCCGGTGACATTGCTGATGGTGCAAAAGGTGTAGTGCTTTTCTTTGCGTTAGCAATTGCTTTTACTTTTATTATGGTTTGGATGTTTTGTAAGAGCTTTAAGCTTACGCTGCTTCCTATTGTTTGCTCATTTATTGCTGTGATTTGGCAGATGGGCTTACTCAGTACTTTGGGTTTTGGTGTTGATCCCATGTCTATTTTGGTGCCTTTCTTAGTCTTCGCTATTGGCGTGAGTCACGGTGTGCAAATGATCAACGCGATAGGTAAAAAAGTAGCGGAAGGGGTAAGCTGCAAAGTGGCTGCTGAAGCGAGCTTTAAAGCATTACTTATCCCAGGTGGCATTGCTCTACTTTCGGACACCGTTGGCTTCTTAACTTTACTGGCAATCGACATCGGTATTATTCGTGAACTTGCTATTACTGCCAGTTTAGGGGTTGCGGTTATTATCTTTACCAACTTGGTACTGCTTCCTGTAATGGCATCGTTCTTTGAGTCTGCAAATATTAAGCGACTTGGTGATGGTAAAAATGCCAGCCATGGTATGTTTGAAGCAATGCGAGAGGCCTTGGTGAAAACCACAGACAAAAAAGTGGCCAGAGTGATTTTACTTATCAGTGCAGTACTATTTGCATTTGGCTACTGGCAATCTGAAAAAATGCGTATTGGTGATTTACATGCTGGTGCACCGGCGCTACATGAAGATGCCAGATACAACCAAGACACTTTCCTTATCTCAGACCGTTATGCCATTTCTTCTGATATCTTAAAGGTCATTGTAGAAGCGACACCTGCGGCTTGTACTGAGCACGATACAATGGAGCGTATTAGTCGCTTCCAATGGCGAGTAGAAAACTTACCGAGTGTACAATCGGCTGTTTCTTTAAGCTCCGTTGCACAAGCGGTTAATGCTGGGTACAACGAAGGTAACTTAAAGTGGCAGACGTTACCAAGAAATACCGCTTCTCTAGTTCAAGCTACCTCTCGAGTTGAGACAAGCTCAGGGCTACTTAACGGTGATTGTTCGGTGATGCCTATTATCATCTTTATGGCAGATCATAAGGCCGAATCTATCGACCATGTGATTGCGAAGATCAAAGCGTTCTCAGAAGAAGAGGGAACCGATGATGTTGCCTTTAAATTAGCATCAGGTCCAATCGGTGTGATGGCGGCAACAAATGAATCCGTTTCCGAGGCACAGGTTCCTATGATGATCTACGTGTACGGTGCGGTGATTCTGTTGTGCCTAGCGAGCTTTAGGAGCGTGCGAGCGACTATCGCAGTGGTACTACCTTTATATGTGGTATCAACGCTGGCACAGGCGCTTATGGTGCAGCTTGAAATCGGTTTAACGGTATCGACGCTACCGGTAATTGCTTTGGGTGTGGGAATAGGTGTCGATTACGGCATTTATATTCTATCCTCTATGATGGGACAGCTTAAGCAAGGTATGCCGTTGTCGGTTGCCTATCGAAATGCGCTTGCTGAACGAGGCAGTGCGGTACTGTTTACTGGTATCACATTGGCGATTGGCGTAAGCACATGGATTTTCTCTGCGCTTAAGTTCCAGGTTGATATGGGTATCCTTTTAACCTTCATGTTCTTGGTAAATATGCTGGGTGCTGTGCTGCTTTTACCGGCAATTGGAACGCTTATCTGGTCTGACCAGAAAAAATAATGTGAATAATTGTGCTCCTTTTTATTTGGTATTGGCGATTTATATCTATTTTTTGTGAATAGATGAGCAAACAGCTGAAAAGCTTGAAATGTTTTCGTCAAAAAGGCTGTTTATTAGCGTCAGAAAGGTTAGAATTTACCTGACTCCACGCTAATAAATGGCTGTACAAATAATCTACCGTTCAAAGGTGGTATAGATTAAGGAACACATAATGACACAAAATGAAGGCACAGCTTCTGTTATCCTAGATAACGTCTGCAAGCTTATCCATAAAAAAGTCCATGCTGACAAAGTGTCACTTGTCGAAACGTTTGCCAAAACCTTGTACAGCAATATGTCTAAAGAGGATTTGGCACATCGTAACGACAGTGACTTATACGGCGCAGCATTGAGCCTTTGGAATGCCCTTGATAAAAACAAGTCTGACGATGCCGTCATTCGCGTTTTTAATCCTGAGGTTGCAAAGGATGGATGGCAATCATCGCATACGATTGTCGAGATAATCGCTAAAGATATGCCGTTTTTGGTTGATTCAGTGCGCATGGCGATGAATCGCAAAAACATAGTCTCTCACCTATTACTTCATTCTCCACTTAAGTTACAAAGAAATGATGCTGGTGCAATCACCGCGGTTTCTAACTTAAAAGCAGAACAAGAATCTACGTCTACTAAGACCGTATTCTTTATCGAAATCGACAGGCAAACAGATGATTCGGTGATCGCTGATTTTACAGCTGAGCTTGAATCTGTCTTAAATGATGTTTCTGTTGCGGTTGCTGATTGGCTACCAATTCGCGATAAATTGGTGAGCGTAAGTAAAGAGCTGCCGACCCGTCATTATAGTTGTTCAAAAGAAGAAGTCGCTGAAGCGGTCGAGTTTTTAGACTGGCTGGTTAGCGACAACTTTACCTTTATGGGCTACCGCCAATATGATTTGACTCCAGTTCAAGGTGACTATGAACTGAAGCCAGTTGAAGGCACAAGTCTCGGACTAATGAAAAACTCAGGTGACGATCACAGCCGTTTATTGTCTGAACTGCCTGAAGTTGCGCGCAAAGAAGCACGCAGTAACAACTTGTTGATCTTAACCAAGACAAACTCACTTTCACGCGTTCATAGACCAGCATATATTGACTATGTTGGTATCAAGCGTTTTGATGATGAAGGTAACGTGATTGGTGAAGACCGTTTCATTGGTTTGTTCTCTTCTAGCTTCTACAACAACAGTGCGGTAGATGTTCCGGTACTTAAGAGTAAAATTAACCGTATCATGGAGCAATGTGACTTTGCTAAAGGCACACATGCATACAAGGCGGTACTCAATATTCTTGAAACCTACCCTCGTGATGAGTTAGTACAGGCACGCGAAAGCGAGCTACTTGAAGTGGCAATGGGCGTTCTACAAACTCAAGAACGTGACATGTGTCGCCTATTTGTGCGTAAGGATGTGTATGGTCGTTTCTTCTCTTGTATGGTTTATGTGCCAAGAGAGCGATACAACACAGCGTTACGCCGTGAAACTCAACAACTGCTAGGCCGTGCATTTAAGTCTAGCGACAAAGTAGAGTTCACCACCTTTTTCTCTGAATCAACACTTGCGCGTACGCATTATATCGTGCGTGTTGATGACAACAACATAGATTACAACGTGAAAGAAATCGAAAATAACTTGGTAGAAGCCGCTCGTACTTGGGAAGACAAGTTACAATCTGCACTTCTTGAAAGAACGGGTGAGTCTCGTGGTAACGAGTTAAACCGTAAATACACGAATGCCTTCCAGTCTGCTTACAAAGACCAAGTATTGCCAAGCGCAGCAGTCGTAGACATTGAGAAGCTAGAACAACTAAACGATGACAACAAACTTGAGATGCTGTTCTACAGACCTCAAGAAGAAGCAACGTCACAGCTTGTTCGTTTGAGCTTGTTCCATAAAGCAGAGCCTATTCACTTATCAGACGTGATGCCAATGCTTGAGAACTTTGGCCTGCGTGTTATTGGTGAAACACCATACGCGGTGAAGACGACTGACGGTCAAGTAAACTGGATCATGGATTTCTCTATGCTTATCGACAGCAAAGGGATCACTGATTTTGACAAAGTATCAGCACGTTTCCGTGCGGCATTGACCAATGTGTGGAATAACCGTCTAGAAAACGATGGTTTCAACCGCCTGGTGTTATTAGGTGGTCTAACTGGTCGTGAAGCATCTATCTTACGCGCATATGCTAAATACATGCGCCAAATTGGTGTGACGTTCTCGCAGTCTTACATCGAGAATACATTTGACCGTTACCCGCACATTGCAGCGATGATCGTTGATCTATTCGTGAAGAAGTTTGCACCGAAGAAAGTTGCCACTGAAAAGGCGCTTCAGAAGGTTGTTGATGCTATCTACTTAGAGCTTGAAAATGTAGCGAACTTAGATGATGACCGTATCATTCGTTTGTACGTTGATATGATCAATGCAACGCTGCGTACTAACTTCTATCAAAAAGAAGCTGATGGCACGAATAAGTCGTACACGTCATTCAAGATCCAGCCAAGCGCAGTGCCAGATATGCCATTGCCATTACCAGCGTTTGAAATCTTCGTTTACTCTCCACGCGTAGAAGGTGTTCACCTACGTGGTGGTAAAGTGGCTCGTGGTGGTCTACGTTGGTCAGACCGTCGTGAAGATTTCCGTACAGAAGTACTTGGCCTGGTTAAAGCACAGCAGGTTAAGAATACGGTTATCGTACCTGTAGGTTCTAAAGGTGGTTTTGTTTGTAAACAACTTCCAACTGAACGTGAAGCGTTCTTCAAAGAAGGCCAAGAGTGTTACAAGATCTTCATCCGTGGTCTACTAGACATCACAGATAACATCGTACATGGTGACATTGTGCCACCAGTGGATGTTGTACGTCACGACGAAGACGACCCATACCTAGTTGTTGCAGCGGACAAAGGGACTGCGACTTTCTCTGATATCGCAAATGGTATCGCTGAGTCTTATAACTTCTGGCTTGGTGACGCTTTCGCGTCAGGTGGTTCAGTTGGTTACGACCACAAGAAGATGGGTATTACTGCTAAAGGCGGTTGGGAATCGGTTAAGCGTCACTTCCGTGAAATGGACGTTGACTGTCAAACAACTGATTTCACAGCGGTTGGTATCGGTGACATGGGTGGTGACGTATTTGGTAACGGGATGCTGCTATCTAAGCACATTCGTTTACAAGCGGCATTCAACCACATGCACATCTTTATCGATCCAAACCCAGATGCGGCAAGCTCGTATGTAGAGCGTGAGCGTCTATTTAATCTGCCACGTTCAAGCTGGGAAGATTATAATAAGGATCTAATTTCTGAGGGCGGTGGTATTTTCTCTCGTGCAGCGAAAGCAATTACGCTAAGCGCTGAAATGAAGAAGATGATAGGCACTAAGAAATCGAGCATGACACCAAACGAGTTGATCAAAGCATTGTTGAAGATGCCAGTTGATTTACTGTGGAATGGTGGTATCGGTACTTACATCAAGTCTAAATCTGAAACTGACGCTGAAGTGGGCGACCGTGCAAACGACGCACTACGTATCAACGGTGGTGAGCTTGGTGCTAAGATCTTTGGTGAAGGTGGTAACTTAGGTGCTACTCAGCTAGGTCGTATCGAATTCGCTTCAAACGGCGGTCGTATCAACACTGACTTTATCGACAACGTAGGTGGTGTTGCCTGTTCGGATAATGAAGTTAATATCAAGATCCTACTTAACGGCCTAGTTGCTGAAGGTGAATTGACGAATAAGCAGCGTAACGAATTACTGTATTCAATGACTGATGAAGTATCAGAATTGGTACTGAAAGATTGTTACCGTCAAACGCACACGCTTTCGGTTACTAAGTCTAAAGGTCCAGCGACGCTGAAAGAGAAAGTACGCTTTATCCATGCACTTGAAAAAGACGGCAAGCTAAATCGTGCAATCGAATTCTTACCAACTGATGAAGAGCTAGCAGAGCGTGCGGCGGCAGGTAAAGACCTAACGCGTCCTGAGCTATCTGTATTGGTTTCTTACTCTAAGATGGTATTAAAAGAGACATTAGTTGTTGATGAGATCTCAGAAAATCCATACTACCGTCAGTTGTTAGTGAACTCGTTCCCAGCACCGCTGCGCGAGCGTTTCAATGCTGCGATGGATAATCACCCGCTACGTAAAGAGATCATTGCAACGAAACTTGCAAACAATATCGTTAACGATATGGGTCTAAACTTCATGGTTCGTATGCACGAAGAGACAGGTGCAACGGATGCAGAAATTGCGGTTTGCTACTCAATTGCAAGTGCAATCTTTGAAATGAAGGAAACGTGGTCAGCGATTTCTGCGCTTGATAATAAGATCCCAGCGGCAGTTCAAACGGAAATGCTATATCAATTACGTCGTACGGTTCGCCGTGCAACGCGTTGGTTCTTGCGTCATCGTGACAAGTCTCAAACTATCGAGCAAACCATCGCGTTCTTTGCACCTACATTTAAAGATTTAAGTGCAAATCTACACAACTACATGGTTGCAAATGAAAGCGAGCAGATCGTTGATAAAGCACGTGACCTTGAATCTCAAGGTGTACCAGCTGAGATTGCACTGCGTATCGTGTCACTTTCAAGCTTGTTCTCGGTCATGGACTTAGCGGAAGTTGCACATAGCTCAGGTCGTAAGATCGGTGTTGTGTCTAATACTTACTTCACGCTTGGTGCAAACATGGGTCTACATTGGTTCCTTGACCAAATCACGGCTCAACCTGTTGCAAACCATTGGCAGGCGCTTGCTCGAGCTTCATATCGTGAAGAGCTGGATTGGCAACAGCGTTCATTGTCAGAGGTTGTGTTAAACAGCTTTGCTGGTGATGACAATGATATCAATGAACAGATTGAACAGTGGATGGATAAGCAAGCAGGCTTACTACACCGTTGGCAGCAAATGCTAACCGAGTTTAAGACGTCGCAGAGTCATGACTTTGCTAAGTTCTCAGTTGCACTTCGTGAGCTAATGTTACTAAGCCACAACTGCGATACTTCCAAATAATCTAGAAATCGCTACAATACCCCAGCTTTGACTGGGGTATTTTTTTGTCTAATGCCATTGGCATAATCCATTTAGCTAAAGTTACGCTCGGGTAATTTTAGCTAAGTCGATTACGTTACCAATACTGAGGAGCTACCATGTTTTACGATCTTGCGCGTCGTTTTATGTTTAATAAAGATGCGGAGTGGGCACACGATTTTGCCCTAAGCAACCTGCGCCGCTTTGCGAATACGCCAATGAGCCTTGCATGGTCTCAATCAGTTCAAGACAAACCTGTTAATTTTCTAGGTTTAGAGTTTAAAAATCCAGTAGGGTTGGCCGCCGGTCTTGATAAAAATGCTGAGTGTATCGAAGCATTTGCGCAAATGGGTTTTGGTTTCATTGAAGTGGGAACTGTCACGCCGAGACCACAAGCGGGCAACGACAGGCCTAGGATCTTTCGTCTACCTGAAGCAAATGCGATTATTAATCGCATGGGGTTCAATAACAAGGGCGTCGATTACCTAGTCAACAATGTAAAAGCAGCAAAATACGATGGGATCCTTGGGATCAACATTGGTAAAAATAAAGATACACCGAATGAACAAGGTAAAGATGACTACATTCACTGTATGAGAAAAGTATTTGAGCATGCCTCATATATCACCGTGAATATCTCTTCACCAAATACACCGGGCCTTAGAGATCTACAATATGGCGAAGCGCTAGATGATCTATTGCAAAGCCTGAAAAATGAACAGATGGATCTGATCGCCAAGCATAATAAGTCAGTGCCTATGTTGGTAAAGATTGCACCAGATGTCGATGGCGTTCAGTTAACCCAGATCGCAGAATCGTTAGTTAATAATCGTATTGATGGTGTTATTGCAACTAACACAACATTAGCCCGAGATGCGGTAGAAAACCTAGAGTACGGTAATGAAGCAGGTGGTTTGTCTGGTAGACCTGTTCGTGAAAAATCGACGCATGTTGTCAGCGAATTGAAGCGTATTACCGACGGTAAGCTACCAATCATCGGTGTAGGTGGTATTGACAGTGCGGAATCTGCAAAAGAGAAATTTTCAGCTGGTGCAGATTTAGTACAAGTCTACACAGGCTTTATTTATGAAGGGCCTGCACTTGTTAAAAAGATCGTTTCGTCCTTATAAGGATCGGTCATATAACCAAATGATCCAAAACAAAACGTTATTATAAAAAATTTCATCATTGCGTTTTTCGCGTTATACTCCCACTTACTAGTTGAGCTAATTGGTTGGTGGGAGAGAAGTTTTGCAAGCTTCAAAAGAGTGGCAATGGATCCGCTGCACAGAAAGGAACAGGTTGTTAATTGATTTGGGTGACGAGCTTCAGCTTTGCACGCCTTTTCGGTTGCGCCACCTTACTGAAGACTCAACCGCTAATCCCAATTTTAGTCTCAGCGAAGCTGAATTTTATCAGAGTGTATTTTCCTACCTATGCGGTTTTGGTGTTTGGAACGAGCCTAGATGCTGCCAAATCGCTTTAAATGCAACAGCAGCAAAATTTCACTTACAACCGATGCAAGCAAAAAGCTGGTTTTTTAAGCCATATTTTGGTGGTGAACCTGTGAGTGAGGCGGTTGTGTGTTTAAATTCCAAGTTAAGCAGCGGCGAGTTTCTAATTATCGAGCATGATGGTCAATCAAGTCTTTGTTTAAGCCTGAACGAGCAATTTATTCTTGATGAGGGAATAGAGCTTGAACAATTTCAAGCGATAAAAGTACTGAACGATCGGTTAGCGCCTCTTGTGTTAACACACCGAGTTCATCAAAGCGCATAGCCAAGTTCATCCCATCGTTTTATTGACCAGCAATTATTTCCTGTATTAACCTGTACCTAATTTGTGTTGTTTGCAGTTTAAGGGAACGAAATGCACTGCCTTTGCGATAAAACGTTAAAACTAATTTATGCCGACGCTGAAGGACATTGCGGTTATCAATGTCAGTCATGCGGTGCCATTTGGTTGCCGCGCAAATTTATTGATTCCATTAAACATACTTATCACTTTAGTTATACCGATTTTATTGCAAAGCGGTCGTTGGTTGAGCGTGACGTTTTACAATTATGCCCTGATGATGGTCATACACTTAAAGACTATACGCTCTTTGAAGCTAGTTTTAGTGAGTGCGGGTGCTGTGGTGGCGTGTGGTTTGAAAAAGGGGAGCTCCATAACTTACTGCAAAATTACCAAAGCAGGAACTCGAACATAAGCGCGCTAGATAAGTTAAATTTTCTGAACTTGCTAAATTTTTAACGTAATTTATCCTCATACAACCAAGCTCAACTAATAACTAACGATAACTTGTGTGTTATACTGCGCCCAGTTGAAATTTAAGGGTATTCAAATTGCAATTTATCGCATTGACATCTATTGGTGTAGAGCAGTTACTGGTTGAAGAATTAACCGAGTTTGGTTTTGAAATAAACAAGCAAACCGTTGGTTCAGTTAAGTTCACAGGCGCTAATCTAGACGTACAAAAGTTCTGTATGATGACACGATTTGCAACGCGCGTGATGTTGCTTATCGATGACAAACCAGAAGTGAATGACAAAGATTCTCTCTACAAGTTTGTTCGTTTTCAGGCATGGCAAGATTGGTTTAGCCCAAAGCAGACCTTTGCAGTAGAGTTTAATGGTACGAATAATGCGCTTAAAAATACGCAATTCTCTGGTCTGGTTGTTAAGGATGGGATCGTTGACTACTTCAACGACTTGTTTGAGCAACGTCCAGATGTTGACAAACAGACACCGGATATTCGCATCATAGCGAAATTATCTAAGCAAGGCTGTGCGCTATATATCGATTTCTCGGGACCTCGCTTATCTGATAGAGGCTATCGTGACAAACAAGGTAAAGCACCAATTCGTGAACATTTAGCGGCAGCGCTTGTTAAACGTAGCGGCTGGCTTGAAGATACTAATAAGCCGCTTTTTGACCCCTGCTGTGGTTCTGGCACGCTATTGATTGAAGCGGCTTCTATGGCGCTTGGTTTACCTACTAATCTTAATAAAGATTTTGCCTTTAAGCGCCTGCCGAGTTTTCGTGAAAGTAAGTTCACCGAGCTTAAAGCACAATTAAATGTACAACCAGAGCAAAAGAGCTTGTGGCTGATCGGTAGTGATATCGATGAACGTGTGTTGTCAATCGCTGAGCGTAATGCCAAGCGCGCAGGCGTTGAGTCACATATTAAGTTTAAGTTTGAAGACGCCAATCAGCTTAGCCTTGCTGCTAAACGTCCCGGCACTGTGCTGAGTAACTTGCCTTATGGTGAACGTCTAGGTGGTATGGCCGAAATTATTACGCTCTATCGCAATATGGGGATCGCCTTTAAAAAGCACTATAAAGACTGGAATTTGGCGTTACTTGCAAGTGAAGAAAGCCTGTTAAAAGTGCTAAAACTAGCGCGTAAAAAGTCTTATAAATTCAAAAATGGCCCGCTCGACGTGCTGCTTAACTTGTATGAAATGAATGAAATGCAGGTACAGCAAAATAAACAGAGCAGCGGTCTTAATTTTGAAGGCTCGACTGCGTTTGGCAACCGTTTGAAGAAAAACCTGCAAGGCTTAAAATCTTGGCTGAAAAAAGAAGACGTCAACGCGTATCGTGTTTATGACGCGGATATTCCTGAGTACAATGTTGCGGTTGATGTATATAACGACAATGCAGTCATCTTTGAATACAAAGCGCCAAAAGAAATTGACGATAGCGTTGCGCAAAAACGTTTGCAAGATGTGATCACACTTACCGCCGAGCAGCTGAATATCGACCCGCTAAACATCGCGGTAAAAGTAAGAAAACGCCAAAAAGGCCAAGAGCAATATAAGGCTCTAGACAAGCAAAACCGCACTGAGGTAGTAGAAGAGTACGGTGCTAAGTTTAAGGTTAACCTATTTGATTATCTAGATACTGGTTTATTCCTTGACCACCGTTTAGCCCGCAAGTTTATTCAGCAACATTCGAAAGATAAACGCGTGTTAAATCTATTTGCATACACAGGTAGTGCTTCGGTGCACGCCGCAGTTGGCGGTGCTAAGTCTGTTACCACAGTAGATATGTCAAAGACCTATCTAAAATGGGCTGAAGAAAACTTTGAGCTAAATGGTTTGAAGAATCCACGTTTCAGATTTGAGCAAGCGGATTGCTTAAAATGGCTTGAAAGAGCCGTTGGTCAATATGATCTCATTTTCTTAGACCCACCAACATTCTCTAACTCTAAACGTATGTCTGACGCATTTGACGTGCAAAGAGATCATTTAAAACTATTTGGTTGGGTAAAGAAAATATTAGCACCGAATGGTGTACTGCTGTTTTCTAACAACAAACGCGGTTTTAAAATCGATGAAATGGGACTTGCGGCACTTGGCCTAACTGCTGAAGAATACTCATCGCAAACCTTGTCTTTGGACTTTAAACGTAACAAGCAAATTCACAACAGCTGGTTGGTCCGTCATGATTAAATGTACCTTATTCCACACCGATGGTTGTCATCTTTGTGAAGAAGCATTGGCGATGTTAATTCAATTTTTGCCTGAAGCCGAAATTGAACTCGTTGATATCGTCGATAGTGAAGAGACGATGACGGAATATCAATATAGAATTCCAGTGATTAAAAAAGGCGAGACAGGTCAGGAACTTGGCTGGCCTTTTACTCAACAACAACTACAAGAATTTATAGAATAATATGGATCTCATTCGAATTGCTAAAGCCCAACTGGCTTTTGGTTCACACCCTATACTTGACCAAGCTGATGCCGTTATTGAATCAGGCGAGCGCGTTTGTATTGTGGGCCGAAACGGTGCCGGTAAATCAACGTTACTGAAAGTGCTTGATGATCAAGTTCAACTTGATGATGGTGAAATCAACCGTGTTGGTGGATTAAAAGTTTCAAGGCTAGAACAAGACCCACCAAAGGGCGCAAATGGGTCAGTCTTTGATTATGTTGCGAACGGTTTGCCTGATGTCGCTGAGCTGCTCATTGAATTTCATGAAGTCAGTGAAAAACTACAAACCAGCCAGTCAGATAAACTGATGACCTCGCTTGAGCGCCTGACTCAGCGATTGGAAAGCGAAGATGCGTGGCGCTTTGAGTCAAGGATCAAGCAAGTGCTAAGCCAGTTGCAATTAGATGCGAATATGCGCCTAGAAGAGCTTTCCGGTGGCTGGCTACGCAAAGTCGCGCTGGCCAAAGCGTTGGTGAGCGACCCAGACTTACTGTTACTCGACGAGCCGACTAACCACCTTGATATGCAAAGTGTTATCTGGCTTGAGCAATTCCTAAAAGAGTTTAAAGGGGGGATCGTGTTTATCTCTCACGACCGTGCCTTTATACGCGCAATGGCGACTCGAATTTTAGATTTAGACCGTGGCAAGTTGGTTTCATACCCTGGAGATTATGCGCAATATCTAGAACAAAAAGCCCATGATTTAAAAGTGGAAGAGCAACAGAATGCCTTGTTTGATAAAAAGCTTGCCGAAGAAGAAACTTGGATAAGGCAGGGGATCAAGGCCCGTAGAACCCGTAACGAAGGTCGTGTGCGAGCACTAAAAGCGCTTCGTGTTGAGCGCAAGCAACGCATCGAGCAACAAGGTAAGACAGACTTTAACATCGAGACGGCGGATCGTTCCGGTAAGCTGGTCTTTGAAGCGAAACATTTAGACAAAGCATTCCAAGAAAAATGTATTGTGAAGGACTTTTCAACGCTGGTGATGCGTGGCGACCGTATTGGCTTGGTCGGTCCAAATGGCGCGGGTAAAACTACGCTGTTAAAAATGCTTTTTGGTGATATTAAACCTGACGCAGGCAGTGTAAAACAAGGCGTGAATCTGGAAGTTGCGTACTTCGACCAATACCGTGAAAAATTGGATGAAGAAGCTACCGTGCAGGATAATGTCGCAGAAGGTAAGCAAGAAGTGATGATGGGCGGTCGCTCGCGTCATGTGCTTGGCTATCTGCAAGACTTTTTATTTCCGCCTGCAAGAGCTCGAACCCCTGTAAAGGCATTATCAGGCGGTGAAAAAAACCGCTTATTGCTAGCAAAGCTCTTCCTTAAGCCTTCAAATATTATTGTGCTGGACGAGCCGACCAATGACTTGGATATTGAGACGCTTGAGTTACTTGAAGAAATCTTAAACCAATACCAAGGCACCGTGCTGGTCGTCAGCCACGACCGAGAGTTTATCGATAATACCTGTGGTAGTGTTTGGGCGTTTGAGGGCGAAGGTCTGGTGACAGAAATTGTTGGCGGCTATAGTGACTTTGAGCTGTATCAGCAAAGACGAGAGCAGCAAAAGAAAGAAGCACAAAAGGTTCACCAAGAAAAGCAGCAACAAGCCGAGACTAAAAAGACAGCTGCGCCTGCTCGTTCAAATAAGCTGAGTTACAAATTAAAACTTGAATTAGAGTCGTTGCCCAGTAAAGTAGAGGAACTTGAAGAGGCAGTGAACAAACAACAAGCACTGGTCAGCGATCCAGACTTCTTTAAACAAGATCAAGAAACGACCCACAAGGCATTGAACCATTTGACTGAGCTAGAGTCGAAGCTGGAAGCCGCGTTTGAACGCTGGGAAGAACTAGAAGCATTACAGAATCAGCAGTAAGGATTAAAATGAAATTTAAACTTTTAGCCGCGAGTGTCGCCGTAGCCCTTTCACAACAGGCGGCCGCTGCCACCTATCAGTTAACTGAATTACCAAGACATGATAATAGTAAGTATAGCTACGTGTCGGATGCCAACGAAGCTGGGGATGTGATTGGTCACGCTTCCAATTTATTTGGTGTAAAGATTGATGTGTCGTATATCGACTTCGATGATTCAACACTCAAAAATTATTACGACAGTACAAAAAAGCAGTACGAGCTGATCGAAGAAGAAATCACCTTCACACTTGAAGATATTCAAAATAATGATGCAGCTAATACGAATGCTCAAGCTCACGCTTTTATGCTGTCTTATGTTATGAATTCAAGTAGAGTAGTTAGCCAAGAGTATCAAAGAATTGAAAGAGCAATTTCTTTGACATATAACAACAATACCGCAGAAGAGTTTGTGGTATTTGACGAGCAATCTCCTGATTACGAAGGACTAACGCGCTCTGTCACTAACTATCTTACAAGCATCGCAGAAGACGGGACAATAGTGGGCTGGGGTTCTGCACCTTTTAAAAAGATAACTTTTACTCCCGAGGGTGAAACAGAAGAAGAAACTTATTTTGTACGTGATTGGCGAAATAAAGGTATTTTAGTTACACCAGCTGGAGAGAAAATTAGGTTAGAGCCTGCCTTTACAGAATACGGCGGTCTTTCTCTTGCCACTGATATCAAACAAACTGCTGATGGCGGCTATATTGTTGTGGGACAAAGTTCGACTTCGTTATCGCAAAGAGCCACAGAAAATATAGAAGACAGTTGTGATGGTGTAGATGAGCCAGTCGATGTGTGTATTCAAAGGTTGACCTCGCCATATCATACTAGAGCCTACAAGTGGACATTTGATAATGATTTTAACTTAGTTAGTGCAACCGAACTAGGACTTGGTTTTACACCAGATGAAGATGATGAACGAGCCTATTCAAGCATGGCTGTGGCAACTAATGGGACGGGATTAACAGTTGGTTATTCTCGTGCACGTCGTCAAAGTAACGATGATCTTCTACCTTACGAACAAGCTGTGTACTTTACTAACAATGAAATTAAACGCATTAAAGAGGTTGAGAGCTTTATCGAATATAGTCAAGCGGTAGATGTGAACGACAATGGCACGATTGTTGGTGTGTTTGGACGTTTTACTGGTGGCTCAAGAGATTATGACTCAACAGGTTTTTATTTTAATGCGAATACCGCAGAGTTCAAAGAAATGCCTGCATACTTCGAGGGGTCGGCGACAGCAATCACAGATATTAACAATAATGGCTTTGTTGTAGGCCAAGGTGTTACAGAAAAGAGTGGTTCTAACCGTCGTCGCGAAGCGTTTTTATATGAAATTGGTGCAGAAAAACTCGTTAATATAAACTCACTTCTTCCTTGTAAGAATGATTCTTTCCCATACACTATTGCAGAAGCTGTGAAGATCACTGATGACAACAAGATCTATGCGATTGCGACCAAAACGGTTGAAAGACGCAATACGTTAGGTGAAATTGAGAAGGACAGTAAGGGCGAGACTGAGTATGAGTCGGTAAGCTTACCTGTTCTACTTACGCCAATTTCTGGTGAACCAGAAAACTGTACACCACCTGAAGCAGAAACATATGAGCGTCAATCTGCAAGCTGGTCTTGGCTTAGTTTACTCGCGTTACCACTAGTGGCGCTGAGAAGACGTCGTAAAGCCTAAAGTACAATTTAGACGATAAAAAAGCCCTGAAGGGCTTTTTTTGTGTTTGAAAAGAAATATTCGCAAATTCAATTCGATATTTAACTCAACCGGTACAAATCTTAACTATACTGGTATTAGCCTTGGCCGCGGCTTTGCCACGCTTTATTCACTGAACGTCGCCATAGGTAGTCGATACCGAAAAAGCCGATAATGGCGGCAAGTGTTGCGCAGATCAAAGAGCCGACGATAAATGCAGGCCCAATCGTTGTTAGGCTTTGTGCAAGCCATTCCCAACTCGCCTCAAAATGGAATGGTTGTTGTTCTTGACCAAGCGCAAATACACCAACTAAGTATGAGCAATAAAATATCGGCGGCATCGTGAGTGGATTGGTGATCCACACGAGTGCAATAGACAAAGGCAAGTTGACGCGAAATGGAATCGCAAGTGCTGCTGCCAGTACCATCTGAAAAGGAACAGGGATGAATGCGAAAAATAACCCCACCGAGAATGCGCCACGAGCTGAGCGCCGGTTTAAATGCCAGAGGTTGGCATCATGCAGTAACTTACCAAAGATTTTTAATGATTTCTGTTGTTTGATTTTATTATGATCAGGTAAAAAGCGTTGAATCGTTTTTTTCGCCATTTGCAGCTGCCATCTACTTGGATTCTGATATGTTTTGGAATAATTCTGGGTTGCTTCAGTGCGGTATTTCTTCTCGACAATTGGCGATTAGCCGCAATAAGCATATTCCTCTACTTCATGGGCCGCTATTCTAAGCTTTTTTGTCCTATATTGGCAGGATTTATTTTAGGGATTTCTATTGTTCTAAGTCATTACTTTGTTTTTTATCAACTAAAAATACCAGATATGTGGCAATCGCAACTTGTTACTGCTTCGGGTAAAGTTATTGAGGTTGATAATTCTGTGATTGGTGAAGCGTTAACGGTACAGCTAGAGCAAGTTGATGGCTATCAGTTTGCGCGTTGGTGTACCGTTAACGCAAAGCTTTATCGTGATTCATTAACGCCTATGTTGCGTGTCGGTGACCACATTGAATTTACGGTAAAACTTAAGCGTTATCGTAGCCGAGTTAATATCGGACTTTTTAACGCTGAATTGCACGCGTTTAGAAAGCATATGTATTTCAAGGGCAGTATCAAAACAATCAATTCGGTAGTGAAGGACACTACGTGGCGAGATAATTACCGCTTATTCATAGATACAAAGCTCAATGGACTCAGATATGCTTGGCTGTATTATATTTTGTTAACCGGCGATACAAGCAAAGTCGATTTCGAAAACAAAACACAATTTAGAAGTCTTGGCTTGAGCCATCTGTTAGCGATTTCAGGGCTTCATATCGGGATGGTATTTGCCATCGCATTTTTGCTAATAAAAGTCGTGCTGCATTGTATCCCGGTAATAATCTCCCAGGCAGCCAACTTGCATCAGTGGTGTTTAGTTTTTGCGTTACTGTTGTGTTTTGGTTATGTCGTTCTTTGTGGCTATAGCGTATCGGCGACTCGAGCTTTGATCATGGCAATGGTGTGGGTTGCTTGTTACCTCTTTGCTGTGCGACTTAAAGCGCTTCAGGTGCTAACGGTTGCGTTGGCAATCGTCTTGATGGTAGATCCATTTTCACTACTCAACCCTGGTTTATATTATTCCTTTTTTGCGGTTGCGATAATCGTAACATTAGTGACAAAAGTCGGCCGAGGTTTAGGTGCAAAGCTGCTTGCCTTAATCAAGTTGCAGTTTGCGTTATTTATTTGCTTATTACCGCTTAATCTGTATTTTTTTTCAGGTGCGAGTATCATTTCATTGGTTGCGAACATCATGGTGATCCCGTTGATTTCTGTTGTGGTATTTCCGCTACTCCTGCTTCATGTTACTGCGCTGCACGCTATTGGTTGGCAATTTCCACTTCATTTAGTTGATAATGGACTACTGGTTCTATTTGAGCTGTTGCAAAACTCTCCAGTAAGTTGGGTAGATATACCCAGCGTTTCGTCCGTGTTTCTCATAACCAGCTACTTAAGTGTTTTGCTGCTGCTTTTGTTCAGAAATTATTTTGGTTTATTACCCATATTGTTTTTCTTTGTTCAATATCAGTTTCGGGTTTCTCCGCTATGGCAAATCGATGTCTTTGATGTCGGTCACGGAACGGCAGTGTTAGTTTCTCGTAATAACAAAGGGCTGCTCTATGATGTGGGGGCCAAGTATTTTGGCTATTTTTCGATGTTTGAGTTTGTGATAAAACCCTATCTTTTGAATAATCGAATTACGCTACAAGATACCATCATTAGCCATAACGATGGTGACCATAATGGTGGTGTTGACGACCTTATTACCTATGACGGGGGGAAATCCTTGCAGCGCTTTCACCCAGCCAGTGCTGCTGATAGCTGTGAGCTCGGAAAACATCAATTTCAAGGACTAGACGTATCTGTGATCTGGCCTCAAGAAATGTCGAACAATGACAACAATAATTCTTGTGTGGTTCGTATCTCTGATGGACAGTTTACGCTTTTATTACCAGGAGATATTGAGAAAGTCATTGAAGCTAAGTTACTTACTCTAGAAAAAGAAGCACTCAAAGCCGACATTTTACTGGTTCCACACCATGGCAGTGGCAGCTCTTCAAGCGAGCAGTTTATTCAAGCTGTTGACCCGGATATTGCGATATTTTCTCGTGCCTTTTACTCGCCTTGGAAAATTCCCAATGAGAAAGTGATTGAAAGATACCAAAGAGTAGGGAGCACACTATTGGATACCGCCTTAGATGGCCATATAAAGATCTCAATTTATGCTCAAGAAATTACCGTCGAACGAGCTCGGGAAGTGGAAAATTACTGGTTTCTCAGATAATCCATTCAGTTTTAACGATTTGAAAGTTACAATAATGCCATATAGAAAAGTAGAGGCTGGCAATGCAACCAACCGACAAGCAGATTTACGCTAGATTATTTAGCTATGTAAAAGACTTTAAACTCGCGGCCATATTTTCAGTAATTGGCATGATAGGGTACGCTGCGATGGACGCTTCGTTCGTTGCGTTAATGGATCCGTTTATCGATGAGGGCCTCACTGCAGGCAATCGCGATGTATTAAAATTGGCTCCCTTTGTTGTTATCGCGTTAGTTATCGGACGCGGTATCTTTAACTATATGGCATCATATTGCTTGTCTTATGTTGGGTCTCAGGTTGTGCGTGCTTTGCGACAGCAACTATTTGAACATATGTTGTATCTACCAGTTTCATTTCATGATCAACATTCTAATGGAGAATTGATATCAAAAATCACTTTTGATACAGAGCAGGTACAGCAAGCCGTCACTAAGGCGCTTCAAGTGCTGATCCGTGAAGGTGCATTTGTGTTTTTCTTACTTATCACGATGTTTTATGCAAGTTGGCAGCTATCACTCATTTTCTTAGTTGTGGTACCAATCGTGGCGGTGATAGTTACTGTGGTGTCTAAGCGTTTTAAGAAAATCTCCAAGAATATTCAAGATGCGATGGGAGAAGTGACGAAAAGCTCTGAGCAAATGATGGCGGGTCATAAAGTCATCCATGGCTTTGGTGGTCAAGATAAAACTATCTCTCACTTTGCTAAAGTTAATAATCATAATCGTCAGCAACGCGTAAAAATGGATGCGACTAAAGCGCTGAGCGTATCTATCATCCAAATCATAGCGGCGAGCGCAATGGCGGTGATACTCGCGATTGTCGCGATGCCTTCTATGGTAGATAAAATTTCATCGGGCACCTTTGTCACTTTGATCACCTCTATGATGATGATGCTGCGTCCTTTAAAACAACTTGCCAATGTAAATAGTGACCTGCAACGCGGGATCTCTGCGGCGAAAAGTGTGTTTGCGGTGATTGATCTTGAAAAAGAAAAGGACACTGGCACTCAGTCTTTATCTCGTGCTCAAGGTAACCTACAAGTCAAAGACTTAACCTTTACTTATCCTTCTAAAAACGATCCGGTGATTGAGTCATTAAACCTTGAAATCAAAGCCGGGCAGAGTATTGCATTGGTAGGTAGAAGTGGCTCAGGAAAATCAACTATTTCTAATCTATTACCACGTTACTATGATATTGAAGCGGGCAGTATTGAGTTAGATGGCACGAATATAAATGACTACCAGCTTGCAGATCTACGCGCGCAGTTTTCTATCGTGTCGCAGCAAGTGGTGTTGTTTAATGACACCATTGCAAATAATATTATGTACTCGCTAAAGCAACCGTTATCGCAAGAAGCGTTAGAAAAAGTCGTAAAACAAGCCCATGTTTGGGAATTTGTTAAAGATCTTCCTGAGGGCCTAAATACTGTTGTTGGTGAAAATGGCGTGATGCTTTCTGGCGGACAACGACAACGTATCGCCATCGCGCGTGCTATTGTAAAAGATGCACCTATCCTTATTTTAGATGAAGCAACATCAGCATTAGACACAGAATCTGAGCGTTTGATCCAACAAGCGTTAGAAGAGCTGATGGCCGACAAAACAACCATAGTAATTGCCCATCGGTTATCGACAATCGAGCGTTGCGACTGCATCTATGTGCTAGATAAAGGCAAGATAATCGAACAAGGCAAGCATGCTGAATTAGTCGCGCAGGAAGGGGTTTATCATGCACTTTGCAAAATGCAGTTTGGTGAGCAATAAATGGCATCAAAAATAGAGCAAAGTTGGTATAAAAAACCGGGACTACTAACACTATTACTGCTTCCGTTAAGCCTGTTATTCGGACTTATTAGCTCGGTGAGAAAGGGGTTTTATCAACTCGGTTTTTGCCCCGTGTACCGCTCGCCTGTTCCGGTTATTATTGTCGGTAACATCAGTGTGGGCGGTAATGGCAAAACGCCATTTG
This sequence comes from Pseudoalteromonas sp. OANN1, assembly GCF_024124685.1. NCBI lineage: Bacteria > Pseudomonadati > Pseudomonadota > Gammaproteobacteria > Alteromonadales > Pseudoalteromonadaceae > Pseudoalteromonas > Pseudoalteromonas sp. OANN1. The sequence goes on from NZ_JAMXSE010000004.1 coordinate 238,927, forward strand.
TGCTTTGGTTAGTCCCTTTTCTTGAAAAGCTTGGTTTTAAGGTTGGGGTGATCAGTCGAGGCTACGGTGCGAAACCTAGCTCAACCCCGTTTTTGGTCACTGCAGCGACCTCAACGGAAGAGGGCGGTGATGAACCTTGTTTACTCGCCAAACGATTGAAATGCCCAGTGATGATTGGTGCTGACAGACAAGCCAGTATTGAAAAATTATTGGATAATAGCGATGTAAACATCATCGTCAGCGACGACGGGCTACAGCACTATAAATTGGCCCGAGATATTGAATTCTGTATTGTTGATGCTGTGCGACGCTTTGGTAATGGCTTATGGATGCCGGCAGGGCCCCTTAGAGAATTACCTAAGCGTATCCAGAGTGTCGATCTTGCCGTATACAATGGTGGATGCGAGAGTTATTCCTACACGCTAGAGACCGTTGGTTTTTTTCGTGTTACAGATGATAGTCCAGCATCCAATATTGAAATGGCTGGCGCTTCAGTCTGCGCTATCGGTAATCCCGCGCGGTTTGAAAATACGCTACGAGATAGAGGGATTGTTCTGAGTGAAAGTCTACATTTTGCGGATCATCATCCATATCAAGCGTCCGACTTCTCGCAAATTGAAAACGGCGCTATTTTTATGACAGAGAAAGATGCTGTAAAGTGTCGCACATTTGCAAAAGATAATTGGTATTACCTCAAAGTAGATGCCAAACCTACATCAGCGCTTGAAAAAGCGGTATTAAATTTACTTAAAAAGAAAGAGATTTATCATGGCCTTTGATACCAAATTACTAGAAATAATTGCCTGCCCAGTATGTAAAGGAAAATTAAGATATGACAAAGAAAACAAAGAGTTAATTAGCACTGCAGCGAAGCTAGCGTATCCAATTAAAGATGATATTCCTGTGTTATTGGAAAACGAAGCGCGCGAACTGAGCAGCGATGAGGTTGAGCAGTGGAATTCGTAGTCGTTATTCCGGCGCGTTATGCTTCAAGCCGGCTGCCTGGTAAACCACTTGCTGATATCGGCGGTAAACCAATGATCCAGCGTGTTTACGAACAGGCTATTCAATCTGGCGCTGCAGCGGTTTATATTGCTACCGATCACAGTGCGGTATTTGAGGCAGCGCAAAACTTCACTGATAATGTGCTCATGACTCGTGAAGATCATCAATCTGGTACTGAGCGACTCGCCGAAGTTGTTGAACAACTGGGACTGAACGAACAAACCTTGGTGGTCAATGTACAAGGTGATGAGCCACTGCTAGAGCCTGATAACATCGCACAAGTGGCAGCACTACTGCATCATTCTGATGCACCGATGGCGACTTTGTGCGTTGATGTGGAAGATGTAGAAGAGGTGTTAAATCCGAATGCGGTGAAAGTGGTGTCTGATATTCAAGACAACGCACTGTATTTCTCTCGCTCGTCTATTCCGTTTCAGCGTGACAGTATGTTAACGCTCGACAAAAATAGCATTCCAGTGAGCCATTTTAAACGTCATGTTGGCATATATGCATATCGTGCGGGCTTTATTCAAACCTATTTATCGCTAAGTGTTTCACCGCTAGAGGTGCAAGAGTCACTAGAGCAGCTACGTGTGTTGTATCATGGATACACAATTAAGGTCGCTAAAGCGGCTAAGCCGGTGCATGCTGGAGTGGATACTCCCGAAGATTTGGCACGGGTTCAAGAGATACTGAATGGAAAAGTTTAAGCTCATTGCGGACGAGATAGACTATGTGGTTGCATACAAACCACAAGGTACGAGCTTCCATAGTGAGGACGGTGCAGGTTTTGTCGCCTTACTGACGGAGCAACTAGGCTATCCCTTATTTGCGGTTCACCGCCTCGATAAAGTCACATCGGGACTCATCCTTTTAGCCAAGTCTAGCGAGGCTGCAAAGCAGCTGACGAGCCTGTTTTCCGCTCGGAAAATAGACAAATTTTACCTGGCGTTAGTTAGTGCTAAACCGAAGAAAAAGCAAGGCTGGATAAAAGGTGATATGGCGAAGTCGCGTAGAGGCACCTATAAACTGGTTAAAACTAAGCTAAACCCTGCAGTAACTCGATTTTATTCATGCTCTGTTGCGACCAACCTACGCGCTTGTATCGTTAAACCGTTTAGCGGCAAAACACACCAAATTCGGGTGGCACTAAAAAGCATCGGTGCGCCAATTTTAGGCGATTTAGCCTATAGTGGAGAGCCTGCAGATAGAACGTATCTTCACGCATTTTGCCTTGAATTTGAGTGGCAAGGTAACCATCAACACTATCAAGCGGCGCCTGAAGGTGATGGTGCATTTGGCCATTTATTGGCACATGAAATCTTTGCAAGTTGGCAAAATCCAAGTCAATTAGAGTGGTAACATGACGGATTCGAATAGAAGAGAACTAAGATTTGGCGGTATTGGTCGGTTATACGGTAGCGCCGAGTTGGAAGCATTAAGTAAAGCACACTTTTGTGTCATTGGTATTGGTGGCGTTGGCAGTTGGGCTGTAGAAGCGCTAGTGAGAACGGGTATAGGTAAAATAACGCTTATCGATATGGACGATATTTGTGTAACCAACATTAACCGCCAGTTACATGCTCATAGCGAAAGTATCGGGATGCAAAAAATTGAGGCAATGCGAGATCGCTGTCTTGCGATTAACCCTGATTGTGAAGTTACCCTGCTCGATGATTTTTTGATGTTAGATAACATTAGAAACTACATTCAGGGCTTTGATTATGTTATTGACTGTATCGACGCGGTTAAAGAGAAAGCGGCGCTAATCGCGCATTGTAAGCGAAATAAAATACCGGTGATCACTACAGGTGGTGCAGGTGGTCAAACCGATCCGAGCCAGATCCAGTATGGGGATGTGGCAAAGACGACCCATGATCCGCTGCTGGCAAAAGTACGCTATATTCTCAGAAAACAATATAACTTTAGTGATAATCCAAAACGTAAATTTGGCGTGGATTGCGTGTATTCCACAGAGCAACTAGTTTACCCAAGTACCGACGGCACCGTGTGCAAAGCAAAGCAACAAGCTGAAGGCGGGAAAAATATGGACTGCGCCACAGGGTTTGGCTCTGCCACTATGGTAACCGGGAGTTTTGGTTTTTTTGCGGCGTCCAAAGCAATACGTAAGTACCTAGATAAACAAAGCAAAAGCAGTGAATAAGTGTGCTCGTTTGAGCACCTTATATCACTTTATTTTAATATCTCCGCCTGCACTTGGATCTGTTCAACAATCGCACGGATACCATTACCTCTAGAAGGGCTTAGGTGAGCAATTAATCCAAGCGACTCGAATAGTTCATAAGCATTAAACTGGCTTGCTTGCTCTGGCGTTTTACCTGCGTACGCTGCAATGATGATTGCAAGTAAGCCTTTAACAATACGCGTATCTGAGTCGGCAATAAGTACGAGTTGCTGCGCACTTTCATCTAAGTCAACATAGAGCCACACTTTACTATCACAGCCAGACACTAACGCTGAGTCGACTTTCAGTGCATCAGGAAGCTCAGGAAGTTGTTTTCCTAGCAGCATAATTTCACGGTATTTGGCTTGCCAGCCGTGACTTTCGGATAATTTTTTTGTGATATGTTCAATATTCATAAGTTTAATCTAATAAATCTATTGTGGCATTTAACGCATTAATAAAATGCTCAATATCGCCTTGGTTATTATAAAAAGCCAAACTTGCACGTACAGTCCCATTAACCTTGAGCATTTTCATTAGCGGCTGAGTACAATGGTGTCCGCTTCTCACTGCTACGCCGTATGTATTGAGTAGTGTGGCAAGATCGTAGTGGTGTTCGTTTTTATAGTTAAAACTGACGACGCCAACATTGTTTTGTGTATCGCCATAAACCGTGATGCCTTTAATCTGTCTTAGCTTCTCTAAAAGGGAGTGGTAGAGCGCTTGCTCGTATCGTTGAAGTGCACTGGGATCAATCTCGTTTACATAATCTATCGCTGCGGCAAATCCGATAACGCCAGAAATATTGGGAGTGCCGGGCTCAAACTTGCCAGGTGCCTCTCTATAGCTGGAACGCTCGAAGTTCACTTCTTTTATCATTTCGCCGCCGGTTTTGTATACGGGGAGCGCATTTAGTTGCTGGTATTTACCATAAAGTCCACCGACACCTGTTGGTCCAAGCGCTTTATGAGCTGAAAAAACATAAAAGTCGCAATCCAGTGCCTTCAGATCAGGTCTCAAATGCAGTAAAGACTGTGCGCCGTCGATAACCGTGATGGTACCTAAGGCGTTGCAAACTGAAATGAGCGACTCAACTGGATGAATATTCCCAAGTGCGTTTGAAACATGGCCCATGGCTAACACATCAGGTTTATGCTGCTTTAACAGCGCAATAGCGCCTTGCTCATCGAGGACGCCGTCTAACATAGGTAACACCAGTAAAGTTGCGCCGGTACGCTGACAAGCTTCTTGCCAAGGCACTATGTTAGCGTGATGTTCAAAGGGACTGATGGCAATGACGCTGTCTGAATTGAAGCGTGCACTCAGGCCATGAGCCAACAAGTTGAGTGATTCAGTTGCGCCGCTGGTCCATACGATTTCTCGTGTTTCTACATTTAAAAAATTGGCAATTGTTTCTCGGGCACTTTCGTAGCGAACCGTGGCGTTTTCACTAAGCGTGTGTAAACCTCTATGTACGTTTGAATTCTCATTTTGATAAAAAGTTTTTATGACATCGATGACTTTGTTCGGTTTTTGCGCAGTTGCAGCAGAGTCAAGATAGCAAAGCGGCTGCCCATCGAGTTGTTTGTTCAAAATTGGAAAGTCGTTGCGCAGAGATTGGATGTCAGTCATAACGTACCTGAGTTAATTGAGCAGCGCGATTCTAACGAATACGCGGCGATATTAAAACAAAAAAGGCCGCATTAAGCGGCCTTTTCAAACACAATAACGAGATTATCTGTCGTTTTGTGTTTTGTAGTCGCGAGACGTGTAGCCTTTGTAAAGCTGACGCGGACGACCAATTTTGTGTCCTGGTTGAGAAAGCATTTCGTTCCAGTGTGAAATCCAGCCCACAGTACGAGACATCGCGAAGATAACCGTAAACATGCTTGTTGGAATACCGATTGCTTTAAGAATGATACCAGAATAGAAGTCTACATTCGGGTATAGTTTCTTCTCGATGAAGTAAGGGTCTTCTAGGGCGATCTGTTCAAGTTTCATTGCAACGTCAAGCAGTGGATCTTGAATGTTTAGCTCTTTAAGCACCTCGTGACACGTTTGACGCATTACTGTCGCACGTGGGTCAAAGTTCTTATAAACGCGGTGTCCAAAGCCCATTAGACGGAACGGATCGTTCTTGTCTTTTGCTTTTGCAACATACTCGTCAATACGATCAACAGAGCCGATTTCTTCAAGCATAGTCAAACATGCTTCGTTTGCGCCACCGTGTGCAGGACCCCAAAGTGATGCAATACCTGCCGCGATACACGCGTAAGGGTTTGCACCTGAAGAGCCAGCAAGACGAACTGTTGAAGTTGACGCGTTTTGCTCGTGATCTGCGTGAAGCATGAAAATACGATCCATTGCTTTAGCAAGTACTGGGCTAACGTTATAGTCTTCAGCTGGCACAGAGAACATCATGTGAAGGAAGTTTTCTGCGTAGCTCAAGTCATTACGTGGGTATACGAACGGTTGGCCAACATTATACTTGTACGCCATTGCAGCAATTGTTGGTAGCTTAGCTACTAATTTGATTGCACAACGCATGCGCTGATCTTCATCAGAAATATCCAAATCTGAGTGGTAGAACGAAGATAACGCTCCAACTACACCACATAGCATTGCCATAGGGTGTGCATCGACACGGAAGCCTTGGAAAAACGCTGCAATTTTCTCGTGCATCATTGTGTTGCGAGTGATCTCATCTGAGAACTCAGCTAGTTGCTCTTCGCTTGGTAATTCACCATTTAATAGTAGGTAGCAAAGTTCAATATAGTTAGAATTTTCAGCAAGTTGCTCAATTGGATAACCGCGGTGAAGCAGTACACCTTTGGCACCGTCAATGTAAGTGATAGACGAGTCACAAGAGGCAGTCGACATAAATCCTGGGTCATACGTAAATAGGCCGTGAGCACCTAAAGAACGAACGTCAACTACGTCTTGTCCAGCTGTACCTTCGTAAATTGGTAACTCAATCGGATCGTGACCATCAATATGGACTGTGGCTTTTTTATCTGCCATCTATTTGTCTCCTATTTAATAACAATATTCTGATTGTTATGTTGTGATACTAATGTTAAGCAAATTCAGATCATTCTAACTTATAACCTAGGTTAAAAGTCAATTTTTCTGTGATTTATGCATAAATGTATAATAAATATTCTACGACGATTAAATATTAGACCATTCGCTAATTCGCAAGCGTCTCTATCTAAACAAGAATTGTAAAAGGGCGCATAGCCTTATATACTGTCAACGGTTTTATACCGTATCGTCTGTGGGTAAACCTATTTTTACATCAATTTTTACACTCGAGTGAACTTTTTGGTGTCCTAATTGGTTTATCTAGAGTGTGCCACTTACATTTGCAATATGTAGGTGGGTTTCATAAAAACAAGTAGATGAGCTCCTTTGTGGGCAAAGATGGGCAAGTAACTGTGAAAAAGCAAAGACCTGTAAATCTAGATCTTACGACTATATCTATGCCGCCAACGGCTAAAGCGTCGATTCTTCACCGTGTCACCGGTGTCGCTTTCTTCTTCGCTTTGACCTTTGTGATTTGGGCTTGGTCTGAATCCCTTTCTTCTCCTGAAGGCTTCGAGTTTGTAAAAGAACTGATGTCTGGCTTTATCGCGAAATTCATCGCGTGGGGCACCCTAACTGTATTGTCTTACCACATCATCGGTGGTATCCGTCACATGATCCAGGATATGGGACATTGGGAAGAATTAGAATCAGGCAACAATAGCGCGAAGATTGCACTAGCACTTTGGGTTATCGTAGCAATTTTGGCTGGAGTATGGATATGGTCTTAAATCAAGCGACTCTAAAGCGTGATGGCGTACAAGACTACGTGTCACTACGTACAACTGCGTTAATTATCCTAGCTTACGCGGTATTCATCGTAGGCTATCTTCTAATTACTCCTGAACTGACTTATGAAGCTTGGTCAGGGTTGTTCTCAAACTTAGCTGTCAAAGCAGCAACGATGATCACACTAGTATGCATCATGGTACATACACGCATCGGTTTGTGGCAGGTTCTAACTGACTACGTTAAGAACTCAACAACTCGCACTATTCTTGGCTTTGTATTAAACCTTATGGCTTTAGCTTACGTAGCTATTGGTCTGTTTGTTCTGTGGGGTGTTTAAGTGAAATATAACGTACGTGAATTTGACGCAGTTGTAGTCGGTGCAGGCGGTGCGGGTATGCGCGCGGCACTTGCTATCTCGGAATCAGGCAAAACTTGTGCTCTTATTTCAAAAGTTTTCCCAACTCGTTCTCATACAGTATCAGCACAAGGCGGTATCACCGTTGCGCTAGGTAACTCTCACGAGGACAACTGGGAATGGCACATGTACGATACGGTTAAAGGTTCTGATTACATCGGTGACCAAGACGCTATCGAGTACATGTGTAAAACAGGTCCAGAAGCTATCACTGAACTTGAGAACATGGGTCTACCTTTTTCTCGTTTTGAGAACGGTCGCGTATATCAGCGTCCTTTCGGTGGTCAGTCGAAAAACTTTGGTGGCGAGCAAGCTGCACGTACAGCAGCCGCAGCGGACCGTACTGGTCACGCGTTGCTACACTGCCTATATCAGCAAAACGTTAAAAACAAAACAAACGTTTTCTCTGAGTGGTATGCACTAGACCTAGTAAAAAATGACAATGGCGATGTAGTGGGTGTCACCGCAATCGACATCGAGTCAGGTGAAATCACTTATTTCAAATCAAAAGCAGTTGTCCTTGCAACTGGTGGTGCGGGTCGTATTTTCGCATCAACAACGAACGCGCACATCAACACGGGTGACGGCGTTGGTATGGCGGTACGCGCTGGCATTTCAATGCAAGACATGGAAATGTGGCAGTTCCACCCGACAGGTATCGCAGGTGCGGGTGTACTAGTAACGGAAGGTTGTCGTGGTGAAGGTGGTTACCTTCTTAATAAAGATGGCGAGCGCTTCATGGAGCGTTATGCGCCAAACGCGAAAGACCTAGCGTCACGTGACGTTGTTGCACGTTCAATGATGACTGAGATCCGTGAAGGTCGTGGCTGTGATGGTCCTTGGGGTCCGCACATCAAGCTGAAGCTTGACCACCTAGGTGCTGAGACACTTAACTTACGTCTTCCTGGCGTTTGTGATCTAGCGAAGACATTCGCACACGTAGACCCAGCAGAAGAGCCAATTCCAGTAATCCCAACTTGTCACTACATGATGGGTGGTGTACCAACTAACGTAAACGGTCAAGTGCTAAACGTAGACGGTCAAGGTAATGAAAAGATCGTTGAAGGTCTATTTGCAGTAGGTGAGATTGCGTGTGTATCTGTACACGGTGCAAACCGTCTAGGTGGTAACTCACTGCTTGACCTTGTCGTATTCGGTCGTGCGGCGGGTAACTTCCTTGGTACTTACTTGAAAGATGCTGAAATCGCCAAAGAAGCAAGCAACGATAACGTAGACGCAGCACTTGCGCGTACTAATCGTTGGGAAACTTCTGCGAAAGGTCAGGGCGAAGATCCTGTACAAATCAAGAAAGATCTACAACGTTGTATGCAGCTTAACTTCTCGGTATTCCGTGAAGGTGATGCAATGGCTGGAGGTCTTAAAGAACTTAAAGAAATTCGTGAGCGTCTACAGTACGCACGTCTTGACGATAAGTCTGCTGAATTCAACACGCAACGTATTGAGTGTCTAGAGTTAGATAACTTGATGGAAACAGCGTATTCGACAGCGGTTGCTGCGAACTTCCGTACGGAAAGTCGTGGTGCACACTCTCGCTTCGACTACCCAGAGCGTGATGATGAAAACTGGTTGTGTCACTCGATTTACAACCCAGAGTCTGAGTCTATGAGTAAGCGTGAAGTTAACTACGCGCCTAAGACTCGTGAAGCATTCCCACCGAAAGCACGTACATACTAGGAGCTAAGCGATGGCAACTTTAGAATTATCTGTTTATCGTTATAATCCTGATGAAGATGCGGCACCACGCATGCAAGACTATTCTCTAGAAGTAGAGGAAGGTCGTGACATGATGGTATTAGATGCTCTTATGCAGTTAAAAGAGCAAGATCCATCTTTATCTTTCCGTCGTTCATGCCGTGAAGGGGTATGTGGTTCTGACGGTATTAATATGAATGGTAAAAACGGCCTTGCATGTATTACTCCAATTTCTGCTTTGCAGAATGGTGGTAAAGGCAAGATCGTCATTCGTCCATTACCAGGTCTTCCGGTGATCCGTGACTTGGTAATTGACATGAGCCAGTTCTATACGCAATACGAGAAGGTTAAGCCATTCTTGATCAACGACAAACCAACTGGTGGTGAAGAGCGTCTTCAGTCAATTGAAGAACGTGAAAAGCTAGATGGCCTGTACGAGTGTATTCTTTGTGCATGTTGTTCAACGTCTTGTCCTTCTTTCTGGTGGAACCCAGACAAGTTCATCGGTCCTGCGGGTCTTCTACATGCTTATCGTTTCTTGGCTGATAGCCGTGATACAGCGACAGAAGAACGTCTTGCTGGTCTTGATGACGCGTTCAGCGTATTCCGCTGTCACAGTATTATGAACTGTGTTAGCGTATGTCCAAAAGGCCTTAATCCAACTAAGGCAATTGGACAAATTAAATCAATGTTGTTAAACCGTTCGGTATAACACATACTACTAGCTAAGATGGCAAGCAAAAGCTTGCCATCTTGTTTTCGTTTGAGTTTCTGCGCTAGATAAAAGGGCTAATAGATGCACGAAGGTGTGATGAAGGCATGGCTAGAATCTTCGCATTTGTACGGCGGTAACGTTGCGTACGTAGAAGATCTATATGAGGCGTATCTAGATGATGCAGCTTCAGTGCCAGAAGAGTGGCGAGAGGTGTTTGATCAACTACCTAAAGTTGATGGAGTGGATGTTGACACTAAACATTCAGAAGTAAGAGCGCAATTTGCGGAGCTTGCTAAAAACAAACACAGAGAAGTCGTGGTTTCCGCAGAGGGTTCTGCTGATGCCAAGCAAGTTAAAGTTCTGCAGTTAATTAATGCATTCCGTTTCAGAGGTCATCAGAACGCAAACCTAGATCCGTTAGGGATTTGGGATAGAGAACGTGTTCGCGATCTTGACCCTGCTTTTCATGATTTAACCGATGCAGACTTAGATAAAGAATTTAACGTTGGCTCTTTTGCTTGTGGCAAAGAGACAATGAAACTCAAAGACTTGTACGCTGCGCTTAAAGCGACATACTGTGGCTCTATCGGTGCTGAGTACATGCACATCACCTCTACCGAAGAAAAACGTTGGTTACAACAGCGTTTGGAATCGTCCTTCTCGAAGCCACAATTCGACAAAGAAACCAAACTAAGAATCTACAAGGGTCTAACTGCTGCAGACGGCTTAGAAAAGTACTTGGGCGCAAAATTCCCAGGCGCTAAGCGTTTCTCTCTAGAAGGCGGTGACTCACTTGTGCCTATGCTGAAAGAGCTTATTCACCGTGCAGGTGAAAGCGGTCAGCAAGAAGCCGTAATTGGTATGGCCCACCGTGGTCGTCTAAATGTACTAGTGAACGTATTGGGTAAAAACCCACAAGAACTATTTGACGAGTTCGCTGGTAAATATGGCGAGCACGCAGGTTCTGGTGACGTTAAATACCACATGGGTTTCTCTTCTGACTTCGGTACGAAGGGCGGCAATGTTCATATGGCATTGGCATTTAACCCATCTCACCTTGAAATCGTAAACCCAGTAGTAATGGGGTCGGTACGTGCTCGTCTTGACCGTTTGAATTGCCAAAGTGGTTCTAAAGCATTACCAATCACAATTCATGGTGACTCTGCAATCGCAGGTCAAGGTGTCGTTCAAGAAACGTTTAACTTATCGCAAACACGTGCATACGGCGTTGGCGGTTCGATCCGTATCGTAGTTAATAACCAAGTTGGTTTCACTACGTCAAAACGCGAAGACACTCGTTCGACTGAATACTGTACTGATATCGCTAAAATGGTTCAGGCACCTATCTTCCACGTGAACGCAGATGATCCTGAAGCCGTTGCTTTTGTTACACAAGTTGCACTTGATTTCCGTAACAAGTTTAAACGTGATGTGGTGATTGACTTAGTATGTTACCGTCGTCACGGTCACAACGAAGCGGATGAGCCAAATGCAACGCAACCGCTGATGTATCAGAAGATCAAAAAGCACCCAGTACCTCGCCAATTGTATGCTGATCAACTTGTACGCGAAGGTGTGATTTCTGAAGACGATGCGAAACAAATTGCTGATGATTACCGAAATGGTCTTGATAAAGGCGTTTGTGTTGTAGAAGAAATTCAAAAAGAAACCAAACACTCATCAGATTGGTCTAAGTATGTTGGTCACGATTGGGACACGCCGTATGAGCCAAAAGTTGCGCTAGATAAACTCAAAGCGCTTGGTGAAAAGATTGCGAGCTACCCAGAGGCTCATAAAGCACAATCACGCGTTAAAAAGATTTACGATGATCGTAAACTTATGGCGCAAGGTGAGAAAATGCTTGATTGGGGTATGGCTGAGACATTGGCTTACGCGACCTTGGTTGATGAAGGCACTGATATTCGTCTTACTGGTCAGGATTCTGGTCGTGGTACATTCTTCCACCGCCATGCCGTAGTTCATAACCAAAAAGACGCGTCTACTTATCTTCCGCTGCAAAACATTCGTGAAGGTCAAGGCTTGTTCGAAGTGTACGATTCAGTACTATCGGAAGAAGCGGTACTTGCATTCGAATATGGTTACGCGACAGCAGAGCCAACGTCATTGGTATTATGGGAAGCGCAATTTGGTGACTTCGCTAACGGTGCGCAAGTCGTATTTGACCAATTCTTAAGTTCAGGTGAGCAGAAGTGGGGCCGTTTGTGTGGTCTAACACTACTACTTCCTCACGGCTATGAAGGTCAAGGTCCAGAGCACAGTTCTTCGCGTTTAGAGCGTTATTTACAGCTTTGTGCTGACCACAATATGCAAGTATGTGTGCCGTCAACACCAGCGCAAGTATACGCAATGCTGCGTCGTCAATCGGTTCGTCCGCTGCGTCGTCCTCTGATTGTAATGACGCCTAAGTCGCTATTACGTCATCCATTAGCTGTTTCTAGCCTAGAAGAGCTATCTGAAGGCGTATTCAATAACATGATCGATGAGATTGATGATATCAATCCTGAAAACGTTGAGCGTGTAGTGTTCTGTAGCGGTAAGGTTTATTACGAACTACTGCAAGAACGTCGTAAGCAAGAGCTTAACAACGTCGCTATCGTTCGTGTTGAACAGCTATATCCATTCCCTCACAAAGAGATGGATGAGATCATGGCTCGCTATCAGCACGTAAAAGATTTTGTTTGGTGTCAAGAAGAACCACAAAACCAAGGTGCTTGGTACTGTTCACAGCATCATTTCTGGGAAGCTATCCCAGCTGGCGCAAATCTGACTTATGCAGGCCGTAAGGCTTCAGCTGCACCAGCATGTGGATACATGTCTACACATACTAAAGAACAAAACGCGTTAATTGCTGACGCTTTAACAATTAAGAAATAAGGAATAAGAGATGACAACCGAAATTAAGGTGCCTGTTCTTCCTGAGTCTGTTGCCGATGCAACGGTTGCTACATGGCATGTAAGCGTTGGCGATAAAGTGACTCGTGATCAAAACTTAGTTGACATCGAAACGGATAAGGTCGTTTTAGAAGTTGTAGCGCCAGAAGATGGTGTTATCGTTGCAATTTCTGAAGAGGAAGGCGCAACCGTTCTTGGCGAACAAGTTATTGCACAACTAGGTGCTGCTGATGAAGCAGCAGCGCCTGCTCAATCAAATGAAAAACCAGCAGCGTCAGAATCGGCGCCAGCAGCAGAAGGTAAAGAAGTGGACATTAAAGTACCTGTACTTCCTGAGTCAGTAGCAGACGCTACTATCGCAACTTGGCACGTTCAACCAGGTGAAGCGGTTAGCCGCGACCAGAATCTAGTTGATATTGAAACAGATAAAGTGGTTCTTGAAGTTGTTGCACCTGAAGACGGTGTGATGGGTGAGCACATCCACGCTGAAGGTGAGACAGTACTAGGTGATCAAGTTATCGGTAAAATCGTTGCCGGTGGCGCACCAGCTGCATCATCAAGTGCGAAGAAAGAAGAAGCACCAGCTGCTGCTTCTGACGAAAACTCAGATGTACTAACACCATCTGTTCGTCGTCTTATCGCGGAGAAAGGCCTTGATGCTTCTAAGATCAAAGGTTCTGGTAAAGGCGGTCGCATTACTAAAGAAGATGTGGATGCTTTCCTTAAAGCACCAGCAAAATCAGAGTCTAAGGCTGCAGCTTCTGCACCAGCTGCCCCGGTAGGTGAGCGCACTCAGAAACGTGTACCTATGACTCGTCTACGTAAGACAATCGCTAACCGCTTATTAGAAGCGAAAAACTCAACAGCAATGCTTACAACGTTCAACGAAGTAAACATGAAGCCAATCATGGACCTTCGTAAGCAGTACCAAGAGGTATTTGAGAAGCGTCACGGTATTCGTTTAGGTTTCATGTCTTTCTACGTGAAAGCGGTAACTGAAGCACTTAAGCGTTTCCCTGAAGTTAACGCGTCAATCGACGGTGACGATATCGTTTACCACAACTACTTTGACATCAGCATCGCGGTATCAACACCTCGTGGTCTAGTGACTCCAGTACTACGTGATTGCGATAAGCTTTCTGTTGCTGAAATCGAGAAGAATATTCGTGAATTGGCTATCAAAGGTCGTGATGGCAAACTAACTGTTGACGATATGACTGGCGGTAACTTCACTATTACCAATGGTGGTGTATTCGGTTCACTACTATCTACGCCTATCATCAACTTGCCACAGTCTTCAATCTTGGGCATGCACAAAATCCAAGAGCGTCCTATGGCAGTAAACGGTAAAGTTGAAATTTTACCTATGATGTACCTAGCACTATCTTATGACCACCGTCAAATCGATGGTAAAGAGTCAGTTGGTTTCCTAGTAACAATTAAAGAGTTGCTTGAAGATCCAACACGTCTACTACTAGACGTTTAATATTTGTTTAAAGAATAAGCTGTATGCTCGCATACAGCTTTTTTTTTGCGCCTTTGGTCTAAGTGGGGTTTTCATCAGAAGCCTTGGGATCTATACTATGTGCGCAATTTGGGATAGCTGACTATTTGCATAAATATTCAGCTTTTTTAGTATAAAAAATTGGATAAAGCATCATGAATTTGCATGAGTATCAGGCAAAACAACTTTTTGCCGAATATGGTTTACCTGTATCAGAAGGCTTTGCTTGTGATACACCTCAAGAAGCAGTTGAAGCTGCTGGTAAAATCGGTGGAGACAAGTGGGTTGTTAAGTGTCAAGTACACGCTGGCGGCCGTGGTAAAGCTGGCGGTGTTAAACTTGCAGACAGCAAAGACGAAATCCGCGCATTCGCTGAAAACTGGTTAGGTAAAAACCTAGTTACTTACCAAACAGACGAGAAAGGTCAGCCTGTTGCTAAAATCTTAGTAGAAAGCTGCACTGATATTGCAAATGAACTATACCTAGGTGCTGTTGTTGACCGTGGCTCACGTAAAATCGTGTTCATGGCATCAACTGAAGGTGGTGTAGAAATTGAACAAGTTGCAGAAGAAACGCCTGAACTAATTCATAAAGCTGAGATCGACCCACTAGTAGGTCCTCAAGCTTACCAAGGTCGTGAGCTAGCGTTCAAACTAGGTTTGAACCCAACTCAAGTTAAGCAATTCACTAAGATCTTCATGGGTCTAGCGCAAATGTTTATCAACCACGACTTTGCTCTACTAGAAATCAACCCTCTAGTGATCACAGACGCTGGTAACCTACACTGCCTAGACGGCAAAATCGGTGTAGACGGCAACGCATTGTTCCGCCAGCCTAAGATCCGTGAATTCCACGATCCTTCACAAGAAGACGCTCGTGAAGCACACGCAGCAAGCTTTGAACTTAACTATGTAGCACTAGACGGTAACGTTGGTTGTATGGTTAACGGTGCAGGCCTTGCGATGGGTACTATGGACATCGTAAACCTACACGGCGGCAAGCCAGCTAACTTCTTAGACGTTGGTGGTGGTGCGACTAAAGAGCGTGTATCTGAAGCATTCAAGATCATCCTTTCTGACGACAATGTTAAAGCAGTACTAGTTAACATCTTCGGTGGTATCGTACGTTGTGACATGATCGCTGAAGGTATTATCGGTGCGGTTAAGGAAGTTGGCGTAAACGTACCAGTAGTTGTACGTCTTGAAGGTACTAACGCTGAAGCTGGTCGTGAAGTACTAGCTAACTCTGGCCTTGACATCATTGCAGCTGAGTCACTAACTGACGCTGCTGAGAAAGTAGTTGCTGCTGCGGAGGGCAAATAATGTCTGTACTAATTAACAAAGATACTAAAGTAATCTGTCAAGGTTTCACTGGTGGTCAGGGTACTTTCCACTCTGAGCAAGCTATCCAGTACGGTACACAAATGGTTGGTGGTGTTTCTCCTGGTAAAGGCGGCACAACTCACCTAGGTCTACCTGTATTTAACACAGTACGTGAAGCGGTAGAGTCAACTGGTGCAACTGCATCTGTTATCTACGTACCAGCTGCATTCTGTAAAGACGCTATCCTTGAAGCGATCAGCGCAGGTATCGAACTAATCGTATGTATCACTGAAGGCATCCCTACACTAGATATGGTTGATGTTAAAGTGAAGCTAGAAGAAACTGGCGTTCGCATGATTGGTCCTAACTGCCCAGGTGTTATCACTCCAGGTGAAACTAAGATCGGTATCATGCCAGGTCATATCCACTTGCCTGGTAAAGTAGGTATCGTGTCACGTTCTGGTACTTTGACTTATGAAGCAGTTAAGCAAACAACTGACGCTGGCTTCGGTCAATCTACTTGTGTTGGTATCGGTGGTGATCCAATCCCAGGCACTAACTTCATCGACGTACTAGAGATGTTCCAAAACGATCCGCAAACTGAAGCTATCGTAATGATCGGTGAGATCGGCGGTACAGCTGAAGAAGAAGCGGCTGAGTACATCAAGCACAACGTAACTAAGCCTGTTGTTTCTTACATCGCAGGTGTTACAGCTCCTCCAGGTAAGCGTATGGGTCACGCTGGTGCAATTATCGCAGGCGGTAAAGGTACAGCTGACGAGAAATTCGCAGCACTTGAAGCAGCGGGTGTTAAAACAGTTCGCTCTCTTGCAGAAATCGGTTCTGCACTAAAAGAGAAAGCGGGTTGGTAAGTTAATACCACACGTTAAAAAGGCTCCTCAAGGAGCCTTTTTTGATCTCGCTATACCAATTGCATGAGGGGATTATGCCTTTTCATAAACTCGGTCAGCTTTGTGAAGTCACAAGAAATGAATTATTAACACTTATCAAGCAAAACCCAACGTTCGACACTAAGCGCTGCAGCCGTAATGAAATATTATTGCAACAAGGGCAGGTACAACGTCATGGCTTCTTTATCCACTCTGGCAAGCTTGTCTCATCGGTTGTAAATGAAACAGGGGAGCTAAGACATAAGGAGTTTTATTTTGCTGGCGAACTTTGTATTTTATTTGCTGAATGGATCCAAAAATCTCCTAGTTTCTATCAAATCTCTGCGTTGGATGATGCGAAGATAGTACTCGTTCCGTTAGTCGAATTAGAACAAGCTAATCTTCGTGCACTTAAATTAAAATTATTAGAACAGCAGTTGCTATTTAAAGAAGCAAAAGAAGCTTTTCTATTACTTAATACGCTGGAGCAAAGATATTGTTTTTTGCGTGACGAACGTCCGCATTGGGTTAATAGTTTAGCAAATTATGATCTTGCTAATTATTTGGGCGTAACGCCTCAAGTTCTATCACGATTAAAGTCGCGAGTAAACAAAGCACAAGCGACTATAACTAAGCGCTAGTTCAAAGACTGTATTCTCGCTCTACCTTAGCAATACGAGTCGTATAGCTTTGATACCATTTTTTGTTGCCGTTTTTTTGTGCCTCAATATGCTCAGCATTGGCTTTCCATGCTTTGATTGATTCTAGGTCGCGCCAATAAGAAACGGTGATCCCAACCTCTTCAACCGCAGATTCTAACCCTAAAAACCCGGGTTGTAGCTGTGCAAGCTCGACCATTCGCGAAGCGGTTTGCGCATAGCCTTCATCGTCTTTATTTTTAATATTGGTAAAAATTACAGCGTAATAGGGTGGTGGAGGAGTAGTTGCTATCATAAGTTGTGACGCAGTAAATTGCAGGTGTTAAGTTTATACCAATTAACCCCTGCTTAAATCAATCACGATAAATGGTGAATTGCTTATCAGAGCATCTCACCATGTAGCTATCGCTAGGGTTATTCAACCCCAAAAGGATTTTCTATGCTATGTGCAGGTTCAGTAAACCAACGTGGACCTTCGTCGGTCATATAGAAATGGTCTTCCAAGCGAATGCCAAATTCATCAGGAATAACCAGCATAGGTTCGTTTGAAAAACACATTCCGGCTGCAAGCGGTTCTGGGTTGTCTTTGACTAAATAAGGCCATTCGTGGATATCTAAGCCGATGCCATGCCCAGTGCGATGCGGGCAACCTGGTAGTTGATAATCAGGACCAAGCCCATTGCTGGCAATATATTCTCTCGCGGCCTTATCAACAGCGCCACAGGGCGCACCAATTTTGGCTGCATTAAATGCTGCAATTTGCGCTTGCTTCTCGATTTGCCAAACGGACTTTTGCTTTTCACTGGGGTCGCCAAAAACATAAGTACGGGTAATATCACTAAGGTAGCCGTGTAACTTACAGCCAGTGTCGACGAGAACCACATCGCCTTTTTTCAGCGTTTGTGGATTTTTTACACCATGTGGGAATGACGACGCCACACCAAATAGCACAATACAAAAATAATTGCCCGGCGCCCCCACTTTTTTGTGCGCTTCATTAATAAAGGCTTCAACTTCGGTTGTCGTGATCCCTTCATACAGCATAGATGCCGTTGCTTTATGTACGGCAAGTGTCATGTCCATTGCACGTTGAATAAGGGCAATTTCATTGGCCGATTTATGCATTCTACAATGCGCGGTTACTGCCTTTGCATTGATAAGCGAAAGCTCAGGTGCCGCGAGTCTGATCCCATCAGCAACAAAAAACGCAGTGCTTTCGTCAATGGCGAGTGTGCCTGTGCTATCAATATTGAGTGTGTTAAGTACGTTTGCGACGAGCTGGTAAGGAGATTCTTCTTCTTGCCAAGCATGAATAGGACCTTCAATCAGCCAATAATCCTTGATTGAGCCGATCTCGAAAAATGGGACGATAAACTGAACTTGTCCATTGGCGGGTAAAATAGCACCGACCAAACGCTCACTGGCGTACCACTGCAAACCAGTAAAGTATTTTAAATTTGTACCAGCATTTAAATAGAGTGCATCAATGTTGTTCTGCTGCATATATTGTTGAGCTTTCTCTATTCTTGCTAAATACTCGCTTTCGCCAATTGGCGCTACGCCTTTGGTCATATCTTCTAAGTTATCTAGCGCCTGTTGCGCGCTCTGGTATGCAATACCTTTCATTTTTGTGATCCTATATATCAATTTGACTTGATACTTGCTCAATTTGAAGGAGTAAATTTTACGCTAACTGCGTTAAAAATTTCTTATTTAGCGTAACTAAATCACAAAATTTTTGCCTTGCTATCGGTAAAACTTTCTTGCTTCAAATAGACCTCTTAATCAAGCAAATTGCTATTACTAATTAAATCGAGCAATACTAAAGGGAGTAAGATCGATGTCGTTGGGCTTGTTGTCAATAAGATCTGCGATACATTCACTTGAAATTGCGGCTTGGGTCAGTCCTAAATGCTGATGACCCAGTGCAAAATACAGGTTGTGATGATTTGGCGCTTGTCCGATGACAGGTAAATAATCTGGGAGTGAGGGACGGCAGCCAACCCAAAGCGCTTCACTATGTTGTGGCAGAGGTTGCCTTAATAGAATACTTGCGTGATGTAATAATACGCGAGCACGGCTGTAGTTGGGTTTACTCTCCAGTGCAGCAAATTCTACCGTTCCGGCCAGTCGCAAACCTGGTGACATGGGCGTCATGATAAACCCTCGCTCACTTGATGCGACAGGTCGTGTAAGCGTATTATTCACTGCCAACATGTTGTGATAACCGCGCTCGGCAATCATGGGCAGTGAGTAACCTAAAGACGCACAGAGCGTTTTACTTGCAGCACCCGTTGCCACAACGACTTTGTTAAAGGCCATCTTGTGGTTATTCGAGTTGAGTGTGTAGCCATGCTCTGTGTGGGTAATATTGTCGATCGAGCCTTGTTGGAATGCTCCCCCTAGCTCCATAAACTGCTCATATAACGTCAAACAGAGAGCGTAGGGATCTGTGCTATGCGCGACTTTATCAAAATACAGTGCCGAGGTAATGGTACTTGATAGGCTCGGCTCCATTTCTCGGGCTTGATCACCTGTAAGTAAGCTCACTGAGATGTCTTGTTCTGCATATTTTTTATAGCTTTGACGCGCAGAGCTTTCGTCACTTTCAAATACCAGTAAACTGCCGTTGCTAGATATAAGTGTATGATATTTATCACCAAGTAAACGCTGGTATGCGGGTAGTGCGCGTTCATTTAAACTTCTAAGTGCGATTGTACCTTTGTGGAAACAGCTACTTTTCATTTGCTTTAAGAATCGTAGAAACCAAGGAATATTTTTGAGCAAAGAGGTGGTCTCTATTCGCAAAGGCCCCACCGGATTGACTAACATGGCAGGCACTTTTGTTAGTAAAGCTGCATCAGCCATGGGGAATACCTGTTCTGTGGCAAAATGCCCAGCGTTACCCTTAGAGCATCCCTCCGCGGGCCGGTTTTTATCGAACAAGGTAACAGCGTGGCCTCGTTGAGCTAATTGCAGCGCGGTGGTGATCCCAATGATCCCTGCGCCGATCACTGCAATTTTATTATTACTTTCCACAATTCACCTCACCATCCTAAATTGTATTTCCACATAGACATCACTCAGGCCTCGTTTAAATACCAAAAAGAAAAAATTACCACTTATAAATCATAAGATTACAGACGTTTAGGCCAGTCATTTGAGTTGATGGCTAAAAAATCTCTCTTTTGAATATTGATTATTGTATACAATATACCTATGATGGCAAGCACAATAACTAAACAACCTAATGAAAGGCGAGAACCATGAACGTAAATTGGCAGGGTGTATATCCAGCAGTAACCACTCAATTCCATGATGATGAAAGCATCAACTTTGATACTACCAAAGAGATGATAGATAACCTGATTAACGAAGGGGTTCATGGCATCATAGTATTAGGCACCGTCGGTGAAAACTGCTCACTCACGGCTGACGAGAAACGCCAAGTTTTAAAAGCCGCAACAGAAGTGGTAGGCGATAGAGTGCCACTACTTAGTGGTGTGGCTGAAACCACAACTGCACTGGCTGTCGAGTTTGCCAAGGATGCAGAAGCGCTCGGCATAGATGGACTAATGGTATTGCCGGGGATGGTCTACCGCTCAACCGAGCGCGAAGCGATTCATCATTACCAACAGGTAGCGCGAAGCACAGCATTACCTATTATGATATACAACAATCCGGTGACCTACGGTGTCGATGTGTCTATTGAGGGCATGAAAACCTTAGCTGAAGAGCCCAATATTGTTTCTGTAAAAGAGGCGACGGAAGATACCCGCCGTATTAGTGAGCTGTTTAGCGCATTTGGCGATCGCTACGTTGTATTTGGTGGTGTTGATGATATCGCACTGGAAAGCCTAATGCTTGGCGCGACAGGTTGGATCTCGGGATTGACCAATGTATTCCCACGCGAGTCAGTGGCTATTTATAAGCTTGCTGAACAAGGTCGCTATGAGGAAGCGCGCGCGCTGTGGCGTTGGTTTTTACCTTTGCTACGCTTAGATACTATTCCGACACTGGTGCAGTGCATCAAATATGCAGAACATTTGGCTGGACGTGGTAGTGAAGTGACTCGTTCTCCAAGATTGCCACTCACCCAAGAACAAAAGGCTTACGTGAGTCGTTTGTACGATGAAGCGATGGCAAATCGAATTGACTTAAGCCAATATAACTTGGACTAAGCGTATGATTTTAGGCACCTACTATTGTATAGATGGCCACACCTGTGGCAATCCCGTGCGCTTGGTCACAAGCGGTCATCCAACGCTTTTGGGCGAGAGCATGAGTGAAAAGCGCCAACATTTTTTACGTGACTACGATTGGATAAGGCGCGCACTGATGTTTGAGCCCAGAGGCCATGACATGATGTCGGGTGCCTTTTTATATCCACCGACCACTGCTGATGGGGATGTGGCAATCCTATTTATCGAAACCTCTGGGTGCTTGCCTATGTGTGGGCATGGCACTATCGGGACAGTCACTTTTGGCCTTGAAAGCGGCCTTATTACTCCAAAGGAGCAGGGGGTACTCAAGCTTGACACCCCAGCGGGGCGCGTGAATGCTTATTATGAGATGAAAGCAGGTAAAGTGACTTGGGTAAGGCTCTACAATGTGCCGGCATTTTTGGCTTACCAAGCGGTGCCTGTCCATGTTGATGGGCTAGGGGAGCTCATCGTTGATATTGCCTATGGCGGTAACTTTTACATTATTGTTGAGCCTCAAAGTCTATTTGCTGGTGTGGATCAAAGTTGCGCCGCCGAATTACTGGCGTGGAGCCCCAAAGTGCGCGCGGCAGTTAATGCGCAAATAAACCCTATTCATCCCGAAGACTCTACCGTGTGCGGCGCCTCCCATGTGTTATGGACAGGCAAGCCACAACATCCAGATAGTCATGCGGCCAACGCGGTATTTTATGGCGATAAAGCGATTGATAGGTCGCCTTGTGGTACCGGCACAAGTGCACGAATGGCACAGTTGTTTGCAAAAGGACTGCTAAAAGATGGCGATACTTTTGTTCACGAGAGCATCATAGGCAGCCAATTTATCGGTAAGGTCGAAGGCACAACTGAAGTCGCGGGAAAAGCCGCAATTCTGCCAAGTATTCAAGGTTGGGCACGTCAAACGGGAAGTAATTGTATCACTGTAGATGACGAAGATCCGTATGCATTTGGTTTTCAGGTGCTCTAGCCATTAAGACTGAAAGAAAACAGGAGCTAACAATGAATTTATCAGGAAAGAGCTACATCAACGGTGCGTGGCAAGCCGCACAAACGGCAACAACGTTTTACGCGTTTTGCCCGGAAACCAATGAAGCGTTAACGCAACCATTTTTTAACGCTAGTGAAGCACAAGTAGAGGAAGCCGTTAATGCAGCAGAGCAGGCTTTTAAGGCTTATCGTAAAACGTCGATGACTGCTCGAGCAGAGTTTTTAGAGACCATAGCGCAAGAAGTTCTTGCCTTAGGTGACGAGCTAATAACTACCACAATGGCAGAAACTAACCTGCCAAGGCCAAGACTCGAGGGCGAGCGTGGCCGCACGGTAAACCAATTAAACGCATTTGCCGCAGCGCTGAGAGATAACCTAGCTGAGCTTTGCCTTGCAAAGGAAGAGCAAGCGGACCCAAATCGCACGCCGCTGCCTAAGCCAAAAACACAGCTTAAGCATATTCCTATTGGCGTTGTTGCGGTGTTTGGCGCGTCAAACTTCCCGTATGCCTTCTCTACGCTCGGGGGCGATACCGCAGCTGCGTTAGCCGCTGGCTGCCCTGTGGTATATAAAGGTCACCCAGCACATCCGGCAACGTGTGAGCTAATGACCAAAGCCATCGCCACAGCAATAAGCAAGTGCGATATGCCAAGCGGGGTGTTTTCAATGCTGCAAGCGAAAGCATACGATGTCGCGCATTGGCTGGTGAAAGCCGAGCCTATCAAAGCGGTTGGATTTACAGGCTCCTTTGACGTTGCAAAGGCATTGCAAGACACCATCGCGAAGCGCAATGAACCTATCCCGCTTTATGGTGAGCTTGGCAGCGTAAACCCGCAAATTGTCTTACCTGAAAAAATACAGTCGCAAGGCGCAGAGCTTGGTGCACAATTTGTCCAGTCTTTACTTATGGGCAATGGTCAATTTTGTACTAGCCCCGGTATTTGGTTGGTGCCAAGCAATCATTCACAAACATTTATCGAGACAGCTAAGCAAAATATTAGCGCAGCACCTTCCGATACCTTATTAACCCCTGGCATTTTAAAAGCTTATCAAAACAGCACTACGGCGCTAAAAGCACACCCTCAAGTAACGTTGTTGAGCGCTGGTGAGCAAGCACAGCCGTTTCACGCAAGCGCCCACTTGTTCCTAACGGATAGCAAAAGTTTTGTATCTGACGAGAGGCTTAAAGAAGAAGTCTTTGGGCCAAGTGCTTTAGTGGTGAGCTATGACGACTTAGCGCAGCTTGAGGACTTAATCGCAGACTTAGATGGGCAGCTCACCGCCAGTATTCATGGCACTGATTCTGACTTACATCAAGCCGAAGACATCATAGAGGCGTTACAATACCGCGTAGGTCGATTGATTTATGGGCAAATGCCAACGGGCGTTGAAGTGTGTGCCACCATGAACCATGGCGGGCCGTTTCCGTCATCAACCGATGTACGTTCAACATCGGTAGGGTTAGAAGCGCTCAAACGATTCGTAAGACCAATTTGTATACAAAGTTAAGCAAACCAAGCCCATAGTACTGCTATGGGCTTTTTTATTCAGACATAATTCGCACATCAAACTTATATACTCGACAAACATGCAATTTGAACTCAGATACGTTTATAATGAGTTCATAAAACAATAATTACTAAATACTATGGCAATTGTACATAAAACTCGAACTCAATTAGTTGCTGAAGCAATTCGTGAAAAAATCCTCACTGGCGAAATCAAAGCGGGCGAGCCGCTGAGGCAAGCCGCGCTGGCAGATGAGTTAAATGTAAGCCGTATTCCCGTTAGAGAAGCACTCCTGCAACTAGAAGCCGAAGGCTTAGTTAACTTTGAAGCGCACAAAGGTGCGACGGTCACGCGCTTAAGTGCTGAACAAATCGATGAAATATTTGATCTACGCGCATTGTTGGAAGCTGAGCTGTTACGTCACTCAATCGACCACTTAACCGCACGCGATCTGCTAGAAGCCGAAGCCATTTTAGCCGAGCTTGAAGAAGCCACCGCCGCTGGCGATACACAACTGGCAACTGGTAAGCTTAATGCCGAATTTCACAGTAAACTCTACAGCAAAGCACAGCGCCCACAAACCCGTGAGTTGGTGGATGTGTACAGTAAAAACTCGGAGCGCTACGTGCGCATGCACATTCTACTCGCTGGCGGCATTAAAACCGCACCAGAGGAACACCGCCAGCTATTAGAGCTATGCCGCGATAAAAATACCAGAGGGGCCTGTGACTTTTTGAAAAAACATATTACTGGCGCAAAAGATGATATCAAAGCGCTGCTGCTAAAGCTTGAAAGCGAGCAGTAGGTAAATTTGGTTGTATTGGCCCTAGTGGATTTCTGAATAATAGTCATATCTATTCTCATGGCTATTGTTCAGGACGCTGTGATTACATTTATATCTAATTAGAAGAACAAGTGCTTATTAACACCCGTACTAGAGACAGCTCCTTACCCAAACATAATCATATCTAACGCCCCCAACATTGATCCACATCATCCCGCAAGACTAAAGTCTCATCAAAACTTGGCGGTTTTTTATCTATCTTTACTAAGTTCCAGCGAAACTGAGTAACTTAATATGACAACAACATCCTATCAACAGGTATACCACACATTTACCCAAGACCCAGAGGCATTTTGGCTTAAAGAAGCGGCACGGCTTGATTGGCACACGCCACCAAAAATCGGACATACCCAAGACCAAGAGGGGCTGAGTCATTGGTTTAGTGATGGCTTGATGAATACCAGTTATTTGGCACTCGACCATCATGTACACCAAGGCCGAGGCGAGCAAGCCGCGCTAATTTATGACTCGCCGGTGACGAATACCAAACGCACAATTAGCTATCGTGAGTTGCTCTCTCAAGTGAGCCATTTTGCGGCTGGCTTAAATCAGCTTGGTGTAAGTGTAGGTGATAGGGTGGTTATTTATATGCCCATGGTGCCTGAGGCGGTCGTTGCTATGCTTGCTTGTGCGCGCGTGGGGGCTATACATTCGGTTGTGTTTGGCGGCTTTGCGCCTCATGAGCTTGCGGTGAGAATAGATGATGCGAAACCAAAGCTAGTGATCAGCGCTTCTTGCGGAATTGAAATAGACCGCATCATTGAATACAAACCTATGCTGGATGAAGCGCTCTCGTTGGCAAAGCATCAAGTAGAGCATTGCATTGTGTTACAGCGTGAGGAGTACCAAGCGCAGATTTCGTCGCCAAGAGACTTAGACTGGACGGTGGTGGAAAATACGCCAGAATCCTTTGATGCCGTGCCGTTACCAAGCACGCATCCGCTCTATATTTTATATACCTCCGGCACCACAGGCACACCCAAAGGAGTGGTGCGAGAGCACGGTGGTCACGCTGTGGCATTAAACTACAGTATGAAAACCGTTTACGGCATGGAGCCCGGTGAAGTGTTTTGGGCTGCATCTGACATTGGCTGGGTTGTGGGGCATTCTTATATTGTTTATGGCCCGCTGATTTATGGTTGCACCAGCGTATTATACGAAGGAAAACCGATTAAAACTCCAGATGCAGGGGCGTTTTGGCGAGTGGTCGAAGAATACCAAGTGGTTGCACTTTTTAGTGCTCCGACAGCATTTCGTGCCATAAAAAAAGAAGGCCCGAGCGCAGCCCTCTTGGCTAACTACAACACCAGCAGTCTAAAAGCACTATTTTTAGCTGGTGAACGACTCGACCCTGCTACCTACGACTGGCTACAGTCCACCACAAAGCTGCCGGTGATCGACCACTGGTGGCAAACGGAAACGGGCTGGGCAATTGCATCTAACCCAGTTGGAATTGAATTGATGCCTACAAAGGCGGGCAGTGCCACAGTTCCTACACCGGGCTATCAAGTTGAGATCCTTGATGTGGACGGCAGTCCATGTGAAGCCAATCAACAAGGTGTTGTTGCGGTTAAATTGCCACTTCCCCCTGGTTGTTTAACCACCATTTGGAATAATACAGCACGCTTTAAAGGCAGTTACTTATCACAATACCCCGGTTATTATCTCTCTGGTGACGGCGGCTATTTTGATGGAGACGGCTATTTGTTTATTATGGGCCGCACCGATGACGTAATAAACGTAGCCGGGCATAGACTGTCAACCGGTGAAATGGAAGAAATCGTCGCAGGTCACAATGCAATTGCAGAATGCGCCGTGTTTGGCGGTAAAGACGAGCTAAAAGGCCAAGTGCCTATTGCCATGGTGGTACTGAAAGATGGCGTAAACACCACTGAAACGGCCATTGCCGAGGAAATAAGAAGCCTGATCCGCGAAAAAATCGGCGCGATTGCCTGTCTTAAAACCATTAAAGTGGTTGAGCGTTTACCCAAAACCCGTTCAGGTAAAATTCTTAGAAAGAACCTACGCCAGCTGGTAGACGGAGAAGACATTGTCGTGCCATCTACCATTGACGACCCCGCCATTATAGAAGAGTTAAAGCAATTGTGGGATGTGAGCCAGCACCAATAGTTTTTGTGTGTTAGCCGGTTACCCCTAACGCTAAACGCGCATCAACATTAGTTAGGAGCGGGTTCACCCCGCGATTTTTTGGTGTGTCGTTCCTTCTAAAATCTGATGTCGCGATAAATCACAATCTACCAGTTTTAGTCGCGATCTAGCGGTGCTGCTGAGCTATTAGAGTAACTTGTGTTAAGCGTGCAGCAATATTAGGTGGGAGATGTATGGACTCCTCCCCCTTAACGGGAGAGTACGGTATAAAGATATTGCAAAACACTTTTACCAAATAAGGAGTCCATACATGACACAGTCTAATTTAGTTGCTATCGACTTGGCAAAAAACATTTTCCAAGTAGCGCAGCTGAAAGGCAATAAACTCAAGTTTAATAAGCCAATGAAACGCGAACCTATGCTTGAGTTGCTAGCAAAAGCCGAGGGTTCAAAGGT